>CAZVBY010000008.1:0-25224 GCA_964625895.1 uncultured Thiobacillus sp.
GCTTGCGGGCGTAGGGGGAAATTTTGCGGCCTGCCACGCGCGCTGCAGGTGCGGCGCCAGGACGGCTGATATTGGGTGCGGTCGCAGGGGCAGATTTCGGAATCGGCGTGGTCGGTGTGCGTGGTGTATCGTTGTGCGCGATCTGGTGGGTTTCCTTGACCTTGTGGTCTGCGCCCATGGTCACGCCGGTGTCGTTGACCTTGCTGGCGTCGGTGACGATGAAGCCCATGGGATGGCCGACTTCGATGGTGCTGCCGACATCGGCAATGGGACCGGAGAGAAAACCTTCCTGGAACACTTCCACGTCCATGATGGCTTTGTCGGTTTCCACCGTGGCCACGATGTCGCCGCGCTTGATGGCATCGCCGGGTTGCTTTTCCCAGGTCACCACCACGCCTTCGGTCATGGTGTCCGACAGTTGCGGCATGACGATGGGCGTGCCCGCGTGATGCGGAATCATTTCCGTCTGGGCTTTTTCTTCCACGACTTCATTGGCCTCGATGGCCAGATCTCCAGCGGTATCGGTGATGTAACCCAGCGCGCCGCCGACGGGAATGGTGGCGCCGACTTCCGCCAGCGGACCAGCCAGATAACCGGCCTTGAACACTTCCACGTCCATGATGGCTTTGTCGGTTTCCACCGTGGCCACGATGTCGCCGCGTTCAACTTTGTCGCCGGGCTGTTTTTCCCAGGTGACGACCACGCCCTCGGTCATCGTGTCCGAAAGCTGGGGCATGGTTATCGCATAGTGTTGGGACATTTTTTTTCCTGAAAAAACTTTATCCGCGAAGGAACACGAAGTAAAACTTATCCTTGGTTTTTCTTCGCGCCTCTTCGCGTCCTTCGCGGATAAAAAGGTTTAGGCTTTGCCAAACATCTTCAGCACTGCATTCACCACGTCCTCGTGATTGGGAATCGTGGCCTTTTCCAGCGTGTGGTTGTATGGTTGGGGCACGTTGACCGAGTTGATGCGCACAGGGGCGGCATCCAGATCGAAGAAGCATTCCTCGTTGATGATCGAGATGACCTCGGCACCAACCGATACGGGCGCTTCGTCTTCGCAGGCGACAACCGCGCGATGCGTCTTGGCCACTGATTTCCGGATGCCTTCGCGATCCAGCGGCGCCAGCGAATACAGATCCACCACTTCGGCGGAAATGCCGTACTGCTTGTCGAGAATTTCGGCGGCTTTCAGATTCCAGTGCACGGAAATGTTGTAGCCAAACAGCGTGACATCGGTGCCGGAGCGGGTCACTTCGGAACCTTCCAGCGGATGGAAATACTCGGTGTCGGGTACATCGCCCTTCATGTTGTACATGAGCTCGTGTTCGTTGATGAACACCGGGTCGTCGCAGCGAATGGCCGATTTGAGCAGGCCATAAGCCTGTTTGGGGTTGGATGGCGTGACCACGCGCAAACCAGCGATGCCCATGAAGACTTTTTCCATGCGCGCGGAGTGTTGTGCGCCGAGCTGATGGGCAGCACCGCCGGCCGCCCTGAACACGCAGGGCGCGGTCAGCTGGCCGCCAGACATGTAGCGCACCTTGGCGGCGGAGTTGAACATCTGATCCATGGCCAGCCAGGCAAAGTTGACCGACATGATCTCGATGATGGGACGCACGCCGAGGAAGGAAGCGCCAATGCCAAGGCCGGTGTAACTGCCCTCGGAAATGGGCGTGTCCATCACGCGCAGCGGGCCGTATTTTTCGAACAGGCCCTTGGTGGCCTTGTAGGTGCCGCCGGCCACGCCGATGTCCTCGCCCATGCAGATGACCAGCGGATCGCGGGCCATTTCCTCGTCATGCGCGCGCTGGATGGCTTCCCAGTACATTATTTGTGCCATGTCTTTTCTCCCTTGCGAGGCTGCCCAAAAATTACAGCGCAGCCAATATCCTGCGTTGCGCGGTGCTCGGAATCCTCATGTATACCCACATACACTCCGGTTCCTGTGCGCCGCGCGCCTTGTCTCTTGCCTGCTCGTGACACTTTTGAGTGGCCTCGCTATGCCTGGCCGGTCAGCCAGCGCAGCTGCGTGTCACGTTCGGCGAAGACGTATTTTTCAAGATCCTCCGCACGCGGTTCAGGCGATTCTTCCGAGAACTTGATGACTTCGTTCTCGATGTAGGCATCGGTTTCCTTCTCGATCGCCTCGTAGTCAGCCATGGTCATGGCGCCTTCTGCAATGAGTCGATCACGCAGGATGTAGATGGGATCGCGCTGTTTCCATTCCTCTTCTTCCTCGCGGGTGCGGTAGCCGCGCGAGTCGGACATGGAGTGTCCGCGATAACGGTAGGTCATCAGCTCAAGGAAATAGGGCCCCTTGCCGGAGCGCACATGATTGACCGCGATCTTGGCTGCGTCGTAGACTTTTTCGATGTCCTGGCCATCGCACTCGGCGGCTTCGATGCCGTAGCCGCATACGCGCTTGTGCTGATGGACGATCGCCGTGGAACGCTCGATCGCGGTGCCGATGCCATACAGGTTGTTTTCGCACACAAACAGCACCGGCAGTTTCCACAACGCGGCCATGTTCAGGGTTTCGTGGAACGTGCCCTGGTTGTTGGCCGCATCGCCCAGAAAGCAGATGGCGATTTCGTCGCCGCCCTTCAACTGGATACCTTTGGCAATGCCGGCCGCCAGCGGGAAGGGACCGCCCACCAGCGCGTAGCCGCCCATGAAACGGTGCTTTACGTCGAAAATGTGCATGGAGCCGCCGCGACCCTTGCTGGATCCGGTTTCCTTGCCGTACAGCTCGGCCATGACTTCTTTCGGATCGGCGCCGCATTTGATGGCGTGCACGTGGTCGCGATAGCCGGTGATGACGTAGTCATAACCCGGACGCGCTGCTTCCATCACACCGTTGCAACAGGCTTCCTGGCCGGGGTAGAGGTGGAGGAAACCACCGATCTTGCGTTCGATATAGGCTTGGTAGCAACGTTCCTCGAAACGGCGGTGCAAAACCATTTCCTTCAGCACGCGTTTTTTGTCTTCCAGTTTCATGCGAAACCCTTCAAGAGTGGAGCGTAAAAAACGCGCTATCATCGTCGAAAAGCCTTGCGTGGTCAAGGCAAAACCCTTATCCAAGGATTGACAAACATGCTCCAGGTGATTGAAAAGAAAGCCGAATTTTCGGAAAAAGAAGCAGTAGTCCATGCCCATGCCATGGTGTTGATGGCAGCCGCAAAAACCTTGCCCGCCATGCCAGGCAAGGAAACATTACTTGCGGCGCTCAAGCGGCGTGACATGAAAATTGAGAGCCTTGCCAAGTCGCCGGTTGCGGTGGAGCACAACGGCAGGCTTGTTGTGTATGCCATGCTGGATACACGCAAAACGGCATTCGAACGGCATACGCTGATAAGAAAATGTTGGGAATGCCTCTCTGGTGAAAAACCGGAAACGCTCGCGGTTGCCCTGTTGGGAGATGCCGGTTTCCGCAAGCAAACCGCGCGTGATGCCGCTTATGTGCTGGCGGTGAATGCAGAAGCCTTGCCATCGCATAAATCCGAGGCCATCAAAAAGCCGCTGAAAAAAACCGTGTTGTTTGGTGCGGGCAATACGGGTGTTGAAGAAATGCTGGCCATCGCCGAAGGCAACATGCTCACACGCAGCCTGACCACGCTGCCGCCCAACGAACTGACGCCGGGCGAATACCGTAAGCGCATCAAGGCACTCGCCAAAAAGTACGGCTGGGCCGTTGAGGAGTTTGGTTTCGACAAACTTAAGAAAATGGGCGCCGGTGCATTTTGTGCAGTGGCGCAAGGCTCGCCAGCAAAAGATGCGGCAATTGTGCATGTCAGGTATCAGGGATCAGGAACCAGGAATCAGAAAAAAGCAAAAACCATTGCCTTGGTTGGTAAAGGGATCTGTTTTGACACTGGCGGCCACAACCTCAAGCCGGCCAAATACATGCATGGCATGCACGAGGACATGAACGGCTCGGCGGTGGTGCTGGGCATCATGGCTGCCGCTGCAAAACTCAAGCTGCAAGTACAGATCGACGGCTGGCTGGCGCTGGCCGAAAACCACATCAGCCCGCAAGCCTACCGGCAGAACGAAGTCGTCAAGGCGCTCAACGGCACCACCATTGAAATCATCCACACCGATGCCGAAGGCCGCATGGTGCTGGCCGATACGCTGACGCTGGCTTCTCGCTCCAAGCCCGACCTTATCGCCGATTTCGCCACGCTCACCGGTTCCATGCACTACGCGCTCGGCAGCCGCATGTCCGGCGTGTTCGCCACGTCCAGCGAACTCGCGCATCAGGCATCGCGCGCGGCCACCGCCAGCGGCGAGCGCATCGTCGTGTTTCCGCAGCCGGAAGACTACGACAGCAGCCTCGATTCAAGCGTGGCCGACGTCAAGCAGTGCACGCTGGAAGGCGAGGCCGACCACATCCTGGCCACGCGTTTCCTGTCACGATTCGTGGGTGGCGGCACGCCCTGGATACACATGGACTTGTCCGGCAGCGCCTGCAAGGGCGGCCTGGGCGCAGTGTCGAGCGAGCAGACCGGCTTCGGCGTGGCGTGGTGTGTGGCTTTGTTCAAGGCCCGCGCGTGAATCTGCCTGAAAGGCTGCCGTGACGCGCCGGCCCGCGCTCCCAGCGCTGCATGAGGCGTCGCGCCCGCGTGATGTGTGGGCATGGGCGATGTACGACTTCGCCAATTCGGGCTATACCACCGTCGTTATCACGGCGCTGTTCAATGCCTACTTTGTCGCCATCGTCGCGGGCGGTGCGCCGTGGGCAACGCTGGCCTGGACGCTGACCCTGTCGATTTCATATTTCGCCGTGCTGGTCACGGCGCCGGTCATCGGCGCGTATGCCGATATGCACGCGGCCAAGAAGAAACTGCTGATCATCACCACCGCGGGCTGCGTGCTGTTCACCGCGCTGCTCTACCTTGGCCGTCCGGAGACACTCTGGCTGACGGTTGTCTTCATCGCCCTGTCGAACTTTTTCTTTTCCACTGGCGAAAACCTGATATCGGCCTTTCTTCCCGAGCTGGCCCGCTCGCGCGGCATGGGCCGCGTATCGGGGTGGGGCTGGGGGCTGGGGTATCTGGGCGGGTTGCTCACGCTTGGCGTGTGCCTGGCGTATATCGCATGGGCGGAAGGGGCGGGCCAGGGTGCGCATCAGTACGTGCCGGCAAGCATGCTCATCACCGCCGCGATCTTTGCGCTGGCTAGTTTGCCCACTTTGTTGTGGCTGCCCGAGCGCGCGGTGCCGCATGAAGGAAAGCTCCGCGAGGCTTATCGCGAGGTTGCCCGTACGCTAAGAGAGTCGGCGCGTTTTCCCGACCTTCGCCGCTTCCTCATCGCCTACCTGTGTTTTCAGGCGGGCGTGCACACGGTCATCGTGCTGGCGGCTGTCTATGCCACCCAGGCAATGGGATTCACCACACGCGAAACGCTGCTGCTGATTGTGGTGGTGAATGTCGTCGCCGCCGCGGGCGCCCTGTCCTTCGGGTATTTTCAGGATCGCGTGGGAAAAGTGCGCGCACTGGCCCTCACGCTGACCGGCTGGATCATTTCGCTGCTGCTGGCCTGGGCAGCCACGGGGCCGGGCATGTTCTGGCTGGCTGCCTCCATACTCGGGCTCTGCTTGGGGTCGTCACAGGCTGGCAGCCGGGCGCTGGTCGGTGTGCTGACGCCACCCTCGCGACGCGCCGAATTTTTCGGTTTCTGGGGGCTGGCGGCCAAGCTTTCCGCCATGCTGGGGCCGCCGCTATACGGCGTAATGGTCTGGGCCACGGGCTCCAATCATCGCGCCGCGCTGCTGGCCAACAGCGTGTTCTTTGTGCTGGGACTGATGTTGCTTGCAGGTGTGCGCGTGGGGCGGGGCAGACGTGCGGCGATGCTGGCGGAACGCGCTGACCGGAACGCGGGGATATGAACGGCAGGCCTGTTCCCATGATTGATGTGGATTCATCCGGCTTTTGTGTCGGCAGTCCCTGCTGAATTCCGCGCTTTTGCTCCCCCCCGCTTGCCGGGGAGGGTGGGGGAGGGGTAAACAGCCAGCCTGATTTGTCCTGCTTTACCTCCTCCCAGCCGACCAGTGACGGGCGGGCACACCCGTCCCGTTCCGGCGGTGCAAAGCCAAGCAGTTGGCTTTGCCTCGACCGCCCCCCCGGAGCGGGGTGAGCAATGCTCATTCACAATAGAACAGTGATTGGCTGAAACCGGCATATGTAGCACCACTGTGCTACACTTGCACCGATTCAAACTGTAGCCAGTTCAAATCAGGAGCGCGTCATGTCCACCACCACCATACGATTGCCGGACGAGTTGAAGACCCGAATCGCTGCCGCCGCCGATCGCGCCGGCACCACATCGCACAACTTCATCCTGCAAGCCATCGCGGAAAAAACCGAGCAGGAAGAACGCCGCGCGTCGTTCCATGAAGGGGCCAATCGCCGTTTTGCCGAAATCGCGGCAAGCGGCAAAACCATTCCCTGGGAAATCATGCGCGCTTATCTCGAAGCGCGCGCCAGCGGCAAGAAAGCCACTCGCCCCAAGGCCAGAAAACTCGCCCGCTGAACGTGTCGCGTATCGAACTCGCGCCAGAGGCCGGCGATGATCTTGAGCGCATCCTCGCGCACCTGGCCGAACATGAGGTAGAGGATGCCGCTTCCCGCACACGGGACATCATCGAAGCCATCGCCGTGCTCGAACACAACCCGCTCATCGGACGTCCGGCAACAAACGAAAAACGCGAACTCGTCATCGGCCGCAGCACACGCGGCTATGTGGCGCTCTACCGCTACATTCCGGAAATCGATACGGTTTTTGTGCTGGCGCAGAAAAGTCAGCGTGAGGCGGGATATGTGCGTGAATAACGACAGCGTTTAAAAGACATCAACGCGATTGACTCGATCTCGCAGAGAATGATTGATGCCGACCATTTTGAATTCGTAACGTGTGCCATTTGGCACCGTGACAGGTTATCGAGTTGACCATGCCGTCCGATTCCGCCAACGATTCATCCGAGCGCATTTCCAGAATTTTTCTGCTCAGCCACATGAGGGCTTACACCAGCCTCGCGGGGCATATTCTTGGCTCGCATCCGCGGATCAACGGCTACTACGAAATGCACATCAGCTATGAAGATGCCGCTGCGCTGGACAGGCAACTGGCGATGTTTCTGGAAGGCGATGTGCTCAAGCCTGGCAGCCGCTATCTGTTCGACAAACTGCTTCACAATGATTATGCCTTGAGGCCCGAGCGTCTTTGCCTGCCGGACATGAAAATCCTGGTTTCTCTGGCACAGCCGGAACACACGATCAGGAGTATCGTGAATCTGTTTTCACAAAAAGAGGCGGACGATCTGTATGCCTCGCCCGTCGAGGCGGCCAACTACTATATGGAGAGGCTCAAGGCGCTGGCCAAGTTCAGTCGCACATCTAACCAGCCTTATTACTATTTCGATGCAGAGCTGTGGCAGCGCGCGCCGGAACAACTGCTGCCCAGGCTGTCGAACTGGCTGGAGCTGGATTCGCCTTTGAGCGAGCGTTATCAAGTTTTTAGTCAGACTGGAAAAGCCAGAAAGGGCGATACTTCCGCGCGTATTCATGGCGGCAGCATCGACCGCACGCCGGTGGATTACTCGCATGTCCCGGTGCCGGAGAAGGTGCTGAACGAGTCGCGCGAGGTTTATCGTGAGTGCCGTAGGCAGATCGTCGAGAAGGCAGCGGATTCGCTGCAGATTGACTAGGAATGCTTAAAAGAGGCTGTCCCAGACGTCCCGCTCCGACCGGTAATTGAGCAGCGCTTCGACGATCTGCTGTTTGCGCTGGGTGCGGTGTTCGGCAGATTGAATCTGTTGCCAGGCCGGGGTGTGCTCGCCGAAGTTGCGGTCGATGTTGTCGATGAAGGTGCGCACCTGGTTCAGTGAACTTGTCAGTTCTGGCACATCCAGCCACCAGTGCCCGGCCTTGAAAACCAGATCATTCAATAGCCGGTTCTTTTGCACGATGGCCGCGTGCTTTTGCCGGTACAAATCGAGCAATTCGGATTCCTTCTTGTTGATTACTGTTTCGACCACATCACGAACAAAGGGCTGATTCACATCGGCGCGCTTCACCAGTTCCTCGGCGGTAAACAGCATCATGTCACCGAAGAACTGGCGTTCAAATTCGTTGGAGATGTCGATGCGCTGCGCTTCATCCTTGTGGCCCATGTCCACGCCGGGGCGGAAGTCGTCGGCAAGCCCTGCCTCGGTGATGCGCCGATGCAGGTTGGGCATGTTGAACGAGGCGAAGCGCGGGCCGATCTCGGCGGCGATCAGCCGCCCGGCGGTGGGGCCGGACATGCGCAGGCGCAAATGCCCGAAGGGGATGACGTATTTCAACCCCGCGTAGTTGACGATGGTGTTGCCTGGGTAGATGGTGCGCGCCGTACTGAGCAGGCTGAAATCACCCTTGTACTCGAACCAGGTCTTGCGCGTGAGATGCTCGCCGAAGAAGAAGGCGTTGATCCGCGATGCGAAATCCGCAAGACATGCCGCATGGTCATGTGCGCCAGCCAACTTGCACTGGTAGGGGAAGGTAGTAGGGACGCCTTCATAGCCAAAGAGTTTGGCCAGGTCGTGATAGGCGGCATCGCCCGGTTTTTGCTGCGCGCCATGAAACTGGCAGGGTTGCGTGTTAGCTAAAGAAGCCAGACGCATGAAGAACGCGTTCACGTCATCCAGAAAATTCGCTGTCATGACCGAAGGCGACACCGGCGGGTCGCCCACTATCTTGCCGGTGAGCATGAGGGTATCGGTGTTGCGAAAAATGCCGTCGATAACGTGGAAGTAATTCAGCGCATACACCGTTTCTTCGCCGGATTCTGTTTGCCTGTTCACGCAAAAGCCCTGGTCGCTGTCGACCAGGTAATACAGCGTGTGGGCCTTGTCTTCGGTGAGTTGCAGGAACTTGAGATAACTGAGGTTGCGGTTGGCGGCCTGGCCTTTTAGATAAAAGCGTTCGCGCGGCTGGGCGGTAAGGAGATGGCCCAGTTGTTCGCGCTTGTCCGCAGGCAGCGAGTGCAGCAGTTCGTATTGCTCGTCCAGGCCGAAGTGAATGACCTGCAAGCCCTTGGCGCGGTATTCCTCCACCAGCTCGATGTCGCGGCGAATGTTGTTTTCATCGCGGCTGTCCTCCGCGACGACGACCTTGATCTTGCTCCACACGCCATTGGTCCTGCCGCCATAGTTGTAGAGCTGGCAGACCTGATGAATGCTTTCCAGACAGGCGCGCAGGTGTGGCGGCCGGTCGGCGATGGGGATGCCGATGATGAAGTCGTGGCGATCGTCGTTGCTGCGTTGCGCGATCAGCGCTTCCTGCTCGCGGAACAAAGCCTGGTAATCGGCCAGCAGTGCGTGGAAGTCTGCCCCCTCCGACCACATGGCCTGTTCCAGCAGGGGATAGCACCGCGCGTAAAGTGCGATGAGTGAATCAAGTGAATTTTCCCCCTCCCCCTTGATGGGGGAGGGTTGGGGTGGGGGTGAATCAGTGATGGATGCCCCATCTGCATTACCCCTCACCCTATCCCTCTCCCGCAAGGGGAGAGGGGACTCACTGGTATGGTTCATGAGCTTCAGGGCCAACTCATACATCGCAGGAATGCTGGCCTTGTAACGCGCAATACATTTCGCCAGCCGCGTCGTTGTGAAACGGTTCATTCGTCAACGACGGGACGAATAATTAGGATACGCATCCTGATCGATCATCACCTCGATGAGGTTGATGCCCTGGCGGAAATCCAGCGCCGACAGCTTCGCCAGATCCTGTTCGCTTTCCACCCGCGCATGATGGATGCCGAAGGACTTTGCCAGCAGGGCGTAGTCCGGGTTGGTGAAGTCGCAATCGATGAAGCGGTCCCGGTAGAGATGATGCTGGTTCTTGCGGATGAGGCCCATGGTGTTGTTGTTGAACAGCACCACGTTGAGCGGGATGTTGTAGTTGACCGCGGTCATCAGTTCCATGGCGCACATGTGGAAGCCGCCATCGCCGATGATGGCGAACAGGGGTTGCCTGACGGCGCAACCGGCGCCGATGGCGGCGGGGATGGCATGGCCCAGGGACGAGATGCCGGTGTTGGGGTAGAAGCGGTCCTTGTCTGATACGCGGTAGAAGTTCTGCGCGAACACGATGTTGTCGTCGAACATGACCAGGCCATCGGGAAACTGCCGTTCCAGCCAGCGGTAAAAGGCACGCACCTGATCGAATTTTGCGTCGAAGATGGTTTTGCCTGCGGCGTCGGCCTGTTTCTGCGCGTTTTCGATGAAGGCAGCGACATCGACCGGCGCCTTGGCCGGGACGTTCTGTGCTTGCAAAGCCGAATCGAGCGCCTTGAGATAGGCGCCCAGGTCGGTGTGCACCACCAGATCGGCGCGGAAAACTTTTTCCAGTTGCTGGGAGCTGTTGTCGACCTGGATCAGTTTTTTTCCCGCCAGCAGGTTTTTGTCCCACACATAGCTGGTGCGCTCGTTGAATCCAGCACCCAGCACCATCACCAGGTCTGCTTCCTGTTCCAGATAGCGCAGGGCATGGCCGCCGGAAGTGACACCCAGGCTGCCAATAGAGAGAGGAGAGCGTTCGTCGATGGCGCCCTTGGCTTTCAGGCTGCTGGTAACGGGAATGTTCAAGCGTTCGCTGATGTGGCGCAGGGCTTCCCGCGCGCTTGATTGGATGCAGCCGTAGCCGGCGATGATGAGCGGGCGCCGGGCCTCGCGCAGAAGTTCGACGCTGTTGTTGATGGTGTGCCCGGCGACGAAGCACTCGTTTTTTGCACGGCTGAAAGTGATGTCGTCGAGTATGGATGCATCCACCCGTTCCTTCTGGATGTTGTAGGGGATGCTCAGCACCACCGGGGCGGGCGTTTTGGACAGCAGGTGCTTGGCCGCCTGATTGAGCACGGTGGCCAGATAATCGGTGCGTTCGATCAGCTTGTGGTAGCGGGTAATGCCGGCGAACAGGGCCACCTGGTCGATGCTGCCGCCTTCGCCGGAGCTTTCCTGCAGGCCGCCCTTGCCGAATATATAGGTGGGCGCCTCGCCGGTGATGGCAAGTACCGGCAGGTGGTCGGCATAGGCGCTGGCAATGGCGGTGACCAGGTTGGTCGCGCCCGGCCCGGCGGTGGTGATGCAGGCGCCGACGCCGCCGGTGACGCGGGCATGGCCGCCCGCCATGAAGGCCGCGGCCTGCTCGTGCTTGACCAGCAGGGATTTGATTTTCGAATCATAGAGCGCGTCGTAGACCGGCAGGATGTGCGAACCCGGGATGCCGAAGATGCATTCGACACCCAATCGCTCCATGTATCTGACAATCAGTTCACTGACGGGAATTTGCATGCTGACAAAGTATTTAAAGCATCTTTCCGAATGGGCGATTTGACCACAAGATTCCAATACAGGGAAAGCGTGGAGGTCAAGGCAGGCGGCGCCGGGTTTGGTAGAATGGCCCATCCCAATACATATCGGCCCCAGCCCATGTCCGGCAGCACACTCGGCAAACTTTTCTGCGTCACGGTTTTCGGCGAATCGCATGGCCCGGCCATCGGCTGCGTGGTGGATGGCTGTCCGCCGGGAATGGAACTGAACGAAGCCGACATCCAGCATGATCTGGATCGCCGCAAGCCCGGCACTTCTCGCCACGTCACCCAGCGGCAGGAATCGGACACGGCGGAAATTCTTTCCGGCGTGTTCGAAGGCAAGACCACCGGCACGCCCATCGCGCTCCTGATCCGCAACGAAGACCAGCGCAGCAAGGACTACGGCAACATCGCCGAGACTTTCCGTCCCGGCCATGCCGATTACACCTACACGCAGAAATACGGTTTTCGTGATTACCGCGGCGGCGGGCGCTCGTCCGCGCGGCTCACCGCGCCCATCGTCGGCGCGGGCGCGATCGCGAAAAAATGGCTCAAGGAAAAATACGGTGTCGTCATTCGCGGCTACATGAGCGCGCTGGGGCCGATCGACCTGCCATTCGAATCGTGGGACGAGGTCAATAACAACGCCTTCTTCTCGCCCAGTGCTGGCAAGGTGGCGGAACTGGAAGCCTACATGGATGCGCTACGCAAATCCGGCGACTCGGTCGGTGCGAAGATTACCATCGTGGCCGAGAACGTGCCCGTTGGCCTGGGCGAGCCGCTATATGACAAGCTCGATGCCGACCTCGCGCATGCGCTGATGGGATTGAATGCCGTGAAAGGCGTGGAAATCGGCGACGGCATGCAGGCCGCGCGGCAGAAGGGCACGGAGCACCGCGACGAAATCACGCCGCAGGGATTTCTATCCAATCATGCGGGCGGCGTGCTCGGCGGTATTTCCACCGGGCAGAATGTCGTGGCGCACATCGCCATCAAGCCCACATCCTCCATCCGCCTGCCGGGGCGGTCGATCAATCTCAAGGGCGAACCCATCGAAGTCGTCACCCACGGCCGCCACGACCCCTGCGTCGGCATCCGCGCCACACCCATTGCCGAGGCGCTGATGGCCATCGTCATCATGGATCACGCGCTGCGCCATCGTGGGCAGTGCGGGGATGTGCAAAGCGGCACATCAGTTATTCCTGGTTAAGAAGTGACGTGCAATAAGCGCAGCGCATTGCACCGATCCGGGTAGATTGGATCGATTAGAGGCATACGGCGCAATGCCCTTTGGTTATTGCCCTACGCGAGCTGTTCCATATCATTCACCCACTATGGTGGTATCTGGTTGCCCCTTCTCAAAAATCCCGAATGTGACAGCTTTGAAGGGAGTGTCCGGACTCGGGTTGGCGGCCTGGTGCACTACCTTGCCCGGAATGTGCAGGGTTTCGCCCTTTTTGAGCGTCACCTTTCCTTTTCCAGCGACATCCAGGGACAATGTGCCTTCCGCTACATAGATGAACTCATCGCCGGGATGAAAGTGCTTCTTGCCGATCAGTCCAGGTGCGCCATCCACGGTCAAAACAATCGCCTCCATTCCAGGCGCCACCGCAAGATCCGTTTTCGAGAGTATCGTGCGTACCTGCTTCTGGCCCAGTACCCCATGGCCTTTTGGCATCCCATCGACTGGGGTGTCCGCGTATGCGGCGTTAAAGAAACATACCAAAGCAAAGAGAACGAGTATCGATTTCTTCATGATCACTCCTCTTGGTAACGTGGCAGCGCGCAAGGCGGGGATGTGCAAAGCGGCACGCTGGTGATTTCCGGCGGATCGAATCAATAACTCTTCCGGAATTCGGCCTTCCAAAGCCGTTCCAGTTCGTCAGTCACTTTGGCGGGTGGTTTGCCGATCAGGGTGGATTTGTCATGTTCATGGATTTTTCCGTATACCGTTTTTTTGACGGGCGAATACAACACCACAATACTGTTGTCGTAGCAGTCATGCGGTTTGCAGACGGCCACCTGGCGGTATTCAGCACCTGCTACGGTAACGATTTTTGCGCTACCCGGACCGTCGAGTACTTTGAGCCAATCCTCCTTGACTTTGGAACCGAGTGCCTTGTGGTAGATGGCCTTGAATTTCCGGTCACGTATGAAATCCCAATTTTCAATGGCGTCCGGATTGGGCGCGGCTTGCGCCTTATTAGGGGGAGGTGTGTTCATCCAGGCCCGGCTGGAAGCGTCGCAATCGCGGTATTTGGCCTTGAATTGCGCCTTGCCGAGCACGGCCGTTAGCGCGGTTTCCACTTTTGGATCGCCTGTGAGTTCGATATAAAGACCTTCCTTGTCGCGGTTGACGACAAAGATCAGTTGATTTCCGCCGCGCACTTCGCTGAGCAAGGCCGTTTGATAATTGGGCGGCGGTGTCGGCCCGAAATAGCTTGCGGCGGCCATGAGGTTCTCGCCCGTCATGCGCTTGTTGCCGTATTCGATCTTGAGTATTTCGCTTGTAATGGCACGTGGCGCGGCGGGATTGGCGCAATCGGTTGAATAGGTGCCGCCGAACAGTTTGAGTGCTTCGGTTTCCTGGAACCCCAGGGCGTTGGCCGTAGTGTCAATGAATAATAAACTGGAAAAAACGGCAAACAGAAGGGGCTGTACCATGGCAGTTCTCCTTGATGAAGAGCGCGGGGAGATTGCCCATTAAAGACCAGTTCCGGCCGAATTCAAGAAAAAACAAACCTCCCTTCCCGGAAGCCGGAGAGGTGATGAACTTTTTAGATGTTATTACCGACGATATCCGGCATGGCTATTTGCTTGGCGCGGGATGCGCAAATCGGCGCGCAACTTGGCTCGCCATCATCCCGCGACCTGGTGAAATATCCGGGCTAGGGCCGGATATTTTCACCCAGCGACTCGATCTGGCGCATCAAGCTGCCGGCGGTCAGGGAACCGGCGGGCGTGAGCGGCAGCCCGGCTTCACGCAGAATTTCGGCTGTCCAGACATTGCAGGTTTTGAACAGGTGAAAGGATTCGCGCGAGGCGTAAAAGCGGCTTTCGCCATATAGCCCGGGCCCAAGATTGACAATGCCGCCAGCCTCGCTGCGTTCGAAGCTGGAATTCAGCCGGCTGTGGAGGCGCTCGAATTCGGTGCGGGTCAGCGTTGCTTCGACGATCTCGCTGCCCGGGAAACTTATCGCGGGCGGGTTGGGCAAACCCGCCACGTGCAACACGCCCGGCGTCGGCCACAAGCTTGCCCGCAATGCCAACCAGACAGTCGGCTCGCGTGCCATGTAGTATTCGCGGTCTCCCCAGCCGATTTCGATGTGCGTCGCATTCGGGAAGTCACGCGCGAGCGGCGATCCGCCGGGGAGGTCCGCAACCCGCAAGACCAGTCCGGTATGCCAGTCATGGCGCACCACCTGCACAGTGAACGACGGCTCCCCGGACAAGACGGGGCGCTGCGATGACGGCATGGCGCAGCCGCCGGGCAGGAGTAGCGCGGTTATCGAGACGGCGGCAACGAACCTGAAAAAACGGACGGATACCATCACCGATTGCCCGATCATCGCGCGACGCGCTGCCTGATCCTCAACAACAGTTTTCTTGCCTCGTCCAGCAGCAGCACGCTCGATGCCACGACCGCGGCCATTATCCAGTCATCCCGTTCCAGGCCGGTGGTGCCGAAGATTTCCTGCGCGGGCGCCCAGTGCACGGCGACGAACTGCAGCGCCAGCACGAAAGCCAGCGCCAGCCACAGCTTGCCATTGCGGAAGAAGTGCGCATTGAACGCGCTGCCGTGTTCGCTGCGGGCATTGAAGACATTGAAAAACTGGAACAGCACGAAGGTGGTGAAGGCCAGGGTCAATGCATAGGCATGGTCATGTTGCTGCAAGCCATGCTGGAACATGAAAATCGTGCCGGCCATCATGATTGCGCCGTACAGGGCCAGCCGGCCCAGTCGTTTGATGTTGAGGATCTGCGCGGACTGGCTGCGCGGGCTGGCATGCATGATGCCGGGACGGGCGGGTTCCACGCCCAGCGCCATGGCCGGCGGGCCGTCCATGATGATGTTGATCCACAACAGCTGAATCGGGGTAAAAGGGGTCGGCATCCCGGTCAGCGTTGCGGTCAGCACGGTCAGGATGGCGCCGATGTTGGTGGAAAGCTGGAATCGCACGAACTTGACGATGTTGTCGTAGACCACGCGGCCTTCCTCGACCGCGCGCACGATGGTGGCGAAGTTGTCGTCGGTGAGCACCAGCGTGGCGGCTTCCTTGGTGACCGCCGTGCCGGTGATGCCCATGGCCACGCCAATGTCGGCGGCCTTGAGCGCGGGAGCGTCGTTGACGCCATCGCCGGTCATGGCGGCGATATGGCCGTCCGCTTTCAGCGCATGCACGATCTTGACCTTGTGCTCGGGCGACACGCGCGCGAACACGTCGATGCGGTCGATGCGGCGCGCAAGTTCGGCCTCGCTCATCGCATCAATTTCAGCGCCGCTGACGACTTCGCCGGTGAGTCCCAGTTCGCGGCCGATGGCGGCGGCGGTCAATTTGTGATCGCCGGTGATCATTTTGACCTCGATGCCCGCGCGCTTGCAAAGGGCAATGGCCCGTTTGGCTTCAGGCCGCGGCGGGTCCATCAAACCGGCCAGTCCAAGGAAAGTCCATCCAGAGGCCCATTGCATCAAGTCTCCTGCCGGGTCGAAGTCGGTCGCCGGAATGACGCGCCGCGTTACCGCCAGCACGCGCAGCGCCTGTGTGGCGAGATGCTCGTTTTCCGCTTCGATTCGCGCGCGCGTGGTCTCGTCGAGCAGCGCTTCGCCTTCGTCTGTCAGATGAAGGCCAGCGCGCGAGAGAAGCACATCGGGCGCACCCTTGACGAACATTTCCACGGTGTTGCCGGCGTGATGAAACGTGGCCATGAACTTGTGTGCCGAATCAAACGGGATTTCGGCGATGCGGGGTTGTTCGGCCTGTTCGTATTCGGGGTCGAGCCCGCCTTTTTGCGCCAGCACCCACAGCGCGCCCTCGGTCGGGTCGCCCACCAGCATACCGTCGCGCACGCTCGAATCGCCGCATAGCGCCATGGGCAGCAGGAACGGACGCAAGGTTTGCCGCTCCGCTCCTTGAGGATGGGGGGCCGGTGATGCTGTGTCCGCCCCAAAGGATATGGCGCCATCCGCCGCGTACCCCTCGCCGCTGACAGTAAAACGATGTCCGGCAAACCAGCCGGCGCGCGCGGTCATCTGGTTGAGTGTCAGGGTGCCGGTCTTGTCCGAACAGATCACCGTGGTCGAGCCAAGCGTTTCAACGGCGGACAGTTTTTTCAGGATGGCGCGGTTGTTCGCCATGCGCCACATGCCGATGGCAAGTGTTACCGTCACCACGGCGGGCAGGCCCTCGGGAATGGCCGCTACCGCCAGCGCCACGGCGGTCAGCGCCGCGTCCGCCCAGGGTTCTCCGCGCGCGAAATTCAGCACGAAGATGACCGAGACCACCACGCCAGCGATCGCCGCCAGTTTCTTGCCCAGCGTGTCGAGCTGTATTTGCAGCGGCGTTTGAGATTCCTCGGCCTGCGCGATCATGCCGGCCAGCTTGCCCATTTCTGTCTGCATGCCGGTTGCCGTCACCAGCAATTCGGCGCGTCCGCGCGTGACGACGGTGTTCATGTACAGAAGGTTGATGCGGTCGCCCAGCGGCAGGTACGCATCTTCCAGCGCTGCGGTGGATTTGCCAACCGCGTGTGATTCGCCCGTGAGCGCGGCCTCGTCGATTTCCAGCGCGTGCGCGGCCAGCAGGCGGCCGTCGGCGGGCACGCGGTCGCCCGCTTCCAGCAGCACGATGTCGCCGGGCACGAGTTGCGTGGCATCCAGTTCCAACAACCTTCCGTCGCGTCGCACGCGCGCGGCGGGCGCCAGCATGTTCTTCAGCGCGGCCAGTGTCTTTTCCGCGCGATGTTCCTGATAAAACCCCAGCGTGGCATTGAACAAGACCACGAGGAGGATCACGATGGCGTCCTTCAGATCGCCAATGGCCCAGGCCAGTGCGGCGGCGAACAGCAGGACGATGACGAGGAAATCCTTGAACTGGTCGAGGTATTTCAACCAGAGCGGGCGCGGCTTTGCTTCCAGCAGACGGTTTTCGCCAAATTTCGCCAGGCGCTCGGCGGCTGCCTGTGCGCCCAGGCCGCGCGATGCGTCCGTGTCCAGTTTTTCCAGCGCTTCAAGAGCGCTCAGGCGGTGCCATGCGGCCGTTTCGGATTTTCGTGACATGTTTGGAGTAGGAGCGGCGTGTCAAACGCGAAGGGTAAATAATACAAACACAGCATAACCCAGCAGCAACATGATGCCGCGCATGCGTGTGAGCAGCCCGTGACGGGGCAACATCATCAACACCGTCAGCAGGCCAAACAGGAGAGTGACCGACACCGTGCTCACAGGCGCGCGGATAGGGTGAATGGACGCCGCGGCACCGACAATGGCCAGGCCGTTAAACAGGTTGCTGCCCAGCAAGGTGCCAAGTCCGACATCGTCATGACCGCGCAGACGGGCCAGCAGGGTTGTTACCAGCTCTGGAAGAGTGGTGCCGATGGCGACGACGATGGCGCCGATGATGTAAGGATGAATGCCCAGAGAAGTGGCGATGCCTGACGCCCCCGTGACAAAAAACCGTCCGGCCAGAATCAGGCCGGTCAGACCAGCCAGTAAAAACATCCAACTGCGCCCGGAATGATCAGGGTGCTCCGTTTCTGCATGGTTGTCCTGGCGGTGCCGGATGGCCTGCAGTATTGCCAGACCCAGCCAGAGAACGAACAGCGCAAGCAGGAGACCGCCTTCCGCGCGTGACACCATGCCATCCCGCGTCAGGAAGAAAGTGAGAACCGGCACGGCCAGCGCCAGCAGGTAATCTCGACGAATTTCCGTGAAATGCACGGCCAGGCTGCCAAACAGCAACGCCAGTCCAAGTATCAGGCCGACATTGGCGACATTGCTTCCCAATGCGTTGCCCAGGCCGATTTCCGGTTTGCCGGACAACGCGGCCATGGTTGAAACCGTCAACTCAGGGCTGGACGTGGCGAAGGCGGCCAGCGTGACGGCGACCAGCATGTTGGGCAGGCGCAATTGTGCCGCAACGCCCAGAATTCCCTTCAGAAACGCCTCGCCACCTAACGCGGCCAGGGCAATGGCCGCCAGCAGCGAGAGAACATCCGAGAGTGCAACGAGTGTGGTCAGGCGTGTCCTTCCCGGGCGCATGTCACAAACACATCGCAATTGGCTTCCTGCGCCACGTCCTTGCTTACGCTGCCAAGCAGATATTCTTCAATCTCACCATGCCCGTGCCGGCCCAGCGTGATCAAATCGCTATGCCAGTTGGCCGCCCGTTCAAGAATGACCTCTGGCGCATAACCCGATTCGATATGTGTGTAGGCCTGAATGGATTGTCTTTCCAGCATGTTGTTCATGAGATTGATGGCGATGTTATGCATGTCTTTAGTGCGCTGACGTATGGCGGCATTATCAAGCCCGGAATCGCGCAAGGCCGTCTCATCTTCATCGGGCATGACATGCAAGACGTGTACCTCGCTGGCCAGCTTGGCAGCCCATTCGAGCGCGGCCTGGGAGTCGGCAGAGAAATCGGTCGCGGCCATCGCCTGGCGATAGGATACAACGGGCGTCTGCCGCACAATCAGCACCGCGCCTTTGTATATGCGGAGCAAACGCCAGGCTACGGAGCCAAGCAGAATGCGCCGCAGGCTGGTTTCCCCTCTGGCGCCGGCCACCACCAGTGCGGCCCCGGTTTCAGCCGCGTAGCCGGCAATCTTGGTGTGCGGACGGCCAATGCGCTGCACTTCCACGACCTTGACGGAATAGCGCGATTCCAGACTGCCCGCGAGCGATGCCATGCGGCTGGCTGCGGCACGCTGCCCCGCGCTGTCGTAGGCGGCTGCGTCGAGTCCTTCGGTCAGGCCCGGGTACAGATCGAGCGGCCGGATCACGTGCAGCAGATGCAGTTCCGATCCAAGTTGGGCGGCAATCATGGCTGCCCGGTGAACAGCGCGATCCGCAGTGGGCGAGAAATCGGTGGCGGCGACAATGGGAGCTAAGGCCATGCAAAATCCTTCATGATGAGCAGTCACGCTTAGGCCGGAACACGCGTCAGGCGGGAATTCAGCCTGCAAGTTTTGGCCGTGCCGGTGCTGGATGGTTCGGTCAGGATAAGTCCGGGGCGCGAGCCGGTCAAGGCGAGTGAACGATGGCCCCGCTTCAGCCGGTAATGCGCGCTGAAACAGGATCGCATTAGCCCGGATATTTCACCAGGTCGCGGGATGCTGCGTATTGGCCGCCAGGGCTCGCGCAACGTCGCGCCTCGGAACGTGCGCAGTGAAGCGAGCCGGAAGGGCAGCGCCCAGCGCCCTGCGCGAGCCCATGTTCGCCTCCGCTGCCCACGTACCGAGGGGCCACGCTCCTGCGCTGCCCGTGAAGGCCGGCGGTACAAAGCGGTTTGCCGCCATATATCCTGCAAGCCTGCGCTCATGTGCCTTCCCATAAAATTCCGGGCCGGCCTGGTGAATTATCCGGGCTAGAGTTCATCCCTTTTCACATGCGCTGATGCGGGCCGTGAAGGGAGGCGCCACAATATCCAGGTGAGCGTCGCATACAGGCCGGCCAGTACCAGGCGTTCGATTATGCCGTCAATCAGCACAAGTCCCGTTGTCAAACTCGCCGCCAGCATCAGATAGGCCACGCGCTTTGCTTTCCTGGGAATGGCCCGGTGGGCATGCCATTCGGCAAGAAGGGGGCCGATCACGGCATGATTGTGAGTCCATCTTTCCAAACGGCGTGAAGCGCGGGTGAAACAGATGGCGGCGAGCAGAACAAAAGGCGTGGTTGGCAACAACGGCAAAAAAATGCCGGTCAATCCCAAGGCAAGGAAACCCGTACCCACCCCAGCACAAGCGACGCGGATGCCTGGATGCCTGCCGCGTGATTCAGGCGTATTCATGGCAGGCTTGTCTCATCGGGATCGCCCAGCCGGGAGAGTATTTCAGTACGAGTGCGGTCACGCAGGATCACTGACGCATTCCAGTCCTTGCTCTCGGGACGGAGCAGGTTTCCTATGGTGATCGTCAGTTGCGCAGGTCGCGGCCACTTGCGGCGGCCGGGCAGAAGTTTGCGTGTGCCGGCAAGCGTGAGCGGAAGCACCGGTGTGCTGGCGCGCGCGGCGACAATAAACGCGCCCATGCGGAATGGGAGCAAACCAGGCTGTTCAAGGAAGGTGCCCTCGGCGAAGAACAGCATTGATTCACCCGCGGCGAGGCGCGCTTCGATGATTTTCGTGTCTTCCGCTCCCCGCGCGGGTTCAAAACGTTCGACCAGCGCCGCGCCCAGGCGTTTGAGAGGCAATGCGGCGAAGGGGTTGCCAAGCAGCTCGGCCTTGGCGACAAAGGCAAATCGCGGTGGCAATACCGCGGTGAGAATCAGTCCGTCCAGATAACTGGCGTGATTGGCCACGGCCACAACGGGGAAGCGTCGGGGAACGTGCTCAAGTCCTTCGACGCGCGGCATCATGCCGGTCAACGCGAGCACCAGGCGCGCGCCCATGCGGGCAGTGCGACGGCGGAGCGAGAGACCGGGCAGGACAACGATCAACAACCAGAACGGCGGGCTGAGCAGCGAGAACACCACCCATGCCCAAGCGCCCCACAGCCTGCCCGGCAGGGTGCGCAACAGGGAAATCGCGCGCGCGGCAAACGCATTTCGTGCCAATCTCAGCATCTGCCGCCACGGCGTGAGGGGGGTTGCCCGCAAACGGCCGCTTTCGTATGCATCGCGGCAGGCGGCGCGGCGGATTTTTCCGCTGGAGGTTTTCAAAACGGTACGCGGCGGCGCCAGAATGACGTCGTCCGCCGGCATGCCGAGCAGAGTCAGGGCCAGTTCCTCGATCTGCTCGCGGATGCGCTCGCTTTCCGCGCTGGCAGTGGTGCGCGTTTCGGCAAGCGCCACCAGTTTTTCGGTGCCGGTGCTGGCATCGGTGGCAGGGAACACGGCCACGCCACCTGGCCGAACGCCAGCGATGCGGCCGATGGCTTCTTCCAGTTCCTGGGGATGGATGTTGTGGCCGCCGCGGATGATGATGTCTTTCTCTCGCCCGGTGATGAACAACTCGCCCGCGGCAAAATACCCGAGGTCGCCGGTGTTGAGCCACTCGCCATCAAACAGTTTTGCCGTGGCAGCGGGGTTGTTGAAGTATCCGGCAGTCGCGGAGGGGCCGCGAAACTGGATACGGCCCGTGCGGCGTTCGGGCAACGGATGTCCCTCCGCGTCAACGATGCGCACAGCATGGCCGGGGAGGGGCGCGCCGCAACTCGCAACGCGCTGCGCGTCCTGGCTGTCTTTCGCGGCGGGGCGCGCTTCGCCCATATCCCGCAGGGTGCCGCGGTCGATCATGTCGATGCGCGGGCCGCGCCCCGGCGGCGGAAAGCACAGGCCCACCGAGCATTCGGCCAGGCCATATACCGGCGTCATCGCGCTGGCACGGAAACCGCAGGACGCCAGCCGCGCGGCAAAGCGCTCGATTGTCACCGGACTCACCGGCTCGGCGCCATTGAAGGCAAGTCTCCAGCACGACAGGTCCAATCCTTCGAGGTCTCGATCCTGCAACTTGTTGGCGCAGATTTCATAGGCGAAATTGGGCGCGGCGGAGATCGTTGCACGATAGCGGTCGATTGCCCGCAGCCAGCGGATGGGTTGGGCAAGAAATGTCAGCGGAGACATCAGCACCAGATGGAAACCGGCCGCCATGCTGCCCAGCGCCGCGCCGATCAGCCCCATATCGTGATACAGCGGAAGCCACGACACGAAGACGTCCTGAGCGGTGACGCCGGAAGCTTGCTGCATCGCGCGGATGTTGGCGACGAGGTTGGCGTGGGTCAGCGACACGCCCTTGGGATCGCCGGTGCTGCCCGAGGTGTACTGGATGAAAGCCGGCGACTGTGTATCGACCTGGGGCAGCGGTGGCGCTGCGGTGGCAGGAGTTACCCCGGCGGAGATTTCCGCCACGGTGGAAATGCCGGCGAGCGAGGGGCACTGCGCGCGCAATACGCGGCCCAGCGGCATTGCGCGCGGGTCGGTGAGAAACCATGCGGCGCCGGCGTTGTTGAGGATGCCGGCAAGCCTGTGCATGTGCTCTTCCAGTTGCGACGGACGCACGGGCGGATACAGCGGCACCGGCACGCAACCTGCGTAAAGCGCGCCATAGAAGGCCGCGAAGAAATCCAGGCTGGTTGGCAGCATCAACGCGATGCGGCTGCCGGGCTCCAGACCACGCGAAACAAGACCGGCTGCTGCTGCCAGTGCGCCATTCTTCAGTTGCGCATAGCTGATGTCATGTGTGCGGCCATCCTCTTCCAGCAAGGTCAAATGCACACGTTCGCCCTGATGTGCGACATGCCAGTCCAGCAGGCTGGTGAGTGATTGCAGGGACTCAGGCGCGGCTGCGAACCCGGGCGTCTCCCGCAAGGTTGCCGTTACTGGCGTGGCGGCTTGCGGCGCGGACTGGGGTTGCGGAGCGGCGTCGATCAGATGCAGCAGATCACGCGGCGTCTCGGCGGTAAGCGCCGCTTCGCCCAGTTCCACTGCCAGTTCGCGGCTGATGCGGCTGAGCAGTTCCACGCGCGCCAGGCTGTCGAGGCCAAAATCGCTTTCCAGCCGGTGATTGAGCCCCAGCTGCTCGAAGTCGCGCGCCCCGGGTTTCAGCTCCCGCGCTAGCGAGCGGATGAGGACGAGCAGTGTGTCCGCGTTTGCATTCATGCAATGGCTTTTCGAAACTGCCGCACGGTTTGCATGGCCATGCAACCGTCGCCGCCGGATGGGGTCAAGTAAGGCAAACCATGACTCAAGATCCCGTAGATGGCCGGAAGTTTAAACATCCGTCCGCTGAAGCAAAAAATCCGGAAGGCCCCGCCGGGGCGCATCCGGTGAGCAACACGATTGCGGGCATGATGTGCACGATGGCTTTTCCGAACTGGGGATGGTCGTGGTCACTCGACATCCTCCTTCAATTTTCGCCGCAGGATTTTACCGATCGGCGATTTGGGCAGCTTGTCACGGAAGATGACTTTGTGCGGCGTCTTATAGTGGGCAAGCTGGGCATGACATGAGTCGATGATTTGTTGCTCGGTCAATGCAGGATTGCTTTTCACCACCCAGGCGCAGACCGCTTCACCGCTTTTTTCGTCGGGAATGCCCGCCACGCCAGCTTCCTTGATGCCCGGCAAGTGGAGCAGCACTTCCTCGATCTCTCCAGGCCATACCTTGAAACCGGATACCACGATGACGTCTTTTTTGCGGTCGACGAAATACAAATAGCCGCGCTGGTCCTGAGTGACTACGTCGCCGGTGGCGAGCCAGCCATCGGCATCCACAACGCGGGCGGTTTCTTCCGGCTTGTTCCAATAGCCGCGCATGACCTGCGGCCCGCGCACGCAGAGTTCGCCTGCTTCACCCAAGCGGACTTCCCTGCCATCTTCGCCGCGCAGCAGGATCTCGGTAGAGGGCAGCGGCAAGCCGATTGAACCCGTGAAACCAGTGATGGTCATGGGATTGGCGCAGACGATGGGCGACGCCTCGGTCAGGCCATAACCTTCGATGAGCGGCACGCCCATGGTCTGCTGCCAGCGCTCGGCCACGGTGGGATGCAATGCCATGCCACCCGCTACCGCCACCTTAAGGGCGTCGCCGTTGGCTTGTTTCACCTTGTCGAAATCCGGCGCGTCGAGCAGCATCCGGTAGAGTGTGGTGACGCCGGTGATGGCGGTGAAGCGGGTGTGACGCAGTTCCCTGACGAAGGCCGGAATGTCGCGCGGGTTGGCGATCAGCACGTTGTTCGCGCCCCAACGCACGAAAGTGAGCAGGTTCGCGGTCAGGGCGAAGATATGGTAGAGCGGCAGCGGCGTGACGATGACTTCCTCGCCCTCGGTGAATTTCATGCCAATCCAGGCGGAGGTCTGTTCAACATTCGCCAGCAGGTTGCCGTGTGTGAGCACCGCGCCCTTGGCCACGCCGGTGGTGCCGCCGGTATATTGCAGGAAGGCGATGTCATCCTGCGTGACGGCAACGGGCGCGAAGGTTCTCGCGGCGCCGGACTTGAGTGCGGCGTTGAACGAAACCGCCCCAGGAATATCCCAGCGCGGGACCATCCGCTTGACATGCTTGACTGCGAAATTGACCAGATATCGTTTGAGCGGTGTGAACATGTCACCAATCTGCGTGGTGATGACATGCCTGACTGGGGTGCCCGCCATGGCTTCCTGCAAGGTGTGCGCGAAGTTCTCCAGCACCACGATGGCCGACGCCCCGGAATCGGCAAGTTGATGCTGCAGTTCGCGCGAGGTGTACAACGGATTGACGTTAACCACTGTCAGTCCCGCGCGCAGGACGCCAAAGAGCGCCACCGGAGATTGCAACAGGTTGGGCAGCATGATGGCCACCCGGTCGCCGCGTTTCAGCCCCAGGCTCTGCAGATAGGCGGCGAAGTCGCGTGACAGCGAATCTGTTTCGCCATAGCTGAGTGATGTTGCCATGCTGGTGAAGGCGGGTTTGTCATGGAACTTGCCGCAGCTTTGTTCGAACATATCCACCAGCGAGGTAAAGCGCGTGACGTCCACGGTTGCAGGCACCCCGGACGGGTAGTGTTTCAGCCAGATTGATTCCATGTGAACGACTCCTCAGCCGAACGACGGTTGCATTCAATTCTTCACTACGCAGTAATTTGCGCTGTAATTTATATTACATAACAATTAAAGATGTGGCTATCTGATATGGATGTGCCGGGAGTCTGCTTGCAAGAGCGCCGTTCCACAGAGTGC
>CAZVBY010000009.1:0-24190 GCA_964625895.1 uncultured Thiobacillus sp.
CGCACAGCCGCATGACACCCGAGCAGCGCGCCTTTGCAGGCATTGGCGATGGCCTCGTTCGTGTAGCAGTCGGCCTGGAGTCCGTGCGCGACATCCGCAACGATCTGGCACGGGGACTGAACGCTTGAGGCGTTTCTGCTGGCTGGGTTTGATGTTGACTGCTGGCCCAGTGGGGGCTGCTGTCATGACCGAACTGCGTTATCAGGATCAGGATGCGGGCGGCGATCCTTATCTGACGCGCTTTCTGATTACGGATCGCTTCCTGCGCATGGATAGCGGTCTGGACAATGACGATTTCGTTTTGCTCGACCGCAAAACCAGACAGGTTGTCAACGTGCTGCATGGGCAGAAAGTGCTCATGAAAATGCGGAACAAGCCGCTGCCGGCAACGCGCCCGCCGGAATACAAGGTCGAGGAAATCGTCACGCCGGTGAACAAGGGCACCTTGCGCGTGCAGATTCGTGCAGGGAATTCCACTTGTTCGGAAACCGTGGCAGCGAAAGATTTACTGCCGGATGCGGCGCGCGCGTTGGCGGAGTTCAAGGCGGCAGTTGCCTACACGCAATGGCTGACATACAGCGGTACACCCGCAGATTTAAGGCAGACTTGCGATCTGGCTCAACATGTCTGGGACAGCGGGCGCGCCTTGACTTATGGATTGCCAATCGAGGAGCGCGACTATTCTGGAAAGGTACGCGTATTTTCCGGACATGCGGCGCGCAAGTCGAAGCCGTTGCTTTTCCGGTTGCCCAAGGGGTATGTTGACATGCAGCCCCCCGAGGGCAATCAGACTGATTTCAACGCGCAACCGGCTTCGGTGCAGGCCAGATAGCCGCCTTTACCATACCAGTCTGGCAGTACCCAGCGTTCGCAAGTTTTGCCGCCCAGCGTAAGTTCGTGCCGGGCCGGACGGTGCGTGTGGCCATGAATCATGCGTATTACGCCGTATTGCTGGAACATGTGGGCGACGGCTTGCTGATTGACATCCATGATGGCATGGGGCTTGCCGGATTTGGCTTGTTCGCTGCTAGTCCGGGCCTTGACGGCCAGCCGCTGCCTGAATTGCAGGGGTAACGCGAGGATCAGTTTACGCGCCACAGGCAGACGTACCCATTTGCGGTAGCGTTGATACGCCACATCATCCGTGCAGAGTGTGTCGCCATGCGTGAGCAGTGTTGGCATGCCGTAAAGATTGATCACGACTGGATCGGCCAGGAGGATCATGGCAGACTCGCTGGCATAGCGCTGCGCCAACAGGAAGTCGCGGTTGCCATGCATGAAGTAAATACGCGTACCGGATTGTGATAGCGTTTTCAGACGCAGTGCTGTTTCGCGGACGACCAGGCTGTCGAGATCATCGTCGCCCACCCAGTATTCAAACAAGTCCCCCAGAATGTATAGCGCGTCGGTGTCCGGAGCGACATGTTCCAGTAAATGAAAAAAACGCCCGGCGTCTTGCGGGCGTTCATCGGTCAGGTGCAGATCGGCGACGAAGAGCGATCTGCCTGCTGCGGGCTTGTCAGACAATTTCAGCCCTGGTGATGATGATATCTTCCACTGGCACATCCTGATGGCCCGCCCGGCCGCCCGTGCGAACCTTTTTGATGGCATCGACGACTTCCTTGCCGTCGATAACCTTGCCGAACACGGCATAGCCGAATCCTTGCGGGGTGGGCGCGGTAAAGTTGAGGAAGCTGTTGTTGGAAACATTGATGAAGAATTGCGCGGTGGCCGAATTGGGGTTGGGCGTGCGCGCCATGGCGATGGTGTAAGCCTCGTTCTTCAGTCCATTGGCAGCTTCGTTCTCGACGGGTTCGCGCGTCGGTTTTTGCGACATTCCGACCTCGAATCCACCGCCCTGGACCATGAAACCATCAATCACGCGATGAAAAATTGTGCCGTCATAAAATCCATCGCGCACATACTGAAGGAAATTTTCCACGGTTTTTGGCGCCTTCTCGGCCTCCAGTTCAAGCGTGATGACACCCATCGAGGTGTGGAGTTTGACCATGTTATTCCCCTGATTACAAAATGGTTTCGTGGATGATGCGCCAGCGACCGTTCTCGCGCTGCCAGTACTGGCGCTTGCGGGAGAGATTGTCGAGATTGTTGCTGCGGTAGTCCTGGTCGAATGTCACGATGGCCACATCTTCCTGGCCGGGCTGACGGTAGGCGCTCAGCCGCGAGAGATTGATGTTGATGCGCGTTTTGCTCGCGTTCACGCGCCGCTTGGAGTCGGAAAAGGATTTGAGATCGTTATTGCCATCCTGGAATCGCCGTGAATAGTTCGATAGCAACCGGTCGGTGTTCAGGCTTTCCCAATCCTTGCGCCAGTTGTCGACGGCTTCGAGCAATTCATCACGCGATGCGGAAAGCGATTCGGGGTCCGACCAGGTGAGGCTGGGTGCGACCAGCACCGGGGTTTTGCCGATGGCGATGTATCGCCCAAGCTGCCGGAAGTCTTCATTGCTCAGCACCACGCAGCCGTCGCTGGCCTTGGGCGGGCGGGCGTAGGTGTCACGTGGCACGCCGTGAATCCAGATGCCATGGCCATTGCGCCCGTGACGCCGGTCCCATTCGTTCGGATAGCTTAACGGATAGGCGCCTGCGCCATAGAGTTCTTCCAGTTCGCTATCTGATTTGGAACTGGTGACAGTATATAGGCCTATTGGCGTGCGCTTGTCACCCTCGCGATTTTTTCCGATGCCCATCTTGCCGACCGTGACATAGTAATCGGCCACACGGCGCAAACCAGAAGCGCTGTTCTCGAACACGAACAGACGCGCGCGGCTGGCATCGACCGTCATGACGTAGCGGGTGTCGGATGAAATTTTCAGGAGTTCCTCAGGCACAAGCCTGGGATCGACCGGGTCGCTGATGGCCTGGATGCGCGCGCGGGCCTCCTCGCGGAGGTCAGCTTGCTGATCGTGGGCGCCCTGTGCGTTGCCCAGCGTCGACAAGGGTTTGGCGCGGGCCAGCAGTAAATCGCCCTTAACCAGTTGTGCCAGACGGAAATTCGGATAGCGATCCAGCAGACGATTGATTGAGGTCAGCGCTTTGTCCAACCGGTTTTGCCGAATTTCCTGCAGGCTGCTGGCGAACAGCCGGTCCGCTTCGCCGAGTTCAGCGTGAGTCGGTAACGTCAGCAGCATGCCGGCCAGTAAACTCAGGAAAGCGATGCGCCTCATCGGATATCAACGCCCCGATTCGCGCAGGATTAGCCATTTTCCATTGATGCGGCCCAACTCCAGTGTCTTGGAGGATGTGCTGCTCAGGCGATCCGAGGCGTAAACCTGTTTGAAGCGCGCCGTGGCACGGTTTTCCGAGGTTTGCTTGATCTGCACGTCACGCAGGGCGACGGAAATTTCCTTGGCGTTTGCAATACGTTCGCGGCGTTGCGCTTCCCAGGTGGCGCGACTCATGTTGGTCGGTGTGAAATCCGCTGCATAGCGCGCAATATAGCCATCCACATCCTTGTTGGACCAGGCTTTTGCCCAAGCCTCGACAGCTTCCACGATGTCGCTGTTATTTTGTGCGGCGGGCGCCGGCTTGGCGGGCGCGGGACTGGCTGAAGCTGCCACAACTGCCACGGGTTTTGCGGGCGCCGCAATGGCAGCGGCCGGCCGGATGTCGGGCCTGGCCGATGCGACGGCGACGGGCCGGCGCCCCTGGCCGGACACGATATCCTTGATCAGCGACAGCTTGGTTTGCGCGGTGCGGTTGCTGCTGTCCAGTTGCAGCGCCTTGTCATAGGCCATGCTGGCCATTTTGGCGTATAGATCGCCCAGGTTTTCATGCGCGGTGGCATAGCTTGGGTGGGTGCGGATCGCCATCTCCAGGGCGTTTTTGGCGGCATCGTACTTGCCCTGCGCGGCGTAAAGAACCGCGAGGTTGTTGTACGGTTCGGGCAGTTCGGGATAGTCCTCGGCGAGTGAGGTGAAGACCTGAATGGCTTCTGCGGGCTTGTTCTGATCGGCCAGGATCAGACCTTTGAGAAAACGTGCCTGGGCGTCTTTCGGATTTTTGGCAAGATATTGATTGACCCGGGTGGCGGCGCCGTTCAGATCGCCTTTGCGAAATAGTTGGTTGATGTCCTGGATATCATCCGCGAACGTGGGGACATGAGTGAGCGCCAGGCCGATAATCAGGGCGGAGGCGAGTCTGTGCAAAATGGGCATGTGTTAAACTCAAAAAAATTGCCAATAAACAGCATTCTAACAACACCCGGCTCGGCTTGCGCGGCGTTTGCAAAAATTGCTGCGACTGCTGGGGTATTCCGCCATGTTGACGCTTTACAACTCCCTGACCAGACGGTCTGAAACCTTTGTGCCCATCGAGCCTGGCAAGGTCAGGATGTACGTGTGCGGCATGACGGTCTACGATTTTTGCCATCTGGGCCATGCACGCGTGTTTGTCGTGTTTGACATGGTCGCGCGCTGGTTGAGGGCATCCGGTTACCGGGTTACCTATGTCCGGAATATTACGGACATCGACGATAAAATCATTAAGCGCGCGGCGGAAAATAATGAATCGCCGGCCAGCCTGACCCAGCGCTACATCGAGGCCATGCACGAAGATGAGGCGCGACTGGGAGTGTTGCGGCCGGATTTCGAACCTCGGGCCACGGAATACGTGGCGGAGATGACCGCCATGATTCAGACCCTGGAAATCAAGGGACTGGCTTACCAGGCGGAGAATGGCGATGTCTATTACAGTGTGCGCGGCTTTCCGGGTTATGGAGCGTTGTCCGGCAAATCGCTGGAGGATCTGAGGGCGGGCGAGCGGGTTGAGATCGACACGCATAAGCGCGATCCGCTGGACTTCGTATTGTGGAAAGCCGCCAAGCTGGGTGAGCCGGCTTGGCCAGGGCCTTACGGTCTTGGCAGGCCTGGCTGGCATATTGAATGTTCGGTGATGAGCGGCAAACTTCTGGGCCGCCATTTCGATATTCATGGTGGCGGGCAGGATTTACAGTTTCCGCACCATGAAAATGAAATCGCGCAATCCGAAGGCGCGCACGGCTGCAAGTTTGTGAACTACTGGCTGCACAACGGTTTTGTGCGGGTGGACAACGAAAAAATGTCCAAGAGCCTGGGCAATTTTTTTACCATTCGCGAAATCCTGGATAAATTCGATCCGGAGGTGGTGCGCTTCTTCATTTTGCGTGCGCACTATCGCAGTCCGTTGAATTATTCCGATGCCCATCTGGAAGACGCCAAAAGCGCGCTGACAAGGCTTTATACCGCCTTGAAGAACGTTCCACCCGTGGATGTGACGTTGGACTGGAATAATGATTTTGCGGCGCGTTTCAAGGCGGCGATGGATGAGGATTTCAATACGCCTGAAGCGATGGCGGTGTTGTTTGAACTTGCGAGCGAGGTGAATAAAAGCAAATCCGCTGAATTGGCGGGATTGCTGAAAGCCTTGGGCAATGTCGTCGGGTTGTTGCAAAGACTGCCTGAAGTATTCCTCAGGGGGGAGAGTTCAAGCGATGAAGAGAAAATCGATAGCCTGGTCATGGCAAGACAGGAAGCAAAATTGAAAAAGAACTTCACCGAGGCCGACCGCATCCGGGATGAGCTCAAAGCCGCAGGCATTATTCTGGAAGACGGCCCGCAAGGTACAAGTTGGCGACGGGCTTGACGACTGTTTTCAGGGAATGGGGCAATAAAAAACGGGACGCATGAGCGTCCCGTTTTCATTTGCTTCGACAGAATTACTTCGCGGCAGCAGGCGCGGCGGGAAGTTGAATGAAGCTGAAGGGGTTGAACGCAGCAACATTGCCGTAGGTCTTGGGATCAATGAAGGAACCCCAGGTGCCGTAGGTTTTGGGGTCAGCGGCAACGGCAACGTACTTGTTGTAGGTGTTGACATCAGCCATCTTGATCATGGACTGGTAGTTGTTCATGTCCATGGAAGCAGTCATCCACTTGGTGTACAGGGCCGGGTTCATGGCGTTGAACGCGGGCTGGTAGTTTTTCAGGTCCATGGGAGCCATCATCCAGCGCATCATTTTGCCCGGGTCAGCCATCTTCACCATCAGCGCGGTGTAGAAGTTGGGGTCCATGGAAGCGGCCATCCATTTGGTGGCAACGGCCGGGTCGGTCAGCGCCATCGTAGCCTGGAAGGAGGCGGGGTCGATGGAGGCGTTCATCATCTTCACGTAGGTGGCCGGCTCCATGGAGGCATTGGCGGCCGCAACGTAGAAAGCCGGTTCGGTGATGGCGTTCACGAATTCAACCATGGCCTTGGGGTCCTTGGCGACCGCAGCGGAGGCAGCGGGATTGATGAAAGCATCAATGGCGTTGGCGCCGTTGGCGAAGGCGGGGGCGGCAACAGACAGGGTCAGTGCCAGGGCGATTTTCTTGATTTGCATGATCTATCTCCAGATAAAAAGAGGGGGGTTGATGAAACGTTTGGTTAAGAAATCTGAAACCGTAAATAATTGTATACTTATATATTGATATATGTGCTCAATAAACAACAAAAGCCGGTCAATTTGACCGGCTTTTGTGTTAAAAAAACAACAATTACTTGGCTGCGGGGGCAGGAGCGGCGGGCGCCGTCCAGGCAGCGGGATTGAACATCTGCAGGAGCGTGTTCGGGTCAAACGGGTTGACCATCGCAGGCGCAGCAGCGGCCGGCGCTGCCGCCTGCGCCGTCGCCGGGGCGGCAACGGGCTGGCTAAACATGCCAAACAGTGCGGACAGATCAAACGGATTGTAAGCTGCGCCCGCCGGAGCCGCGCCAGGCGCCATGCCAGGGACCGCGTAGGTGGCGGGATTCAACCAGGTGCCCCAGGAGCCGTAAGTGGCGGGATTCATGGACTGGCCCAACCAGCCGGTGTACAGGTTGGGGTTCATGGGCGCCATCATCAGCGACCATGCGCGCGGATCCATCGGCGCCATCATCCACTTGAGATACATGGCGGGGTTGAGTGATTGCATCATCATGTTCCACATTTGCGGATCCATGGGCATCATCATCCAGCGCATCATTTTGCCCGGGTCCAGCATGGTGGTCATCAGCGCGGTGTAAAAGTTGGGGTCCATGGAAGCGGCCATCCACTTCATGTACATATTCGGATCAGCGAACTGCATGTAGTTGGTCAGCGAACGCGGATCCAGCATGGTGCCCATCATGCGGTACCAGTTGCCCGGATCCATCATGTTGACGCCCATCTGGGTGTAGAAGGCCGGTTCTGTCACGGCGTTGGACCAAGGCACGAACACTTTGGGATCGCGGTAAGCGGAAGCGTTGCGGGTAAAGTCTGTCATGCGGTCCAGCCACTGGGCGGGAGTTTGCGGTGTGGCGGATGCGGCAACTGGAGCCTGGGCCGGAGCCGGAGCCTGGGCCATGGCGATTTGTGCCAACAACAGGCCAGCGGCAAGGGTGGTCAGTTTTTTCATGGTGCTCTCCTTGAAGTAAAGGCAGGGGTGAATAAACACTTAAACACTACCGAGGCAGTATTTAATTTTTATTAACATTGCTTGCAATTAAGAATATAGAAATATCCGAATATAGGCAAGTTGCTTGTGCGCCTGTTTCGATGGTTGTGGCAGGATGGGTAACCGATTATTCGGGAGGAATGTTGGACGAAATGGCTGGTTACTTGGTGTATTCAGGCACGGTGGGGTGGGATGCCGAGGTTTTGAAAAATGTTTATCCAGAAGACTTGCCAAAAGATTGGAAGTTGTCTTTTTACAACACGCAATTCCGTTGTGTGTTTTTGCCCCTGGAAAGCTGGAGTTTGGCAAATGAACAGCAAATACAAATTTGGTTGAATGATACACAGGAAGGCTTTCGATTCCTGCTGGGGGGGGCGATTGATGAGAATGCTGGATTAATGCGCAAGGCCGCGTGTTTTGGCGCGAAGGGCGTGCTGGAACATGAGGCTCAAATCGTCTGGCTGGATGGAAAGGTGGACATGCGAGCGCTCGCGGCACGCATGCAAGCTTTGTCCGGGCATGGTCAACCCTTGTTTGTGATTGCGCGTGGGATCGGTTCGGCGGAATTGGCGCAGTTGAACGAACTGATCAGCATTTTGGGGATGTAATTTCGTCGGTTTGTAACAGCATCCATTAAAATAGCGGCCGTGATAAAAACAAGGGCCAGAGAAGTCATGGAACATCTGGTAGAAATCGATAATGTTTCCTTTGGTTATGGGGACCGCCCAGTATTGAGGGGGATTAATTTGACCGCGCGCAAGGGCCAGGTGATCGCCATCATGGGAAGCAGCGGTTGTGGAAAAACAACGCTATTGCGCCTGATTGGCGGACAAATCAAGCCGCAAAGCGGCACCGTCAAGGTGGGCGGCGAGGCGGTGAACACGTTGACTCAGCCGGAGTTATACCGCTTGCGGCGCAAGATGGGGATGTTGTTCCAGTTTGGCGCCCTCTTTACTGACATGAATGTGTTCGAAAATGTTGCCTTTCAGTTACGCGAACACACGCGCCTGCCAGAGGATATTGTCCGCGATCTGGTGTTGATGAAGCTGCACGCAGTGGGCCTTCGCGGCGCCGCGGAACTCATGCCGTCCGAACTTTCCGGTGGCATGGCCAGACGGGTTGCCCTGGCGCGCGCAATCGCACTGGAGCCGATGCTGGTGATGTATGACGAGCCCTTTGCCGGACTGGATCCGATTTCCCTGGGTGTGACGGGCAATTTGATCCGCCGGTTGACCGATACGCTGGGTTTGACCTCCATCGTCGTGACACACGACGTCCAGGAGTCGCTGAAAATTGTGGATTACGTGTATTTTGTGTCGGAAGGCGTTATTGAGGCGCAGGGAACGCCAGACGAAATACGGGCTTCCGGTCTGCCTTTCGTCCATCAGTTTGTGCATGGCGAGCCCGATGGGCCGGTGCCTTTTCATTATCCAGCCAAACCCTATGCGGCGGATATGAGGCTGGGAAGATGAGCGCCCTGGTTCGTTCCATCGCAGGAATCGGCCGCAGGACCCTGGATGGCGTCACGCGCATTGGCTATGCGACCCGGTTTTTCGCGGCGACACTGTTTCGATCCGGTACGGCGTTCAGGCGGATTGGCTTGACCATCCGCGAGCTCTATTTCACCGGAGTGCTCTCACTCATCATCATCCTGGTGTCTGGCTTGTTCGTCGGCATGGTGCTGGGGCTGCAAGGCTATGAAACGCTGCAAACCTACGGCTCGGAGGAGGTGCTTGGCGTGCTGGTTGCGCTTTCCCTCGTCCGGGAGCTCGGACCGGTTGTGGCGGCGCTGCTGTTTGCCAGCCGGGCGGGATCGGCCATTACGGCGGAAATCGGTCTGATGAAGGCAACCGAGCAATTGGCGGCGATGGAGATGATGGCGGTTGATCCCATCTCGCGGGTCGTGGCGCCGCGATTCTGGGCGGGTGTGTTGTCCATGCCGCTGTTGGCGGCTCTGTTCTCGGCCATGGGCATTTTTGGGGGCTATCTGGTGGGCGTGGTGTTGATCGGCGTGGACGAAGGAATCTTCTGGTCGCAAATGCAGGAAAGCGTTGATTTCGAGGAAGATATCCTCAATGGCGTGATCAAGAGCGTGGTATTCGGGATTGCCGTGACCGCCATCGCGCTTTTCGAGGGCTATGATGCGCCGCCGACCGCCGAAGGCGTATCTGGCGCGACCACACGCACGGTGGTGACGTCCAGTCTGGCTATTCTGGCACTGGATTTTGTGTTGACGGCATTCATGTTTCGGGGAGTGAATTAATGAGCAGGGCAGTAATGGACCTGTGGGTGGGGTTGTTCGTGGTGGCGGGCATCGGCGCGCTGATGTTTTTGGCGCTCAAGGTTGGCAGCATGAATACCGTTGATGCCAAAAACAGCTATCAAGTCACCGCATTGTTCGAAAATATCGGCGGGCTCAAAGTCAGGGCGCCGGTGAAAAGCGCGGGTGTGGTGGTGGGGCGCGTGTCTTCCATTAATTTTGATGACAAGACCTATGAAGCGCGTGTGACGCTTAACCTGGACACACGTTACAGCTTTCCGGCCGATACCACGGCCTCCATTTTGACGTCTGGACTGCTGGGCGAGCAATACATCGGTTTGGAGGCGGGCGGTGACAGCGTAAAATTGAAGCAGGGCGATCAACTGAAACTGACGCAATCGGCGGTCGTGCTGGAAAACCTGATCGGACAATTTTTGTATGGCAAGGCCCAGGAAGGCCCGCAACAGGAAGGAACAGAAAATGCAGCCCACTAAATTCTCGCTGGCCATGCTGGTCGCTGGATTGTTTGTTTCCGCACCCATGGCGGGGGCGCAAACCGTCAATCTGGAGCAGGCGGTGCAAATGAGCCTGTCGGCGGACCCGCGCATCAAAGAGCGCGAGTATCTGGTCGAAGCGGCGCGTGCGCTGCTGTCCGAGGTCAAGGGCAATCAGGGCTGGCGCATCAATGCCAATGCATTTGTCGGTCTGGCGCCTGCGGTGGATGGCGGATTTTACAAGGGTGGGCGGTACAACGATCCGACTGGCACGCCACGCAGGGACGGCGATGACTGGAACGGTTTGTCTGATTGGACGCGCCTGGAATTCGCGCTGATCAAGCCTTTGTACACGTTCGGCAAAATTGACGAATATGGCAGGGCGGCACAAAGCAACATCGATATCCGGCGCGGCGAAATGCGCCAGACGCAGGCGGAAATTGTCTACGATACCAAGCGCGCCTATTTTGGTTATCTGACTGCGCGTGACATCCGTCTGTTTCTGGAAGATATGCGAGGACGCGTGAATCAATCCATTCTTCGCGCGGAACGCGCGCTGAAGGAAGAAACGGGAGAAGTGACGCAATCAGATCTGTATTCGTTGCAAACCGCCAAGGGGCTGATCGGAAAATATGCCCACCAGGCCAGAGCGGTCGAGACCATCAGCCTGGATGGTCTCAAGGTTTTAACCGGCGTTGGCATGAAAGCGCCGCTGGCAGTGGCGGATGAAAAACTCGATCCCGTGGCTTTCCCGACAATCGAACTGGCTGACCTCCAGGCCAGGGCGCTTGCCGAACGACCGGAAATGCAGCAACTGGAAGCGGGACTCAAGGCCCGCCGTGCGCTGGTGGCGGCCAAGAAAGCGGAGATCATGCCGGATGTATACGCGGGCGTGGTCGGCGCCTATAGCTATGCGTCCCGGCGCGACCAGTTGGACAACCCTCATGTGTACGACCCATTCAACGGTGGCGGCCTGACCCCTGTCCTGGGCGTCAAGTGGGATGTGGTGTTTGATGTGGCCAAAGCGCGCGTGGGCCAGGCCCAGGCAGAACTGGAAGCGCTGAATCAAAAGCGTCAGTTTGCATTGGCTGGCATTCCGTTTGAGGTGAGCGAAGCCTATGCCAACGCCCGCGCGAATTTCGAGGCGCAAAAGGAACTCGCCGAAGGCGCGGCTTCAGCCCGACGCTGGGTCATTGCGTCACTGGCGGATTTCTCGGCCGGGCTTGAAAAGGGTGACCGGCTGGCCGAGGCGATCAAGAGCTATGTGTTGGCACAGACAGAGTATTTGCGTACGGTCAACGATTTCAATCTGAACGTCGCGCAAATCAGCAAGCTGACCGGGGAACAGAAATAAGTTTGCAGGGTCTCTTTGTTGTTGCCGGATTTTTGGGAAATATCATGTTTCGTTTGTTTTTCTTGTTTTGCAGCGGAGTATTCGCCCTGACCGTGCAGGCCGCCGAATTACCTCCCGACCAGCTTGCCCGGAACACGACGCAGGAAGTTCTTGCCATTCTCAAGGCGGACAAGGACATCCTGAGCGGCAATGTCAAAAAGGCGCATGAGCTGGTCGAGGCCAAGGTGTTGCCGCATTTCGATTTCAATCGCATGACGCAACTGGCGGTCGGCAAGCACTGGAACGCGGCCACGCCGCAGCAAAAACAGGCGCTGGTCAAGGAGTTTCGCGCATTGCTGGTGCGCACCTATGCGACCTCGCTGACAGAGTTCAGTAATCAGACAGTCGATTTCAAGCCGCTGAATATGCGGCCGGAGGATACGCAAGTCACGGTCAAGACGGAAATCAGGCAGCCAGGCGGCAAACCCATTCCGATCGATTATGAAATGTACAAGACGGATTTCGGCTGGAAGGTGTATGACGTGGCGATTGACGGCGTCAGTCTGGTGATCAATTACCGTTCTTCTTTCGCCAACACCATTCGGCAATCCGGCATCGATGGGCTGATTGCCACGCTGGAGGCCAAGTCTCGCGGGGCATCCAAAACCGATACACCGGCCAAACCCGCAGCCAAGCCCTCTTCATCGGCGGGCGTTCCGGCCAAGATGGCCAAACAATGATTGTGCGTGACGGGCGTATTTGCCGGGTTGATGGCGAAGTGACGCTCGATACGGTTCCACGGATTCTTGAAACGATCCGGCCAATGATCGACGATGGCGTGGATACGATCGATTGCACCGCTGTCCATACGCTGGATTCCACTGCACTCGCAATGCTGTTCTCATGTCAGCGACATGCCCAGGCGAACAATCGCCTGTTTGCCGTCGTTGGTTTGCCGACCAGTTTGCACAGCCTGGCCGAACTTTACGGCGTGGCGGATCTGTTGCCGGGAATGATCGCCGCCAATTCATGAAGGCTGCGATCTGCGTCAGCGGCCTGGTCAAGCAATTCAATCAGGTGCGTGCGCTGGATGGCATCGATCTGGAAATCGGGCAAGGTGAATTCTTCGGCCTTCTGGGCCCCAATGGCGCTGGCAAGACCACGCTGATCAGCATCCTGGCGGGATTGACCCGTGCCACGCAAGGCATGGCCGAAGTCATGGGCTTTGATGTTGCGCGCGATTACCGCAAATCGCGTCGCGCCTTGGGCGTGGTGCCGCAGGAACTGGTGTATGACCCGTTCTTTACCGCGCGCGAGACATTGAGATTGCAGTCCGGCTATTTTGGCATTCGCAAGAATGACGACTGGATTGATCACGTTCTGCATCATTTGGGCCTGACCGAACATGCTGACAAGAACATGCGTGCATTGTCAGGCGGCATGAAACGGCGCGTGCTGGTAGCGCAGGCGCTGGTGCACAAACCACCGGTTATCGTGCTGGACGAGCCAACGGCCGGCGTGGATGTGGACTTGCGGCAGACGCTGTGGGTCTTTATCCGGTCACTGAATCGCGAAGGTCACACAGTGGTGTTGACCACGCATTATCTGGAAGAGGCCGAAACCTTGTGCGAGCGCATTGCCATGCTCAAGCAGGGCAGGGTGGTGGCACTGGATAGCACACGCAATCTGCTGTCGCGACGACACGAGCACCAGGCCCGCCTCACCCTGGATCGCGCGCCTCCTTCTGAATTGGCGCTCAAACCCGGTGCTGGCGGCTCATGGGTCTTTGGGTTTCAGGAGTATGGCCAGCTTGAGCAACTGCTTGCGGCCATACGCCAGACTGGCCTCAATGTACGGGAAATGCAGCTTGTCGAGCCGGCTCTGGAGCAGGTCTTCACCGAAATCATCCGCGACGCATGACGGCCTTTCCCACGCTTCTCTACAAGGAATTGCTGCGTTTCTGGAAAGTGGCTTTCCAGACCGTGCTTGCGCCGGTCATTACCGCCATGCTCTACCTGCTGATTTTCTCGCATGTGCTGGAGGAGCGCGTGCAGGTTTATCCGGGCATTAGTTACAGCACTTTCCTGGTGCCGGGCCTCATCATGATGTCCATGCTGCAAAACGCATTTGCCAACAGTTCGTCCAGCCTGATCCAGTCAAAGATTACCGGCAATATCGTTTTCGTGCTGGTGGCGCCGCTTTCTTACCTGGAATTTTTCGCCGCTTACATGCTGGCTTCGGTGATACGTGGTGTCGTGGTCGGCATCGGCGTCGGCCTCGTGACCATCTGGTTTGCCGACTTGCCGCTGATGCACCCGCTGTGGCTGATTCTGTTGACAGTGCTTTCTACGGGTATTCTTGCCGCGCTGGGGGTCATCGCGGGCATGTGGGCAGAAAAATTCGACCAGCTTGCGGCTTTCCAGAATTTTCTGATCATGCCGCTGACCTTCCTTTCCGGGGTGTTTTATTCGATTCATTCCCTGCCGGATTTCTGGCAGACCGCTTCGCACTGGAACCCGGTTTTCTACATGATTGACGGCTTTCGCTGGGGATTTTTCGGCTTGTCGGACATTCCGCCGCTGACAAGCCTGTTGGTCGTGACCGCCTGCTTTGTGGCAATATCCGGCTTTACGCTCACACTGCTCAAACGCGGATACAAGCTAAGACATTAATCATGGTGACACCAGAAGACATTCAGCGCTGGATCGCTGCCGCCCTGCCTTGCGACAAACTGGAGGTGAGGGGCGATGGCCGGCATTTTGAGGCGACCATCGTCAGTGGCGAGTTTCGCGGCAAGAACATGGTTCAGCAGCATCAACTGGTCTACAAGGCCCTGGGAGAGCGGATGCGCGAAGAGATCCATGCGCTGTCGATGAAAACCTTTACGCCGGAAGACTGGGCGCAACGTCAATAAACGACAATGGATAAGTTGCTGATACATGGCGGCGCCACGCTCAATGGCGATGTGCGGATTTCGGGCGCAAAAAATGCCGCGCTGCCCATTCTGACAGCAGCCTTGCTGAGCGATCAACCCTTGCGACTGTCCAATGTGCCAGAACTCAAGGATATCGGTACGTTGTTGGCGCTGCTTGCGCATATGGGCGTCACGGTGTCGCGTGATGCCGAAGGCAAGGTTGATCTTGACGGAGCGAAAATATCCATCCTGGAAGCGCCCTACGATATGGTGAAAACCATGCGTGCGTCCATACTGGTTTTGGGGCCAACACTTGCACGCTTTGGCGAAGCCCGCGTGTCGCTGCCCGGCGGTTGCGCCATCGGCTCGCGCCCGGTTGATTTGCATATCAAGGGCCTGCAAGCCATGGGCGCGGAAATACATATTGAACACGGTTATATTCATGCCAAGGCTGCCAAACTCAAGGGTGCGCGCTTTGTCATGGATGCCGTGACGGTAACCGGCACCGAAAACCTGATGATGGCGGCCTGTCTGGCGGAGGGAACGACGGTGCTTGAAAACGCAGCGCGGGAGCCGGAGGTGGTCGATCTCGCGCGTTGCCTGACCGCCATGGGGGGCAATATCAATGGTGCGGGGACGGATGTCATTACCATCCATGGCGTGAGCAGCTTGCATGGCGCGGCGCACGCCGTCATGCCGGACCGTATTGAAACCGGCACCTTTCTCGTGGCCGGCGCCATGGCAGGCGGGTGTGTCAGAGCGACGCATACCCAGCCCGATGCGCTCGACGCCGTGATCAGCAAATTGCGCGAGGCTGGCGCCATGGTGGAAACCGGTGCTGACTGGATTAAAGTGTGCCGCCAGGGAAAACCCAAATCGGTGGATGTGCGTACTGCACCGCACCCGGCATTTCCAACCGACATGCAAGCGCAATTCATGGCCATGAACTGCATTGCCGAAGGTGCCGCCAGCGTGACGGAAACCATTTTCGAAAACCGTTTCATGCATGTGCAGGAATTACAGCGCCTCGGCGCCAATATCGATGTTTCCGGCCACACCGCGCTGGTGAGGGGAGTGGAGAGACTGGATGGCGCGACCGTGATGGCGACCGATCTGCGCGCCTCGGCCTGTCTGGTTCTGGCTGGCCTGGTGGCGCAGGGGGAAACCATTATCGACCGCATCTATCATCTCGATCGCGGTTACGAACATATTGAAAACAAGCTCTCCGCGCTGGGCGCACGCATCAGGCGAATTCACTAGCATGATCACGATTGCACTTTCCAAAGGCCGCATTTTCGAAGAGACCAAGCCCCTGCTGGCGGCGGCCGGCATTCAGCCGGCAGAAGACCCGGAGGCTTCTCGCAAGCTCATCATCCCCACCAATCGCGACGATGTGCGGTTACTGATTGTTCGTGCCACGGACGTTCCCACCTATGTGCAGCATGGCGGCGCCGACATGGGCATCGCCGGCAAGGATGTGTTGATCGAGCATGGAGGCCAAGGTCTTTATCAGCCGCTGAATTTGCAAATCGCCAAATGCCGCATGATGGTGGCAGTGCGCGAAGGATTTGATTACGCCGGGCGTGCCAGGGAAGGCGCCCGTATCCGCGTTGCGACCAAATACGTCAACACGGCGCGTGAGCACTTCGCAAACAAGGGCGTGCACGTTGACCTGATCAAACTGTATGGGTCCATGGAGCTTGCGCCATTGGTGGGTCTGGCGGATGCCATCGTTGATCTGGTTTCCACCGGCGGCACGCTCAAGGCCAATGGGCTGGTGGCGGTGGAGCATATCATCGACATCAGCTCGCGGCTTGTCGTCAATCAGGCATCACTGAAAACAAAACGGGCATTGCTGCAACCCGTGTTTGATGCATTCTCGGGCGCAATCGCGCAGCAAACATGAAAATCAGGGACATTTCTCCGCATTGGTTCTGGCTGCCATTTTTGGTCGTTCTTGCGCAATTGCTGGCTCGGCACTATTCGCCCGAGATTTTCGAACGATACTTCGAGAGCGAGAATGGCCTGATCGAACTTCTGACACCTGCGGTACTTGTTCCCGGTATCGTTTTTGGCATTATGGCATTGCGTATGCACCGGTATCTGCCAACCCGCAATGCTTTGGCCTGGCTTGCCATGGTGACCCTGGGTGCGCTGTATATGGCGGGTGAAGAGGTGAGCTGGGGGCAGTGGCTGTTCTACTGGGACACGCCCGATGCATTTATGGAAATCAATGACCAGCAAGAAACAAACCTTCACAACACGAGCGCCTGGCTCGACCAGAAGCCGCGCTTGTTGCTCGAACTTTGGGCGCTTTTTGGGGCGCTATATGCCTGGTGGAGGCAGATGCAAAGAAAAGAGCCTGACGCCAAAACGACAGCTTATTGGTTCTGGCCTACTCTGCCACTCGCCTGGACCGGCCTGCTTTCGGCTTTGGCGATGATGCCAGAGCGCGTGCGGGATTGGTGGGATATCAGGCTTGGGTCGCCCTTCGATATTCGCGTTACCGAAACGCAGGAACTGGTGCTGGCCTTTTTCATGACCTATTTCCTGGCCTCTGCCTGGCTCAGGCTTCGCTCGTTGTCCAGTGAGCAAAGCAATTCACCCTGAACGCGTCCGGCGCATCCTCATCATCAAATGGAGCGCGATGGGGGATGTGGTGGCATCGACGACCTATATTGACGACATTCGCGCAGCATTCCCGGATGCCCGAATCGATCTGAACACCCTGCCGCCCTGGGGCAGTCTCTTTGATGGCGACCCGCGCCTTGACGAGGTGTTCACGATTGATGTCCGGGGCAAACATGGTCGACTTGTGGCGGCAACACAATGGATCAGAAAGGTCTGGTCCGGGCGCTATGACCTGATTTTTGACCTGCAATCAACGGACCGCACCCGCATCATGCTGGCCATGGTCAGGCTGATGTCGCCGTGGTTGCGCGCGATTGTTGGGCACAACCCCGGATTTCCCTATACCCATTTCCCGCGCCGGCCCGCTGAGCCCTATCCAGGCTGGCATTCCGACCTTGCCCTCAAGTCTGCGGGCGTTCCACGGCAGGCCCCGCATGGACGGCTCTTTGTTTCTGATGAAAGCCGTCTGCAAGTACAGACATTGATGCAGCAGGCGGGGTTGGTTCCGGGACGCTATGTGTTGTTGCTGCCAGGCTCGCAAAGAGCAGGATGGCTCAAGCGTTGGGGTGTGGAACGTTATGCCGAGCTGGCTCAATTGCTCCGCAAGTCAGGCATTGAGAAAGTGGCGGTGGTCGGCGGCCCCGATGAGGTCGAAGATTGTGCAAACATCGCCGAAGCGGGTGGGGAGGGCGTCGTCAACCTCAATGGGAAAACCGGCATCGCACAAATCATTCCGCTAGCCGAAGGCGCGATAGGCATCGTTGCCAACGATACAGGCGCCGCCCATGTGGCGTCTTGTGCAGGAAAGCCCATGTTAGTCGTTTGCGGGCCGACAGACCCAAGACGCGTACGGCCGATTGGGACGCATGTCAGCGCAGTGCAATGGACAGGGCCTTGCATCAACTGCTACCGTAAAACCTGCAACTACACTCCGGAACTGGCTTGCATGAATGCGATACAACCATCACTGGTCAGAGATTGGGTGTTGAAGACGGTCGGTGGAGAAAAGCAGATGAACCACCCCATGCAAAATTCATCGATTAGATTTTTTTAACTGGGCGAATTCGGCAGCCTACCAATCCGATGATATTTCATATCCTAAATCGATCAGCATTTGACCGGCATGCTGCTTAAACAAGTTCTTTTCTCCCGGGCTCATTTCCCTTCGCCACTTCCCGGCTCCATTGAAGAGTTTCTGGTTGATTTGCCAGTTTCGATGCTGGTTGTGATCGACTTCCGATTCGGTTTTGGCTGGCGTGTCCTGACTGGAACGGAATAGTTTGAGTTGGCGTTGATGGAATTCTCGCATAGAGGGCACATAGGGCTCACCGATGAAATCGCATACCTTTGGAATAACATGCTCGAAATCGGTAACCAATTCCTCGTAATGCAGTTTGAATACTTGCGGGTGGTTAAAAAATGCCTCACCTGCGCGGTTGTCTTCTACCCAGCGGTTAACCGCTTCCTGGAAGTTTCCCGTTCGTTTGCGTAAGGATATGGCAACATCGCGGCCGTCACGGACGATCAGCAGTACTTTTGCCCGGGGATGGATCTCGAAAATCCGTTTGATGGCGTGAATATGATTGGGCGTTTTTTCCACCCATCTGTGCTTGCCGGCAGCGATGGTGTTTTTGCTCCAGAACAGGCTGGCAAGCCGGATTTTGAAGCGGGATTTCAGGAATGCCCGACTCTCATAGGGGATGCCATAAATATTCGGGTGCATGTCCAGGATTCTGAGCAAAACCGAAGTGCCGCTGTGGCCACAGCCAACAATCAGTACTGGCGGCTCGGTGACTCTTGCGCCACGCAGGAAGTTGCGGATAAAACCGGCATACTGACTTGGCTTCTCGTTACGCAGGATCTTGGCAGTCAGACCCATTATCGGTAAACCTCGTCTTGCCAGAGATAGTCTTGTGAGTAGGGAAGGCCAAAGGTTGTCTCAATGATGTATTGCACTACGCGTTGTCCGCTGAAATGCTCCCGATAAAAGGCTTGCCCCTTGGCAGCCGTGTTGCGGCGCAAGTCGTCATCCGCATGATAGGTTTTTATCTTGGCCACCAAATCGTCGAAGTGGTTGAAATAAACGGCGGCATCACTGCCAAAAAATCGCTGCAGGTTATTCTTGTCGCCAAGAAAAGTCAGAATGCCGTTGCCCATCAGTTGGGATATGCGGGCAGAAGAATATAAGGGCCAGCCTTCAAAACGGTTCAGGTTCAACCCCATTTTGCTGCCTGCCAGCGCATCGTCGTAGGGTTTTCCCCAGATGGCAGGATGACCGTGCATGCCAAAGCTGTCGAAGCGTAAAACACGGCCCAGTTCTTCGTGCAGGTTTTTCACGAAGGGATAGCGGTCGTCCGTTGTGTTGCCCACCCCGCAGAAAATCAGGTCGCGATCAAATTCTGTCCTGGACGCATTGTTTTGATCTTCCACGCAGGGGTCGGTAGGGTTTGGCATGTAAGAGACAAGGTTCTTGCCAGTGAGAAACTGCCTGAGCGGCTCTCCACCTGTTGTGATGAATATCGCATCGGCAACAGGCAGGCGGTAGCGGATTTTTTCCAGCACGGGTGGATCCCACAGGGGGTCGACATTACGGTAGGCAATTTTGAGTTGAGGAAATTTGCGCTTGATTTCCAGCAGGGTGTCATTGCGAATGATGTCGCAATGGCCCAGAAGAATCATGTCCGGCTGGAAATTCTCGCATGACTCGATGAGACGCTTGTTCGATATGCGGAAGCCCAACGGCTTGATGTGAAGTGGCGCTTCAAAGTGGGCGATGTCGCGGTCGCTGAACTCCAGAACCTTGTGGTTGTTGCGGATCAGGCCATTGAACAGCTTTCTGCCTGTGGCGACCTTGGTGATACCATAACGCCGGATCATGATGTTGTCGATGTGCAGGATGCGCATTACATGAATGTCCATATTCATTTATTGGAACGGCCGGAGATATTATCGGCCATTAATCAAGAGTTGGCGAAAACCGGATGAATATGAAGAGCAAGGTTTTTTGTATCGGCTTCCACAAGACCGGAACGACCTCGATGGAGAAGGCCCTGAAACAACTTGGCTATCGAGTGACTGGGGGAAACTGGGTCAGGGATCCCCAGGTACGGGAACTTGCGCTACAAAGAGCGATGGAAATCGTGCCCCGGTTTGATGCGTTTCAGGATAACCCCTGGCCAATGCTATATCAGCAAATGGACAAGGCTTTCCCTGGAAGCAAATTCATCCTGACCGTACGTGATCCGCAAAAATGGATTGCCAGCATGGTAAAAAACTTCGGAACCGATGTGACGCCGATGCGGGAGTGGATATACGGGGTTGGGAGAGGTTTTCCAAAAGATAACGAAGAGCGCTATGTTGCTCGCTATAACCGGCATAACGAGGAAGTGCTGGAATATTTCAAGGGGCGTCGTGACTTGTTGATCATGAATCTGACGGAGGGCGACGGATGGGAGAAACTGTGCCATTTTTTGGGTGAAGCGATTCCGCAATTGCCGTTTCCCAAGGCCAATGTGCGTACCGAGAAGGGGTTTGCGGGAAAGATCCGGAAGATATTACGCAGGACGGGAATTTCCAGATCCCCTTAAAGAGGGAGCGCAGGTGGTGGCTATTGCGCCTTGAAAAAAGCCATGTAGGCTGCGTCTGCGTAGGCTTGGTAACCACGCCCCAGAGGGTGGCCATCGTTATCGGCCGGATAGACAGCGCCTTCTTTTCTCACTGCGGCGAGTACCGCGGGTGCGGCATCAACATAGGGAATTTTCTCTGACCCCAGCCAGTTGAAGACACGATTTCTCAGGCGCTCCTCTGCTTTAGCCATTTTGTTGTAGACGTCCGGCAGGCGCTTGCCGGAATCGCCCAGGTATTGGTGGAAAATAAACTCCTTGGATGGAATGACCAACACGACAAACCTGGTGCCACTGGCATTGGCGCGGGCGGCCATTTTCCTGATCAGCGTCTCGGTGATCGACAGGCTGTTGTTGATTTCCGGGCTTTCCAGGTTCATTTGATCATATAGATCCCGAAGCCTGGATTTTCCCATGATGGTTTTGTTCTTCGGGGTGGATACCACAACGTAGCGTTTCTCATTTTGCGGCAGCCGGCTTTTGATCTGTCGTGCTGCGATGCTGATCAGGCTCCAGATTCTGCTGTTTTCCAACCACTGACCTGTTTGCTCGATGACGTTTTTCGTGTCTCTTTCCCGTTCTTCGCCATCCTTGAATTTGGCGTCCTTGCAGTAAGCCAGGTCAAGTTTCTCGGACTGGGCCCGCTCCTTCCAGTAACGGGTCTGCTGGTAAGGGTGGCAGACGCCCTTGATGTCATTGGGAAGATAAAGCCCCAGGACAATTGTTTTGGGGCGAAGCTGCATGGCCCGATCAAACAGGTAAAAGTATTGCAGCGGTCCGTAGCCACCAATGCCGAGGTTGTATACAGATTGCCCTGTAATTTTGGACAGATATCCTGGCCAGTTGGAATCAAGACTGGCATTCAAGCCATAAGTATGTGAATCGCCCAGCGTGACGATATCCGCCCGCAATGGGACGCTGCGATTACGAAAACCATCCTTGTCTACGCCAGGCCAGTCAGATGGAATCTTGTATACAAGAATCGGGTCATGCGTTTTTTCTGGCTTCATGGGCTGACGGGGGAGGTCAAGCACGCGCAGGGCGGTTTCCGTCAAGCCAAGCGTTAGCACGATTGTGGTGAACACAAGCGCAAAATTCTTGAGCCTCTGGTGAGCTTGCCGCCTGGGCTGGTCAGTCCTTGTCAAAAGCATTCTTGTAGTCCAGTTTCAGGGCCTCGTTTTGTTCATTCTTCATCAGGACGCAATTACCGATGACCAGCGCATCCATTTCGGTGCCCATCAGGCACCGGAAAGCATCTTCCGGCGAGCAGACGATCGGCTCGCCGCGCACATTGAAACTGGTATTGATGAGAATGGGACAACCGGTTTTATCGTGGAAACGGGAAATCAAGGCGTGGTATCGCGGATTGGTGTCGTTGTGAACCGTCTGAATCCGTGCGGAGTAATCGACATGTGTCACGGCCGGAATGGTGGATCGAGGCACCTTGAGTTTCTCGATGCCGAATAATCCATTGTCCACGGTGGTCTCCAGCCGGCGATTTCTTGCGACATCGGCGACGATAAGCATGTAGGGGCTATCCTCATCGAGCGCGAACCAGTCTGATACATGCTCACGAAGAACGGATGGCGCAAAAGGACGAAAGGATTCCCGATACTTGATTTTGAGGTTCAATACCGACTGCATCTTCGGTGAGCGCGGGTCGCCCAGAATGGAACGCCCGCCCAAGGCACGGGGGCCAAACTCCATGCGACCTTGAAACCAGCCTACAACATGCTCGCTTGCAAGAAGTTCAGCAGTGCGGTCGATCAGGGTGCTGTCATCCAGCACGGTGAACTTCGCGCCAGCGCGGGTTAAGCGCGATTCGATGTCTTGCTGCGAAAACCTTGGCCCAAGGTAAGAGCCGTGCATGGCATCTTTGCCGCTGGCCGGCTTGCGTGGCTGGTCAAGGTAAAGGTGGTGGGCGGCAAGCGCGGCGCCCAATGCCCCGCCTGCATCGCCCGCAGCAGGCTGAACCCAGACTTTCTTGAAGCGGCCGTCACGCAGCACCTTGCCATTGGCCACGCAATTGAGTGCCACGCCACCGGCAAGACAGAGATTTTCCAAACCGGTTTCGTGATGCAAGGCGCGCGTCATTCTCAGTACGGCCTCCTCGGTAACGGCTTGCAAGGAGGCAGCAAGATCCATTTCACGCTGGGTCAGGGGGTCTTCCGGTTTTCTTGGGGGAGCGCCAAACAGCGAATCGAATTTGGCGTTGGTCATGGTAAGACCGGTACAGTAATTGAAATAGGACTGATCCAGCCGGTACGAGCCGTCCGGTTTCAGAACAATGAGATGGTTCAGTATGGTTTGAGCATACTTTGGCTCGCCATAGGGAGCGAGGCCCATTACCTTGTATTCCCCGGAATTGACCTTGAAACCGAGATAGTAGGTGAAAGCAGAATAAAGCAGCCCCAGGGAATGCGGGAAATGAATTTCCTTGAAAATATCCAGATGGTTGCCGCGACCAACTGCTGCCGAGGTGGTCGCCCATTCGCCCACGCCATCCATGGTCAGCACAAGCGCGTCGTCGAAAGGCGAGGCAAAGAACGCGCTTGCGGCATGACTTAAGTGGTGTTCCGAGAAGAGCAAGCGATCCACCCAGTTGATACCGGGTTCAAGGGTCTTGAGTTCTTTGGCCAGGAGATCCTTCTGGAATAGCTTCTCGCGTAGCCAGATCGGCATGGCCATGCGGAAAGATTTGAAACCATGTGGCGCGAACGCAAGGTAGGTTTCCAGCAATCGTTCAAACTTGAGGAAAGGCTTGTCGTAAAACGCCACCTTGTCCACTTTGGCCAGCTCGATATTTGCCTCGGCCAAACAGAAATTCAGGGCATTGGCTGGAAACCGGGCATCGTGCTTTTTGCGCGAGAAGCGTTCTTCCTGTGCAGCGGCAAGAATCTCGCCGTCTTTCAGAAGAACGGCTGCACTATCGTGGTAGTACGCCGACAGGCCAAGTATGTACATTTTCCCGGTCTGAATCAGAAAAGGGTGTAAATGAACGGCGCGACGGCAGAGCCTTGTGCAAGGACGAGCAGACCGCCAATCAGTACCATGATGAAAATGATCGGTGCCAGCCAGAATTTCTTGCGCACGCGCATGAATTCCCAGAGTTCGCGGAAGATGGACATGATTTATGCTCCTAGAATTGCTTGTTCAGGCTGTTTCTGTCGGGCCCTGGCGGATCGCGCGGGATCCAGTAGCTCCTGGCCTCTGGATCAAGTTTCAATCTCAAAAAGTCTTTTCCAGTCAGGCGCATAAGAAGCCCAATTGGCGTGATGACAAGAAAAAACATGATGCCAAGGATAATCGGGCTCGTTATCGAGTGCAGTAACGCGCCAAATTTCAGCCAGAGACGGTTGAGTGGGGAAAGTGAGGCAGGATAGAGAAACGAGAGCGCGAGAAATACCAAAGCCGCACCCAGCGCAGTCATGCGAACAGGGCGTCCCCATAGCAGCGGCCAAAGGCCGATCAACAAAAAGACAACGAA
>CAZVBY010000010.1:0-10836 GCA_964625895.1 uncultured Thiobacillus sp.
GGACGACCCACGACTCACGACCCTTCCCGCCTATGAATGACACCGCCCTCAAAGCCTGGCTCGAAAGCGAAGGTTTCCCCGTCACCGGCTCGCTTCAGGAAACCATGGCCTGCCGCATCGCCAACGCCACCACCCCGCTCATGCATGCCGCGCGGCTGGGGCGCGTCGGCTTCATCGGCGAGATGCTGTCGCGCGGCGCCGACCCGCGCGCGATGAACGCCGACGGCAACGGCGCGCTGTGGTTCGCCTGCTTCGCCGATTGCCTCGACGGCGTGAAAAGCCTGATCCGGGCCGGCGCCCCGCTCGACAGCCAGAACGTCAACGGCGCCACCGCGCTGATCTACGCCGCCTCGGCCGGCAAGACCGCCCTCGTCAGACTGCTGCTCGACGCCGGCGCCGACACCACCCTGGAAACCCTCGACGGATTCACCGCCCTTGACCTTGCCGCCAACCGCACCTGCATGAAACTGCTGAGAGAGAAGCAGACACAATTGCAGGTGGCATGATCGAGCCGAGTTTCGTAGGCCAGCAATGCCTTGCCAACATCTCGAACTTACCCCTCTCCCTGCGGGAGAGGGTGCCCGAAGGGCGGGTGAGGGAGAGATGCCTGAGATGGAACAGACGTTATTCAAGCAAACCATGCCCGACACCACCGATCCCGACACCCTGCCTCCATCGGTACAAGCCCTGCTCCAACGGGCATCACGCAGTACCGCACCGATCCGGCTGGCGCCGAATTCCTGTTCGGCTTTGCGCTGAGCCAGGTTCCAGACTGCCTGCCGCTCTACCGCGCGCTGATCAAGTTCTACAACCGGCAGCGCAAGTTCGATGCGGCTTACGACATGGCCACGCAGGGCATGAGTGTGGCCGCACGCCTTGCCAACCTTCCGTCCGACTGGCAAGACTGGACACCGGAAATGCTGGAAGACAAGGACGCCAGCTTTGCCCTGTTGTCTCTCAAGGCCATGGCTTTCCTCGAACTGCGCCGAAGCAATGCGGAAGCCTCGGTCGCGTTGCTGGAAAAACTCAAACTGCTCGATCCCAGCGACGGCATCGGGGGTTCGGTAGTGGCGGCCTTGGCCGAAAGTCTCTAGTCGATCACTTAACGGCCAATTAGCACTGGGATGAGGTGCTCCCCATAAAAAGTGCCGATCGGAATTTAGTAAAGTCCGTTTTCGAGAAGGAGAATGGACTTGAAGAAGCGGTTTTCGGAAGAACAGATCATTGGCGTGGCCTTGTTGACGTTGAGCGGGTCGGCGATGTCGTCGCTATCGGGAAAACGCTTTTTGATCATCTTCGCGATCTTGCGGGTGTTGCCGGTGTTGCTGCCGAAGAAGATGCCGATGCGGGCCATGATGTTTCCTTTGGGTTGGGTGCGACAAAATCAAGTAATCAAAAACTGGATCGCCACGGCGCTTCTCCCTGCGATGACAACGTCTATCGAGTAGCAAACGACAAGCCAGTTGACGCGCCTGCTCCATTTCGATGGGTGCCATCCGCCACGGTCGCGGTCCGGCGCGGCACGGCGAGGATTGCATTTCTGATCCTGCATCGCCTTGCTGGATTGATTGCCTGTCGCAAACCCTACAAACCCCCTGCCCCGTGCGCTTCCATACAGACGGGTTGGGCGTTTGCCGCTCCTCTCTGCCATACAAAACAAGAGCTTGCGTCGCGCCCGGCGATTGGCATGGGTGTTGCAATGGTCAGGGCATGAACGCTTTTTTGAAGGAGCCATCCATGATCACCCTGACCCCCAAAGCCCTTTCCGCCGTGGAGAATTTCATCAATGGTTCCGCCACGCCGGTGGCCGGCCTGCGAATCGCGATTTCCGGCGGTGGCTGCTCCGGTTTCCAGTACGGCATGAGCCTGGAAGAGAAGGCTGCCGATGATGACGTGGTTGTCGAGTGCGGCCCGGTCAAGCTGCTGGTCGATCCGTTTTCGGCGCCGCTGCTTTCAGGGGTGACGGTGGATTTCGTCGACAGCCTGAACGGCTCCGGCTTCAAGTTCGAGAACCCCAATGCCACCAGTTCGTGCGCGTGCGGTTCGTCGTTCTCGGCATAAGGGAGTATCGCCATGTGGGACTATTCGGAAAAGGTCAAGGAACACTTCTTCAGCCCGCGCAATTCAGGCTTGCTGGATGAGGCCAACGCGGTCGGCGATGTCGGCTCGATTTCGTGCGGCGATGCGCTGCGCCTGATGCTCAAGGTCGATCCGGACACCGAGACCATACTCGATGCGCGCTTCCAGACTTTCGGCTGCGGCTCAGCCATCGCCTCGTCTTCGGCGCTGACCGAGATCATCAAGGGCAAGAAGCTGGATGACGCGCTCAAGGTCAGCAATCAGGACATCGCCGATTATCTGGACGGCCTGCCGCCGGAGAAAATGCACTGCTCGGTGATGGGCCGCGAAGCGCTGCAAGCAGCCATCGCCAACTACCGCGGCGAGGAATGGAAGGACGACCACGAGGAAGGCCAACTGATCTGCAAGTGCTTTGCCATCGACGCCGTGCTGATCGAGGAAACCATCCGCGCCAACAATCTTTCTTCGGTCGAGGACGTGACCAACTACACCAAGGCGGGCGGCGGCTGCTCGTCCTGCCATGAAGGCATCGAGGAAATCCTCACCAAGGTGCTGGCCGAGCGCGGTGAAGTGTTCGTGCCCGGCGGCGTTTCCGCTAAAACCGAAGAGAAGCCCGGCAAGCTCACCAATCTGCAACGCATCCGCCGCATCGAGACGGTGCTGGATTCCATCCGTCCGCAGTTGCAGCGCGACCACGGCGACATCGAGCTGGTGGATGTGGACGGCAAGACCGTCTACGTCAACATGACCGGCGCCTGCGCGGGCTGCCAGCTCGAAGCGGTGACGCTGCAGGGCATCCAGCAGAAGCTGATGGAAGACCTGGGCGAATTCGTCAAGGTGGTGCCGACCCGCACCGGTTCGTATGCGCGCGCATCCGGACAGGCCTGAGGGAAAGACCATGGAAGGCATCTATCTCGACAACAATGCCACCACCCGCGTGGACGATGCGGTGGTGCAGGCCATGCTGCCCTACTTTACCGAGCAGTTCGGCAACCCCTCTTCCATGCACAGCTTTGGCAACAAGGTCGGGCTGGCGATCAAGAAGGCGCGCATGCAGGTGCAGGAACTGCTGGGCGCAGAGCACGAATCGGAAATCATCTTCACCTCCTGCGGCACCGAATCTGATTCCACCGCCATTCTCTCGGCGCTCAAGGCCAACCCGGATCGCAAGGAAATCATCACCACCGTGATCGAGCATCCCGCCGTGCTGGCGCTGTGCACGTATCTGGAAAAGGAAGGCTACAAGGTTCACTACCTGAAGGTGAGCGAGGTCGGCCGCATCGATCTGGGCGAATACGCCAAGCTGCTTTCCGACAGGGTCGCCATCGTGTCCGCGATGTGGGCCAACAACGAGACCGGCACGCTGTTCCCGGTCGAGAAGATGGCCGAGATGGCGCACGAGGTGGGCGCGCTGTTCCACACCGACGCCGTGCAGGCAGTGGGCAAGGTGCCCATCGACCTCAAGAACACGGCCATCGACATGCTTTCGCTGTCGGGCCACAAGCTGCATGCGCCCAAGGGCGTCGGCGTGCTGTATTTGAAACGCGGCGTGCGGTTCCGTCCCTTGTTGAGAGGCGGCCATCAGGAGCGCGGCCGCCGCGCCGGCACCGAGAACACCGCCTCCATCATCGGACTCGGTCTCGCCTGCGAGCAGGCCATGCAGCACATGGAATACGAAAACACCGAGGTGAAGCGGCTGCGCGACAGGCTGGAGGCGGGCATTCTGGCGAAAGTGCCGCGCGCCTTCGCCACCGGCGACGTTACCAACCGCCTGCCCAATACCTGCAACATAGCCTTCGAGTTCATCGAGGGCGAGGCGATCCTGCTGCTCTTGAATAAGTTCGGCATCGCCGCCAGTTCCGGCTCGGCCTGCACCTCGGGCTCGCTCGAACCCAGCCATGTCATGCGCGCCATGGGCATCCCCTACACCGCCGCGCACGGCACCATCCGCTTTTCGCTGTCGCGCTACACCACAGAGGCCGAAGTGGACCGCGTCATCCAGGTGGTGCCGGAGATCGTCGCGCAGCTCAGGAAACTGTCGCCCTACTGGGGCGAGAACGGCCCGGCGGAACAACCGGAAAAAGCCTTCGCGCCGGTGTACGCCTGATTATGAAAAGCAAATTCAGCCACAGAGAACACAGAGATCACAGAGAGAGATGTGAGGTTTTCTCTGTGTGCTCTGTGGCGAATGTTTTCTGGATTTGGTGAACAATATGCCCCGCACCATCATCATCGACGACACCACGCTGCGCGACGGCGAGCAGTCGGCTGGTGTGGCGTTCACGCTGAAGGAAAAACTCGACATCGCGCGCCGGCTGGATGCGCTGGGCGTGTCGGAACTGGAAGTCGGTATCCCGGCCATGGGCGATGGCGAGTGCGACGGTATCCGCGCGGTTGCCGCGCTCGGCCTGAAATCGCGCCTGATCGTCTGGAGCCGCATGCACAGCGGCGATCTGGAAGCCTGCCGCAACATGAAGGTGGACATGGTCGATCTGTCGATTCCGGTTTCCGACATCCATATTCAGAAAAAATTGAAGCGTGACCGCGACTGGGTGCTGAAGACTATCGCCGGCATGGTGCCGCGCGCGCTGGACATGGGGCTGGAAGTGATTGTCGGCGGCGAGGATGCCTCGCGCGCCGATGCGGATTTCCTAATGCGCGTGATCGAAGCGGCGCAGTCGGCGGGCGCGCGGCGCTTCCGATTTGCCGACACGCTGGGCGTGATGGAACCGTTTGGCGTGCATGACACGATTCGGACGCTGCGCAGCGTCTCCGATCTTGAAATCGAGATGCATGCCCACGACGACCTGGGGTTGGCGACTGCCAACACGCTGGCGGCCTGCAAGGCGGGCGCGACACATGTGAACACCACCGTGAACGGGCTGGGTGAACGCGCCGGCAATGCGCCGCTGGAGGAAGTGGCGCTGGGTCTGAAGAAATTGCATGGGCTGGACACGGGAATCGATCTGGCGCAATTTCCTGCCTTGTCGGAGAAGGTGGCCGCCGCTTCCGGACGTCCCGTTCCCTGGCAGAAGAGCGTGGTCGGCGAAGGCGCGTTCACGCACGAAGCCGGCATCCATGTCGACGGCCTGCTCAAGGATCCGGATACCTATCAGGGCTTCGATCCGCGCGAGGTGGGGCGCGACCACCGGCTGGTGGTCGGCAAGCATTCCGGATCGCACGGCATCATGGCGGCGTATGCGCGCATGGGGCTGAACCTGAGTCCGGCCGAGGCGCGCGAACTGCTGCCCGACATCCGCGCCTTTGCCGAAAAGGCCAAGCGTTCGCCGGCGGATCACGAGCTGGTGTTTCTGTATCAACGTCTGATCGGCCGCACCGTGGCGGGTTTGACGCATTGAGGTGGCACGCATGGACAAGGCCGCCACTCCCCTTCTTGCTTCCGGCGCTGACGATGTCGGCGTGAAGACAGCCAAACCAGGTCTGCTCATGCTGCTGAAAGAGGACATCGACTGCGTCTTCCAGCGCGACCCGGCGGCGCGCTCGCGCCTTGAAGTCATCACCACCTATCCCGGCGTGCACGCCATCCTCATGCAGCGCATCGCCAACCGGCTGTGGCTGGCAGGATTGCGCTATCCGGCGCGTCTGCTGTCGTGGCTGGCGCGGCTGTTCACCAATATCGACATCCATCCCGGCGCGACCATCGGCCGCCGCTTCTTCATCGATCACGGCGCTGGTGTAGTGATCGGTGAAACCGCCGAGATCGGTGACGACGTGACCCTGTACCACGGCGTCACGCTGGGCGGCACGACCTGGAACAAGGGCAAACGCCATCCGACTCTGGGCGACGGCGTGGTGATCGGCGCCGGGGCCAAGGTGCTGGGTGCGATCACCCTCGGCGACCGCGTGCGCGTGGGCGCGAATTCGGTGGTGGTGAAGAACGTGCCCGCCGGCCGCACGGTGGTTGGCATTCCCGGCAAGGTGGTCACGCGCCTGGAAGCAGCGGGCGAGAACACGCTGGGCATCAATCTCGATCATCACCTGATACCCGATCCGGTGGGCAAGGCTATTGTGTGTCTGATGGAGCGCATCGAAGTGCTGGAAGCGAAGCTCAGGAATCAGGGTGAAGCGGTGGAAAGCCAATGCAGCGTTTGCGAGGCGGATGACCTGTGCGGGGCGGAAACAGCCCGCAAACTGAAAAAAATTTAGCCAGGGAAGCAGGAATGGATTTGATGGATTTCGATCAGGCGAGTCTGTACTTCGATGAGCCGGTTGCAACTGAAGTGCTGGAATTGATTGCCGGGGCAGGCGAACTCTACGGCAGTGCGGAAGCCGAAGCCCTGCTGCTCAAGGCTTACATCCAGGCACCGGAAGCGTTGCTGGTGTTGGTGGCGCTGTACCGCTACTACTTCTATCAGCACCGCCTTGGTGATGCCCTGATCGTGGCTGACCGTACGCTGACCATCGTCGGGCGGCGTCTTGGGTTTGCGCCAGGATGGTCGAGCCTGCATCCCGACCTGATCGGTCAGGCGGTGATCAAGTCCATGGGCCTGTTGCGCTTCTACCTGCACGTGATGAAGGCCGCCGGCTACATCCACATGCGGCTCGGGCAGATGGAACAGGGCAGGGCCTTGATTGAAAAACTGATCGAACTGGATAGCCATGACCGCATCGGCGGCAAGGTGCTGCTCGATGTGCTGGATGCCGCCGCAGCAGAAGAGTCACCGGCACTCAGACTTGCAATGAAAAGAGGTGAATCATGGATGAACTGACACTTGATGAAGCCATGGAAGAAATGGAGTCCGCCGAGGATTTCCTGAATTACTTTGGCGTTGCGTTCGACCCCGCGGTGGTACATGTGAATCGCCTGCATATCCTGCAGCGATTTCACGATTACCTCACAAAGGCCGGTGACCTGGAGGGTGGCGAAGATAGCCGCAGGCTCATTTATGCCTCGCTGATGACGCGTGCCTATGAGGATTTTGTCGTCTCCGATGCCTTGACCGAAAAGGTGTTCAAGGTCTTCCACATGCACGAGCCGAAGGTTGCCTTCGTGCCGCTGAGTTCGGTCGGCATCATGAAACATGAGCCAGCGCCGGAACACGATGCCGGTGGCTGCGGGTGCGGCGGCAGCGGCGCCTGCAACAGTTCGGAAGCGGCATTGCGGAGTTAGGCAGTCTCATGCAAACCCGTTTCGACTATGGCGACCAGGTGCGGGTGACGCGCAATGTGCGCAACGACGGCACCTATCCAGGCATGGACGTGGGCAACCTGCTGGTCCGCCGGGGCTCGATTGGTTTTGTCATGAATGTCGGCACCTTCCTGCAGGACCAGGTTATTTATACGGTGAATTTTCTCGATCAGAACCGCATTGTCGGCTGCCGCGAGGAAGAACTGATCGGCGCCGCCGAGCCCTGGAATCCCAGCCGCTTCGAGACGCGGGAAAAGGTGCGCGCCGCCCTTTCGCTTGCCGTGGCGGGCGAAGTGCTGGTGCAAGCCGGGGCCGAAGGCGAAGTGATGAAAGTGCTGCGCGATACCGGCTCGGGCGTGCAGTACCACGTGCATTTCCCCGGCCATGTTCTGCAGGTTCCGGAGAACGTTCTGGAGTCTCTGCAGCCGTCCCATGTTTCGGAAGGGAAGGCGGCAACATGAATACAGCCTACCTCGTCCTTAAAACTGCGCACAATGTTTATGGCAAGAATCCTGGCGCGCTGGAATCGGCAGAGCGTCAGCATGTGGAACGTGTGGCCGCAAAACAGTTTGACCTGGAAGCGCATGTGCTGTCGAGTGTCGAGGCGCGGGATGTCGTTGTTCCTCAGGCAACGCTGGATGCGGCAATGGATAAAATCCGTAACCGCTACCCGGATGTCAACACCTTTCAGGATGATCTGGCCGGCAACGGCCTGAGCATCGAGGACTACCGAATCTCGCTGGAGCGGGAGCTGAAAGTCGAAACCGTGCTGGAAAAAGTGGGCAGCCGGGCAGCGAGAGTGAGCGACATCGATGTCGAGCTTTACTATCACTACCACCCTGAACAATTCCAGCGCCCCGAGACCCGCATGGCCCGTCACATCCTGGTGACGATCAATGAAGACCTGCCAGAAAATACGCGAGAAGCGGCCGCGCGTCGCATCGAATCAATCGCAGCACGCCTGGCCAGGGAGCCTAAACGGTTCGAAGAGCAGGCCATGAAGCATTCCGAATGCCCCACTGCCCTGCAAGGCGGGATGCTGGGAGAAGTGATGCAGGGACAGCTTTATCCTGAACTCGATGCCGTGCTGTTTCAGCTTGAACCGATGCAACTCAGTGGCGTGGTGGAATCCCCCGTGGGCCTGCACCTCGTGCGCTGCGACAGTATCACGCCCGAAGGAAAACAACCGTTGGGCATGGCCAAGGAAGCGATTCGCGATCTGCTGGCCAGTCGCCGTAAACGGATTTGTCAGAGTGCCTGGCTTAAGCAGGTGTTGAGCAATTCTCACAGCACTTAAGAATCGTCTACGATTTCCAATCACATTCCACGATAAACAGGGCCTTGAATTTCTTTAGCGGGCTGGAGGAACCAATCAGGTTGCTATAGCCGGGGGTAGCCCGGCAGCTAGTCCCTTTCTTTGCTTCAGCAAAGAAAGGAACCAAAGAAAGACGACCCAACTGCATTGCCCTTCGGGTTCCCTTGCCAACAGAAGTTTGAATCGGGAAAATCCGGTGCAATGCGCGGAGCTTATTGCACCCTACGGCACTACCTCCTGCACCCCGCCGCTTCCACCATCAACCGCTTCATCTCGCTCACCGCCTTTTCCCACCCAACGAATATCGCCTGCGCGACAATCGCATGGCCGATATTGAGCTCATGCACGCCGGAAATGGCAGCAATGGGCTGAACGTTGTGGTAAGTCAGGCCATGCCCGGCATTGACGGTTAGCCCCAGCCCCAGGCCGTAGGAGACCGCCTTTCTGATGCGGTCAAGCTCCTGAAGTTTGGCGGCGGGTTCTTCAAGGTCGGCATAGTGGCCAGTGTGGATTTCGACCACGGGTGCGCCGCATTCGCGTGCGGCTTCCAGTTGTTTGTAATCGGCATCGATGAACAGCGAGACGCGAATGCCGGATGCTCCCAGCCGCGCGCAGGCGCTGCGCACTTTTTCGACTTGCCCGGCCACGTCGAGTCCGCCTTCGGTGGTGAGTTCTTCTCGTTTCTCTGGCACCAGGCAAACATCCTGCGGGTTGATGCGCGTTGCAATGGCGATCATCTCCTCGGTCACTGCCATTTCCAGGTTCATCCTGGTCTTGAGCACGCGACGCAGGATTTCCACATCCTCATCCTGGATGTGACGGCGGTCTTCGCGCAGGTGCAGGGTAATGCTGTCCGCGCCAGCGGTTTCCGCGGCCAGCGCGACTTCCACCACGCTGGGATAACGGGTCTTGCGTGCCTGCCGAATCGTGGCGATGTGGTCGATATTGACGCCGAGGTAGATCATTTTTCAGTCAGTTCTTTCAACATTTGCCGAGTATAAAGCGGCCTGCCGCCCAGGTGGTGGTTGATCAGCGCGCGCATGAGCAACTTGGCTTCGCTGCGCGTGAGGGCGGAATCCAGCCTGTCCCGATCAAGGTCGAGCAGGGTCTGGCCGGAAACCGGTATTCCGTTGCCGTCCCGTTCAATGTCCTCATACGGCCCGCGTTCCGGAACAAACACGTACTGGCAGTCGCCACGCACGGGACGTGCGGATTCCGCTTCTTCGTGAAACGTGGCGGCGTAACCAATCTCGGACAGCAGATGCCTCTCGAAACGACGGAGTATGCGTTCAAGATCGTTGCCGTCGTGCTGGGCGAGTTCGGCAAGCGTGGCGCGGTAATAATCGAACAGGGCTTCATGCGGGTCGTCGCGCGCCAGCAGTTTCAACAGCAGTTCATTGAGATAAAACCCGCACATGAGCGGCAGGCCGCTCAGGGGCGCAATGCCGCCCTGCCATTCTGCCCCATGCAGGGTACGGACTTCGCTTTTGCCGAACCAGGAAAGCAGCAGCGGCGTGAAGGGCTGCACCTGTCCGCGCAATGCAGAGCGTGGACGTCTCGCGCCGCGTGCAATCAAGGCCATGCGGCCATGCTGGCGGGAGAACACCTCCACCACCAGCGACGTCTCGCGGAAAGGGTAGCTGTGCAGCACAAAGCCGGGTTCGTTGTCGATGCGGGCGTTGGCCATAAAAGCAGGATCAGACGCAGAGACGCAAAGGCGCTGAGAAAACCTTCAAGCCTTTACAGGGGTGCATGGAAGAACGGTGGAAAACAGGCATTACTCCCTTGCCTCTCTATTCTCTTTAATTGAATTTCTCTGCGCCTTTGCGCCTCTGCGTCAGGTTTTTACTCGATGCCGAGTGATTTCAGCACTCTCACGTCGTCCGACCAGCCGCCTTTTACCTTGACCCAGACTTCAAGATAGACCTTGGCATCGAACAGTTTCTCCATGTCCTGCCGCGCCTGGGTGGAAATGGCCTTGAGCTTTTCTCCGCCCTTGCCGATGACGATAGCCTTCTGGCTGTCGCGATCCACCAGGATGGTGGCAAAGATGCGCCGCAAATTCCCCTCCTCCTCAAACTTGTCGATGACAACAGCCGTGGCGTAGGGGATTTCCTCACCACACAGCCGGAAGAGCTTTTCGCGGATCAGTTCGGCAGCCAGGGCCTTTTCAGTCTGGTCGGTGATGTCGTCTTCGTCATAAAGCGCCTCACCCTCGGGAAGGTATCGAGCCAGCGTTTTCAGCAATTCATCCAACCCCGTGCCATGCTTGGCGGAAACCGGCACGATCTCG
>CAZVBY010000010.1:10936-23014 GCA_964625895.1 uncultured Thiobacillus sp.
GTGGTTTGCGCCTTGCGCGAAGTAATGCTGATTTTCTGGCCGATGAGTTTATTCATCAGCGTGGACTTGCCGACGTTTGGCCTGCCAACGATGGCGATGAATCCCGCGCGATGCACGGCCTGTTGCCCGGAGCTCACACCACCACACCTGCCTGCTTCAGCACCGCAAGCGCTGCTTCCTGCTCGGCCGCGCGGCGGCTTCTCCCCTGCCCTTGGGTTTTTATTCCCAAGGCGGGGATGTGACAAGAGACGATAAACACCTGATCGTGCGCTTCTCCACGCGTACCGGCCAATTGATATTCCGGCAGCGGCTGGCGCTTGCCTTGCAGCCATTCCTGCAGTTGGGTTTTGGCATCCTTGCCCGAGGCATTGGGATCGATGTCGGCAATGGCTGGTCTGAACAAACCTAGCACCACGGTTTGTGCTGCATCGAATCCCGCATCGAGAAACACCGCACCGAAAATCGATTCCAGCGCGTCGGCCAGAATGGAAGGCCGGCGGAAACCGCCGCTTTTGAGCTCTCCTTCTCCAAGCAGAAGATAATCCCCCAGCTTCAGGGCGACGGCGATCTCCGCCAGTGTTTCCTGCCGGACGAGATTGGCGCGCATGCGTGACAGGGTGCCTTCTGGCAATTGAGGAAAGGCGTCATATAGCGCGCGAGCCACGGCGCAGTTCAAAACAGAATCGCCGAGGAACTCCAGGCGTTCGTTGTGCAAGGCGCTATGGCTGCGGTGCGTGAGCGCCTGCCGTAACAGGTTTTCCCGATTGAAAGAGTGGCCGATGCTTGCCGAAAGCCTGGCCAGATCTGGTCTGGTCAAATCAGTTCTTGCCGCCGTCGGAGCGGGCGGAAAAGTCAACCAGCAGACTCACGTTGCCAACCAGCTTGGTCTGGAAGGGGTATTCGACCGATACGACAGTCGTGCCGCTTTCCCGACTAATGTCGAGATCGGCAGCCTTTACCGTGGCAATGTTGTCGATCAACGCACGCTTGGTGAATTTTTCACGAATCTCGCCATTGCTCAGACTTTTTATATTGGGATCATTGCCAATATCACTGAGGATTTTTTGCACGGTAAAATATTCCATGTAGGCCGGAATGAGTTTCATCGCCAGCAACGCGATGAAACCAATGATGACGCACCAGAAAAGCAGGCTGATGAGTGTCAGTCCACGTTGTTGTTGACGCTTGATCATATTCGTCTCCTCAATGTATGACGGTGCCAATGCGCTTGTAGTCGCCAAAATTCATCCAGATGAAAAAAGCCTTGCCGACGATATTGCGATCCGGCACGAAGCCCCAGTAACGGCTATCGTTACTGCCGTCACGGTTATCCCCCATCATGAAATAGTGCCCTTCCGGCACGCGGCAGGCAAATCCATCGTCATGGTAGGTGCATTTCTCCTGGCCGGGAAAAGGCTTCAATTGCTGGCTAATGAAACCGGCAATGCCAGGCACCACCATTGCATCATGCGGCTTCTCACCCAATTTTTCACGATAGACGATTCCGGTCACGAAATTCAGTCCGCCCGTCTCGAAACTGAAGGTGCCGGCTTCCTCGTATGACAAGGGCTGGCCATTGATGACCAGTCGCTTGTCGCGGTATTCAACCAGATCACCTGGCAGACCGATCACGCGCTTGATGTAATCAATCGAGGGGTCTTCCGGAAAATGGAACACCATTACATCGCCGCGCTGAGGCTGATTGATCTCGATAACTTTTTTATCAATGACGGGCAATCGGATGCCATAGGTGTATTTGTTCACCAGGATGAAATCGCCCGCCAGCAATGTCGGCATCATCGACCCGGAGGGAATGCGGAACGGCTCGACCAGAAAGGACCGCAGCACGAACACCAGCAAAATCACCGGGAACAGGCTGACCGAGTATTCCACGCCCGGCGTTCTTTCTTCGTCGGGCTGGCGTTTTCTGGATAACACCAACTTGTCCCACAGCCAGACCGCGCCCGTCACCAGCGTGGCAAGCAGCAGCAAGAGCGGCAAACCGACGACCCCCTTGAACACCAACACAATCCCGGCGACAAGAGCCGCAATCAGGGCGATGGCCAAAGCATCCATTTATTTTTCTCCTACTTGCAGGATGGCCAGGAACGCCTCCTGCGGAATCTCGACATTGCCGACCTGCTTCATGCGCTTTTTGCCTTCCTTTTGTTTTTCCAGCAATTTCTTCTTGCGGGTAATATCGCCGCCATAACACTTGGCGAGCACGTTTTTGCGCAAGGCCTTGACGTTCTCCCGCGCAATGATTTGCGCGCCGATGGCCGCCTGCACCGCCACGTCGAACATCTGGCGCGGAATCAGCTCGCGCATCTTCGCGGCCAGTTCCCGTCCCCGGTACACCGAATTCGAGCGGTGCACAATCAACGACAAGGCATCCACCTTATCGCCGTTGACAAGGATGTCCAACTTGACCAAATCGGCGGCGCGGAACTCCTTGAACTCATAATCCAGCGACGCATACCCGCGCGAAGTGGACTTGAGTTTATCGAAGAAATCCATCACCACTTCGTTCATCGGCAACTCATATTTGAGCATGACTTGTCGGCCCACGTATTTCATGTCCACCTGAACGCCGCGCTTCTGGTTGCATAGTGTCATCACGTTGCCCAGGTAGTCCTCCGGCACGAAAATCGTGGCAGTGATAATGGGTTCGTAGATGGCCTCGATTTTCGAGGTCTCGGGCAGCTTGGCGGGGTTCTCCACCTCGATCATCGTCCCGTCGCGTAATTGCACCTGATACACCACGGTTGGGGCGGTGGTGATGAGATTCTGGTCAAATTCCCGTTCCAGGCGTTCCTGCACGATGTCCATGTGCAGCAGGCCCAGAAAGCCGCAGCGGAAACCGAAACCCAATGCCTGCGATACTTCTGGCTCAAATTGCAGCGCAGCGTCATTGAGTTGCAATTTTTCCAGCGCATCACGCAGTGACTCAAAGTCGTGCGACTCCACCGGATACAGCCCGGCAAAAACCTGTGACTGAATTTTCTTGAAGCCGGGCAATGGCTCGCTTGCCGGATTGTCAGCCAGCGTGACGGTATCGCCGACCTGCGCCGCTTTCAGTTCCTTGATGCCTGCAATGATGAAGCCGACCTGACCCGCGGACAGCGATTCGCGCTGCCGCGAACGCGGCGTGAACACGCCGACCTGTTCGGTCAGGTATTGCGCGCCCGTGGCCATCAGGCGTATCTTGTCCTTGGGCTTCAGCGCGCCATCCACCACCCGCACGAGCATCACCACCCCGACGTAATTATCAAACCACGAATCGATGACCAGCGCTTTTAGCGGAGCATTCTCATTCCCGCGTGGCGGCGGCACTTTCTTAACCACGTCTTCCAGAATCTCTTTAATGCCGATACCGGTTTTCGCCGAGGCGCGCACGGCATCCGTCGCATCGATGCCGACGATATCCTCGATTTCTTCGCTGACGCGGTCGGGGTCGGCCGAAGGCAAATCAATCTTGTTCAGAACGGGCACGACCTCCACGCCCAGATCGATCGCCGTGTAGCAGTTGGCCACCGTTTGCGCTTCCACGCCCTGCGAGGCATCCACCACCAGCAGCGCCCCCTCGCAGGCGGACAGTGAGCGGCTCACCTCGTAGGAAAAATCCACATGTCCCGGCGTGTCAATCAGGTTGAGGTAATAAGTTTTCCCATCCCCAGCCTTGTATTCCAGTGCGGCTGTCTGCGCCTTGATGGTAATGCCACGCTCCTTTTCCAGATCCATCGAATCCAGCACCTGGGCTTCCATTTCGCGGTCGGACAGCCCGCCGCACAAATGGATGATGCGATCTGCCAGCGTGGACTTGCCGTGATCAATGTGAGCGATGATGGAAAAATTGCGGATATTGTCTTGCACAGTGCTGTTTTTAATCGTTACAAAACGAAAAAGGGGCACGGTCGGCGTGCCCACGGAAACAAATCAACGAGTTGAATTTTAACCTAGAAACCGCAGTTGGACGCACCTGATGGTGCGTCTGCTCGGGCGACTGCCGCGAAGCAACGACGCTGCGGGCCGGGGCCCGCAAGGAGGCGCGACAAAGGCAGGCGCGCGAGCAGGCGTGCCAGCGGGTGCGTAGCGCTGTCACCAAAAGGGTGAGCCTGATCGAAGGCTTGAAGCTCAGTATTCATGCGCCATGTACAAGGGTGAAAAGCGGTCAACTGCGGTTTTTAGCGTGAAACACGCGAAGCGTGCCCTGTCTCCCTCTCCCGCTTGCGGGGGAGGGCGGGGTGGGGGAACGGACACGGCGCCTACGGGTTTCATGATCCGGGGCGGCAACACGCCATGCCCGTTAGGTTTAAAGGAAATCTTCTCTTTCAGAAAGCCAGGTTTGCAGCGCTTGTTCATCCAGATAATGACGGCAGATTTCCCTTTCACCTGCCAGCAAAACCGGGATATCCCAGCCATACCGTGCTTCCAGTCCGGTATTGCCGGAAATGTCGATTTCGTTGACCGTAAAAGCAAAACGGGCCGCCCAAAGATTCAGGCTTGCCCGCATTTCCTCGCACAGATGACAGCCGTGCCGTCCCAGCAGGGTCAGCGCGGGACTGAAGTCACTCACTGCCGCCGTTGGTGATTTTCAAGGGAATATAGAGCGAATTGTCACCACGACGCACGAGAACGGCGGCACTTTTACCGACGGGCACAGCGGCAAGCAGTTTGCGGAACTGCTCGACGGCGCCAACCTCGGTATTATTGACCGCCAGGATGATGTCGCCCACGCGAATGCCGGCACGGACCGCGTCGCCGCGCGCTTCCTCGACCAAAAGACCGCCATTGACCTTCAACTCCTGCCGCTGTTGTTTCGACAACTCGGACAGCACGAGTCCGCCGCGCGAAAAGGACTTCTGGGTTTTGGGACCGAATGTCATCTTCCCTTCATCCGGAAACTCCCCTACAGAAACACCGAGCTCTCGCACCGCCCCCTTGCGCCAGACCTGCACCGGCACCTTGCTGCCGGGCTTGACGTTGGCAACCAGACGCGGCAGGTCGCCGGCGTTTTCCACGGTCTTGTTGTCAAACCGCAGGACGACATCCGAAACCTGGATGCCGCCCTTGGCCGCGGGGCTGTCTTCCTGCACCTCGGCCACCAGTGCGCCGCGCGCGCGATCCAGGCCAAAGGATTCCGCCAGATCAGCGGTCATTTCCTGAATCACCACGCCCAGCCAGCCGCGCGCAACCTTGCCGCTGGTCTTGAGTTGATTAGCCACCTCCATGGCAACATCAATGGGAATGGCAAACGACACGCCCTGGTAGCCACCGCTGCGGCTGTATATCTGCGAATTGATGCCCATCACTTCGCCGCGCAAATTGAACAACGGGCCGCCGGAATTGCCCGGGTTCACCGCCACGTCGGTCTGGATGAAAGGCACGTAATTCTCCGAAGGCAACGAACGGCCTTTGCCGGAGACGATACCCGAGGTCACGCTGTTCTCGAAGCCGAACGGCGAGCCGATGGCAACGACAGCCTCGCCCACGCGCAGTTTGTCCGGGTTGCCGATGGTGACGGCGGGCAGATTGCTGGCATTGATCTTGATGAGCGCCACGTCGCTGCGCGTGTCGTAACCGATGACCTTGGCGGTGAACTTACGCTTGTCGGTTAATTTGACGGTGACCTCATCCACGCCCTGCACCACATGCGCGTTGGTCAGGATGTAGCCATCGTTGCTGACGATGAAGCCGGAGCCATTGCCACGCGAAGGAATTTCACGCGGCCGGCCTTCACCCCGCGGGCCGCCAGGCGGGAAAAACTTGCGGAAGAAATCGAACATTTCCTCCTCATCCGGCATGGGAAACGGCATGCCCTGCGGCTGCTGGACGATTTTGGTGGTGCTGATGTTGACCACCGATGGGCCATTTTTCTCGACCAGATCGGCCACATCCAGCACCGCTGCCTGCACGGTGGCGGTCCAGAGCATGATCACACTGGCCACGCCGCCAAAAATTGAATGTTTCAGGATTTCCTTCATGACGATCCCCTCAACGATGCACAGCAATAAAAGCACTCTCATCGGCACGCCGCAGCATTACCGGCTGCCACGCGCCTGTTCCACGCCAGAAAAATCGCACGGCCGCCGCCAGCGCCAGGCCGACCGCGCCGCCAATCACAGCAAGGCCATCGCCCCCTGAGTATTGGCCCCAGACCGCTCCCACCACGACCAGCAAGAGCGGCAACCCATAAAGGCCCAATGCCGAGCGCAGGAGCGCACCAGCCGGAATACCGATCACCACGCGATCTCCGGGGCGCGCATCAAGGCTGTTCGCCACCGGGAACGCACGATCACGCCGACCGAACAAATCAGCCAGCCTGCGCGTGGAACAACCGCCGGTGCCGCAACTACCGCAGGCGCCCGATTCGCGCGCTTCGACCCAAGCTTTCCCTTCGCCGGTTTTCAGCACGACCGCAGTTTGTTCCAGCAGTTCCATCACCTATTGTTTTGCGCGGAGTTGGCGGTTAGCAGCAGCGCCGCCGCAGGCACCTCACCCAAGGCAGTCACTTTGTGACCGTTCACACGACGCGCGTAGATATTGGTCGCGCTCTCGGTAGACAAACCTTCCAGATAGGATACCCCTTCCACAATCGGCTCAATGAACACGGACAGACTGCTCAGGCCATCGGAATAGATCGTATGCAACACACGACTTTTCTTGCCGGGCAACGGGCGCATGGTTTCCATCACCGGTTGAAAACCGGGCGGCGGCGTCACCTGCCAGGCGTTACTGGCAGAATCACGCGCCACGCCTGTTGTTTCCATGCGCTTACCGGCCATACGCACATCAAACACTGCCTTGTCCGGCTGCCGGCCAATCTCGATCTCGGAGAAAACGAACATCGACACCAGCGCGCCGTATTCGTCCACGGTGCGTGTTTTGAGCGGCAATTTACTTTCGCGGTCGATCCAGATCATTTGCGTGTAACGGAATTCGTCGCGCGGCTCGAGTATCACCACCTGGCATTCGCGGCCCGCCACCCGTTCTCCGCCACCAAGCTTGGGGATATAAAAACGCGTCAGGCGGATGGTGTCATCCGGCACGACAGCGGGGAAAAAACGCTGCACGGCGTTTTTGTCGATGCGCACGGTCTTTCCGTCCGCCAGATGGCAATACACCTGATCATTGATACGGATGAATTCGCGGTGCGCGCCGTCCAGCACCTCGACCTTGTGTTTCTCGCCACTGCGGTCCACACGATGGGACACGCGCAGCACTTCGACGTGATCGCCGTGATGATAGAAATAGGTACCCGTGAAATTGAGATTGCGTGCCGCCTGATTGGCCTTGTTCAGCCATTCCATGACATCCGAAGCCCGCGCGGGCTGCGCAGCGAACAGGAGCGGGAACAAGACGGCCGACAGGAAGGCAAATCCGAGTCTCATTTGGCCTCTTCTTCTCGCGTCATCACTGCACGCTGGTAAGGCGAGGCCACTGCCATTTGCGAAAACTCCTGATGCGCTACCAGGTAAGGTGCCATCTGGCGCTCGACCTGCATGAGATCAGTTTTGACGGAGCGTGCCACCTGCATGGTGGTTTCTTGCTGCCCCATCAGGCCCGGCATGAGAGTCACCACGGAAATCACCGCCACCCCGGCCGCCAGCGCCATGGCAACGGGCGGGGCATATTTGCGCAGGCGCGGCGCCAGCACGGTCGGCTCGGCCGCCAGCCTCGTGCGGAAAGTGTCATCGAACGCCGGCGTCAGCCCCGGCGTGCCGCGCATGGCATCGCCAATGGCGTGATACAAAACCCAGCGGTCGCGCGCCGATTCGTCACGACACAAGCGCGCCACCTCGTCACACAACTCACCCCCAGGCGCTTCATCATCCAGCAAGACGGATACCCAATCCAGTTCGTCCTGTGTGCTCTGTTGCGTCTTTCTCAAGGTTTGCATGATCACCACCTTTTGTCTTTACTTGTGCCCAGCATGGGGCGAATCTTTTCTGCGATCGCCTCGCGCGCGCGAAAGATGCGCGAACGCACCGTGCCGATCGGGCAATTCATCATTTGCGCGATCTCCTCATAGGCCAGGCCTTCGATCTCGCGCAGCGTGATGGCCGTCCTCAATTCCTCTGGCAACGAATCGACCGCTTCGTTCACTGCCTGGGCGATTTGCTTGGTCTGCAGCTCCGCATCCGGGGTAGAAATGTCATGCAGCAATTCGCTGCCTTCGAAATTCTCCGCCTCTTCGCTGTCGAACACCGTCGTCGTCGGCGCCCTGCGGCCACGCGCAACCAGATAATTTTTCGCCGTATTCACCGCAATCCGGTACAACCAGGTGTAAAACGCGCTTTCGCCACGAAACTGGGGCAATGCCCGGTAAGCCTTGATGAAGGATTCCTGGGCAATGTCCTCGATTTCCGCCGGATCGCGCACCATTCTCGACAACAGCCTGGCCAATTTACGCTGGTATTTGAGCACCAGCAGTTCGAATGCCCGCTTGTCGCCTTTTTGCGCGCGTTCGACCAGTTCCTGGTCCACTTCGCGTTCCACACCCCTCCCCTCCTGCATGCCTGTTTTCTTGAATGGTATCAGCAAGCAGCCGCAACAGCCCAATGACAAGGGCTGTTGCAAAAAGTTCAGCGCAGGCAGGTTGATGCGCAGGCATTTGTTATGATTTGGGCCAAATGCATAAAACCGACGTACTCATCATCGGCAGCGGACTGGCGGCGTTGACCACTGCGCTGCATTTGGCAGACCAGCGTCCCGTCACCCTGCTGACCAAGCGCAGCCTGATGGACGGCGCCAGCGCCTGGGCGCAAGGCGGCATCGCCGCCGTGCTGGCCGACCACGATTCGGAAGAATCACACATCCGCGACACGCTCATCGCCGGCGCCGGCCTCTGTAACGAGCAGGTCACCCGCTTCGTCGTCAGCCAGGGGCGCGACATGATCAACTGGCTCATCGATCAGGGGGTGACCTTCACCCGCGAGGATGGCGCCCGCAGCGGTTACCACCTGACCCGCGAAGGCGGCCATAGTGAACGCCGCGTCGTACATGCCGCCGACGCCACCGGCCGCGCCGTGCAAACCTCGCTGGCCGAACGCATCCGCAGGCACCCCAACATCACTTTGCTGGAAAATTATCTGGCCATCGACCTCATCACCGGCAAGCACACGGGTGAGGACGAGCGTCGCGTGTACGGCGTCTATGCGCTCAACAATGAAACCGGGCGCGTAGAAACCTTCGCGGCCGGTCATGTGGTGCTGGCCACCGGCGGCGCAGGCAAAGTTTATCTTTACACCACCAACCCCGATACCTCCACGGGCGACGGCATCGCCATGGCCTGGCGCGCCGGCTGCCGTGCGGGCAACCTTGAGTTCGTGCAGTTTCACCCCACTTGTCTCTTCCATCCGCAGGCCAAATCTTTCCTGATTACCGAAGCCGTGCGTGGCGAAGGCGGGCTGTTGAAACTGTCCGACGGCACCCGCTTCATGACGTCCCACGATGCACGCGCCGAACTCGCCCCGCGCGACATTGTCGCCCGCGCCATCGACTACGAAATGAAAAAGCGCGGCCTCGACTGCGTGTATCTCGATATCTCGCACAAGCCAGCCGAGTTCATCATCCGTCACTTCCCCAACATTTTCCGCCAGTTGTCGGAATGGGGGATCGACATGACCCACGAACCAATCCCCGTTGTGCCCGCCGCACATTACACCTGCGGCGGCGTCGTAACAGACATGTTCGGCTGCACAGACCTGTGCAATCTGTACGCCGTGGGCGAAGTCGCTTTCACCGGCCTGCACGGCGCCAATCGTCTGGCCTCCAACTCATTGCTTGAATGCCTGGTGTTCGGCCGCGCCGTCGCCCGCCACATCCTGGAAAACCAAGCCGCTGAATCCAGCCGCATTCCAGAATGGGACGAATCGCGCGTGACCGACGCCGATGAGGAAATCGTCATCTCCCACAACTGGGCCGAACTGCGCCGTTTCATGTGGGACTACGTCGGCATTGTGCGCACGAACAAGCGTCTGGTCCGCGCAGCGCATCGCATCAAATTGTTGCAGGACGAAATCGACGAGTTCTACCGCAATTTCCGCGTCAGCCACGACCTGATCGAACTGCGCAATCTCGTCCTCACCGCAGATCTCATCGTTCGCTCCGCCATGTTGCGCCACGAAAGCCGCGGGCTCCATTACAGCCGCGACTACCCGGGACCTCAGCCTGTCACTGGCAACACCGTGCTCAATCCCAGGCCGGGCCGTGTCTGCCCAGGCGTGTGCGAAGTGTTGATGCCGGAGATTTGATGGTTTAGCGCCTATTCAGCAGAAGCAGGCGTCCAGGCCGGATATTTCAGTCCGCCTTCACCATCCCCCATTTCAAGCTCACTCTCAATCTTCTCAGCCCTTCTTCGTCGGCACTGTCCGGCCACAGCCGAAGACTCCATTTCGTGCCGTCTTCAAGCTTCAGGCGCAGGTAGATGAGCCATATCCAGGCGACAGGCTGACCAAGGATTTCCGCTTTACGCCAGTCGTTGCCTTGTTGCACGCTCAGTTCACCTGACTGGCTGATGCGCAGGCCCAGCGGCTGGCGCATATGCCGGCGCCAGAATTGCGCGATCGCAACCAGCAGCGCCGCAACCAGCGTGATCCTGACCAAAACCGGCATTTCCGCCAGCCAGACAGCGGTTAGCGCCAGCGCCAACACCAGCACCATTAGCGCCTTACAAATCCGCGAAGGCCGCAGGGTCAGTTGCAGCGGGATAAACATGTAGAATTTGCGTCGTTCATTGTCAATGGATTGTGCACCATCATGATTGCTTCATGGCAAGACTTTCTGACCCGGCATGGCGCGCGTATCGCGGATAGCCGAGTACTGGATTTCGGCAACCCCAACGGCGAACTGGCTGCCGCGCAAACCGGCACGGTGCTGGCGGACTTGTCACAGTTGGGCCTGCTGGCTTTTTCGGGCGAGGAGACCGCCGAGTTTCTGCAAAGCCAGTTCACCAACGATGTGCGCGGTTTGCATCGCGATGACGCGGCATGGAACGGCTACTGCTCGCCCAAAGGACGGATGCTGGCGAATTTTCTGATGTGGAAGAACGGCGCCGACACTTGCCTGCAAATGTCTGGCGACATCCGCGAAGCGGTGCTGAAACGCCTGAAGATGTTCGTGCTGCGCGCCAAGACCCTTGGCCGTGACGCCACCGATGAGCACGTTCGTCTGGTTCTGGCAGGCCGGCAGGCTGAATCCGCACTGCTTGCCGCCGGATTGCCACAACCCGGCGCCGCAATGAAAACCGCAGCCAACGAGAACGGCCTGGTCGTGCAACTTGACGCGGGCAAGTTCGTGCTGATGCTATCGCCCGATAAAGCGCAATCGATCTGGTCGGCGCTTGCACAACATGCCACCCCAGCAGGCGCCGCGGCATGGGACTGGCTGCGACTTTCCAATGGCATTCCCATGATTACCGCCGCCACGCAGGAGGAGTTCGTGCCTCAGATGATCAATTGGGAAGTGCTGGGCGGCGTGAGTTTCCAGAAGGGCTGCTACCCCGGCCAGGAAATCGTTGCCCGCACGCAATATCTCGGCCGGCTCAAGCGCCGCATGTATTTGGCGCATCTGGATGGCGGCGACTTGCCCGCGCCGGGCGACAATCTCTACACGCCAGACATGGACGGGCAAGCGTCGGGCATGGTGGTCAACGCCGCTCCCGCCCCAGACGGCGGCTTCGACCTGCTGGTGGTTGCACAGATAGAGAGCGTGGCGGCGGGCCAACCCATCCGCCTGAAGTCCCCAGACGGTGCAGCGCTGCGACTGAAGTCGCTGCCTTATGCGCTACCTTGAGTCCCTTGCGCCACTATTACATTTATTACCGCGTTGCGGAAAAGAATGCCTTAGAGGCTGAGCTGCTGATCCGCTCCATGCTGGCACGGCTGTCTTGCCGGTCTGGAATCCATGGACGTCTGCTGAAAAAGCGCGATGAGCCGGGATTGTGGATGGAAGTCTACGAGAACGTGAACGACTCCCAGTGTTTCGAGCGTCTACTTGACCAGGCCGAGGATGAATTCGACATTGCCATGTTCCTCGACAGCGCGCGCAAGCAGGAATGCTTTACAGGTGAAATGG
>CAZVBY010000011.1:0-22884 GCA_964625895.1 uncultured Thiobacillus sp.
CATGCCATGCAAGCGCTCTCCCAGCTGAGCTATACCCCCAACGAAGCCGCGCATTATAGGGGGACGATCAACGCTTGTAAAGCACATGCTACACATCGGGGAAAAGTTTTCCGGGATTGAGCAGGGCATGCGGGTCAAATTGTTGCTTGACCGCGCGCATGAGCGCCAGGGTATCCGGGGGGATTTCGAGGCTGACGTATTCGCGTTTTTCGGTGCCAATTCCGTGCTCTCCTGACAAGGTGCCGCCCATCGTCAGCACGGTTTGGACGATTGCCAGCAGGCATTCATGCGCCTGATGCATCTCGCCGGGCTTGTCGGGATGCACCATGAGGTTGACATGCAAGTTGCCGTTGCCCGCATGACCAAAACTGACGATGGGAAACGTGTAGCGGTTGGCTTGGGCGTCGAGGAAGTCGATGAAATCGGCCAGCCGCGATACTGGGACGACCACATCCTCGTTGATCTTGAGCGGGGCGTATTGCTTGACGGCGTGGGACAGCGATTTACGCGCCGTCCACAGCGATACGGCCTCCTCGCGGGTGAAGCCTTCGCGTATTTCCAGCAGGCCCTTGCCTTGCAAGGTCTCTTTCAAAGCGGCGATCTGGTGGGGTACGTCCCGTGCCGTGCCGTCTGCTTCCACCATCAACAATGCCTGGCTGCCCACAGGCAGATCGTTGGCCGCTCCGGTATTGTCGGGCGCATTGCGCACAGCCTCGATGGAACGCCGGTCCATGATTTCCAGCGCGCAGGGTAAAACGGGTTGTTGCATGACACGTTCTACTGCTTCGCAGGCGCTGCGATTGCTGTCAAAACAAAGCCGGAGTGTGGCAACGGTTTCGGGCGCGGGCAGGAGTTTTAGCGTGGCTTCGGTAATGAGTACCAACGTGCCTTCCGAGCCGATCAGCAAGCGGGTGAAATCGTAGCCAGTGACGCCCTTGGATGTGCGGCAGCCAGTGACAATGGTTTTTCCCTCGCCGGTCACGGCCTTCAGACCCAGCACATGATCACGTGTGACGCCGTATTTGACCGCGCGCGGGCCAGCCGCATTCATTGCCAGATTGCCGCCAATACGCGAGTAGGCGCCGCTGCCTGGGTCTGGTGCGTAAAACAGGCCACGCGTGCGTGCAAGCTGACCGATGTCTTCGGTGATCACACCGGGTTCAACCACCATCAGCCGGTTGAGCGGATCAAACTCCAGAACCCGGTTCATGCACTCGAAACTGACCACCAGGCCGTTTTCCACCGGTAGCGCGCCACCCACATTACCAGAACCCGCGCCGCGCGGCACGACTGGCAGTTTGTACGTGTTGGCGATTTGCATCAGGGCAACCACATGGTCGTGGCTATCGGGAAACAACACGGCTGCGGGCGTGACCTGCCTTGGGGTTTCGTCACGCTTGTATAGCGCAAGCGTTTCCGTGTCGGTAAAGACCCGGTCTGGCCCCAACGCTTCAGTCAGTGCCTGGAAGACTGCGGGGGAAAGCATGATTCAGTTTGGCGTGTCTGCCGGCAGGCTGCCGATGAATTCGGCAACGGTTTCGGCATCGAAGTCGATGCCAACCTCCCAACCGGGGTTGATGGCAACGGGGAAGCCGCCACCAATGCGGCGCAAAATCCACGGGAATTCGGCCAAGATCCCGCCCTTGAAATCGGGAAAGGATTCGGCGAAAGGTTTGGCGCGCTCCGGGCTGGTAAACAGCACCAGAATCTGTGTGCCTTCGTCGTCCTCGATGATCAGTGGCTGCGCCTTGGTGGAAAGCTGAAAACCCGCAATGATGTGTTTTTCATCCTTGACCGGCATGAAAACCTGTTCGCCGGCCAGGAGACGGGCGACGAAGTCCTCGATGTCTACCGTGCCCTGATGGACCTCGGCCAGCAGTTTTTCCAGATCGTTGTGCGGGGTAAAAGCAGCGGTATCCATTGGGCAGACGTGCTTTAATACAAAAGAGAAGTTTAACTGAATGGAGGCGTGATGGCGGAAATACTCTCGGCCATTCATCAGCGATATGCCTGCCGGTCTTTTGCCAGTGAACTTGTTGCTGGCTCGGATCTGCAAAGCATTCTGGAGGCGGGGCGCATCGCGCCGTCAGGTTTTGGCATGGAGCCGTGGCGGTTTGTCGTCGTGCAGTCTGCCGGGGCGAGATCATCGGTCGCCGCGGCTTGTTTTAATCAATCGCCTGCACTGACGGCGCCCGTGCTGATTGCGCTGGTCGCCGTGGTTGACGCCTTGCACCCGGATTCCAGCTACGTGCAATCAAGGCTCGAAGCCGAGGCAGGCGGGCCGGTGCCGGCCGAGTTGCGATCCGCCTATCGCGGTTTTATTGAACAGGCCGATGTGCGCGAATGGGCGATTGCCCAATGCAACTTTCCTGCCGCGCAGATGATGATTCAGGCGGCTTCCCTCGGGCTTGCCACCTGCCCCATCGGGGGCTTTGCTGGGGCAGCATTGTCCCGCGCATTGCAACTATCCCCGGGCGAGTCTCCCGCACTGGTGTTGGCGTTGGGCCGCTGCGCACATGGCCAGGGCGAGCGGCGACGTAAACCTCTGGAGGTGGTTTGTTTTTGATAATGTCCTTCTCGATCGAGCGTGTCCTGTCAAGTTTCATGGCGAATCATTCTTGATAACCATACAAGGGCCAATCACATTGTTCGAGGCTTGTGCCGTCGCTTTGCTCGAACCGGATATTGAACGCAAGGCTCAGGCCGCGCAGGCGCTCTATCTCGCCTGGCAGGCGGGTGCGGTGAGCATGGATGATGGCTCGCCGTTACCGGATGTGGATGAGCCAGGCCGGCCAGCCCGGCCAGAACTCGTGCCGCCACTGGAAGTGCCGCGTCGCAAGATGACCACGTTCGTGGGTCGCGCGGCAATGATTCATGCGTTGGCGCATATCGAATTCAATGCCATCAACCTGGCGCTGGATGCGGCCTGTCGTTTTCGTGACATGCCATCCGATTTTTATGGGGACTGGCTGAAAGTGGCGGCAGAGGAAGCGTTGCACTTCAATCTGCTGCGGGCGCATCTGCAAACACTGGGTTATGGCTATGGCGATTTCCCCGCGCACAACGGCCTGTGGGAAATGGCCATCAAGACCGCGCACGATCCGCTGGTGCGCATGGCGCTGGTGCCGCGCGTGCTGGAAGCGCGGGGGCTGGACGCCACGCCCGCCATCGTTGAAAAACTCAGATCGGTAAACGACCAGCGAGCGGTGGAAATTCTCGCCATTATCGAAAGGGATGAAACCGGACACGTCGCCATCGGCAGCCGCTGGTATCTGTATTTGTGCGAACAACGCGGCCTGGATCCGCTGGATACGTTCAAATCCCTGCTTAATGAATATGATGCGCCACCGCTCAAGCCGCCATTCAATTACGCGGGTAGAAAGGCGGGCGGATTCAGTCAGGAGGAACTGGACTGGCTGGAAAGTTTGTAGAAATTGGGTTCATCATGGCTTCGAATGGGCCGTACGTTTGCTTATCAAAACTGCCGCACTTCCCCTCTCCCAGCGGGAGAGGGGAAGGGGGCGAGGGAGAGTTGGAGGAAATACCGGGTTCCAGTGGAGTATCCAGCATTTCTCCCTCACCCGGCTTCGCCACCCTCTCCCGCTGGGAGAGGGGTTCGTGGTCATGGCCTGGTAGCCAACCCATACAAAAGTCGGAGAACAGACATTTCAAAGCCCCAGCGCGCGCGGCGTTACTCTTCCCGGCGCACGTTCCCATTCACTGTCAAAGCGGATGCCCAGGTCAACCACATCCCCACGTGAATCCAGGCGCGTGACACCCTTGGTGTTGTCCTTGTCGAAACGCTTGAGCACGCCGTAGTCATCGACCAGGGCAAAGCAGTCTTGGGCAGGCGGGGGCTCGCTGTCCCGGACGCGGATTTCCATCACGTGGCCCCACACCATCAGTAGGTGCATGAGCTGGCCTGCATGGCGGGTCAGCCAGGCATCATCGGCGAGCAGGACCAGGATTTTCCGGCCGCTACCCTGTTTGCAGAAGTTCTTGAGATGCGCAATGCGCTCGGGTCGCTCGTAGCCGCCATCCGCCAAATCCCAGTCATAAATCCGGATGCTGCGGGATGCATGGACGAGCAGTGTGTCCAGCGCATTCGCATATTCCAGGGGGGTGTTGAACCACACAACCTCAGACATCGAGCCATCCTGCCATGTACCAGTCATAGAACAATTCCGCCAGCGCTTCGCCGTATTCGCCTGCGGGCAAGCAGCGTGCGTCGGACAGTTGCATGAGGTGCTTACGCTCCGGGCCAGTGGCGCCGAAATCCTCGCCATTGATAAAGAACTGCGTGCCGGAAAACAGCAGTCGTGTCTTGATGTTGAGTTTCAGGCCGCTATTGGCCAGCCGCTTGGCAAAAGCCGGCTCGGCAAGTGGTTTGTCAGGCGTCGTGAAAAACACATTGGGCTTGGGTTCAGAGAAATATCGCCCGCAGAAGGCAGTGATCAAGTCTTGGTCCCAGCGTATCTGGTTCAGGTGAGCGCCGATCTGTTCGAGCATGGCCTTGGGCAATTCGCCGCTGTGTTTTTGTAAAGCCAGATCGGGATCGGCATAGCGTCCGGGCAATTCCAGTTCGTCGTGCAGGAAATCGAGAAAGCCTTGGCCCAGTTCCTCGAACGCCGGTGCGCGGAACCCGACCGAGTAGGTCATGCAGTGATCTTCCGCAATACCGTCGTGCGCATATTTCGGCGGCAGATAAAGCATGTCGCCCGGCCCCAGGATATATTCTTTCTCCACCTCGAAATGGCTGAGAATTTTCAGCGGCAGGTCTTCGATCAGGTCAAGGTTTTCCTGCGCGGAAATACGCCAGCGGCGATGGCCCATGCCCTGAATGAGAAATACATCATAGGAATCGAAATGCGGCCCCACGCCCCCGCCGGGTACGGCATAGCTCACCATCAGGTCATCCAGGCGCGCGCGCGGAACGAACGTGAACTGTTCCAGCAGCGCGGCGCCGCTTGCAAGATGGTGATCCAGGGATTGAAGCAAGAGCGTCCAGTTGCGTTTGGGCAGTTTTCTGAAACGGGGGCTTGCAAAAGGCCCATGTTCCAGCGACCAGCTCTTGCCTTGTACGACTAGCCGCGATTCGACGTTCTCATGGCCGGCCAGAGTCATCGCCTCCTCGGGATGGATCAGGCCGCTGAAGCCGGGCAGGGCATTACGCACCAGCAAGGGTTTTTTGTGCCAGTAATCGCGCAGGAATTGCCGGGGCGTCAGGCCGCCAAGAAGTTGTGATTGCATGACGGCATTATGCCGCATCAGGTCGCGCAAATGCAGTTCGCCAGCCTGCTACAATCTGCAAATACCTTGTGGAGGACCTATGCTGAAAACTGGTGACAAAGCCCCGGATTTTTCGCTGCCGGATGCGGATATGAATCTGATCGCGCTGCATACCTGCAAAGGCAAGCAGAATGTGGTGCTGTATTTTTATGTACGAGATGACACGCCTGGCTGCACCACGCAGGGGATCGAGTTCTCCGAGTTGGAAGATGATTTTTCCAGAGAGGATACCGTGGTGCTGGGCATTTCGCGCGATGACTGCATTTCGCACGGTGTGTTTCGCGACAAGCATGGCATTTCCATCCGTTTGTTGGCTGACAAGGAAGGGGAAGTTTGTCAGGCCTATGGCGTGTGGCAGGAAAAAGAAAAGGACGGCGTCAAACGCATGGGGATTGTGCGTTCCACTTTTGTGGTGGATAAAAAGGGCATGATCCGCCACGCGCTGTATGGTGTGCAGAGCAAGGGGCACGCGAGTGAAATTCTTGATTTGGTAAAGGAAATGAAATGACGGTAGTGGCCAAGAACACGGTGGTGACGATCAAGTACCGCCTGAGCAGCACAGAGGGCGAAATCCTTGAAGAGAGCGACGACCCTCACAGCTATTTGCATGGTGGCTACGGCAACGTGTTCGATGTGGTCGAGACGGCGCTGGAGGGCAGGCAGTCGGGTGATGTTGTTCAAATCGAGATGGAACCGGAAGACGCATTTGGCGAGTATGACGAGAATCTGGTGCGTGTCGAGGAACGAGCGGTGTTTCCCGAAAATATCGAAGTCGGCATGCAGTTCGAGGGGCAGGGCGAGTCATCGGGCGAGGTGAATATTTATACCGTGACGGATATTACGGATGACAAGGTAGTGGTCGATGGCAATCATCCCCTTGCCGGCCAGCCCTTGAAATTCACTTGCGAAATTGTCGACGTTCGACAGGCCGATCCGCATGAAATCGAGCATGGCCATGCCCACGGGGCGCATGGCCATCATCATCATTGAACCTGCGGTAAAATTCATCCGTTTCGTAACGATCCTGAATTGATGAAAACCACTTTTCTCGATTTCGAACAATCCATCGCGGAACTCGAAAGCAAGATTGATGAACTGCGCTTTGTGCAGGACGATTCCGCGCTGGATATTTCGGAAGAGATCAAACGGCTGTCCAAGAAAAGCCAGAAACTCACCGAAGACATCTACGGCAAGCTGTCGTCCTGGCAAATTTCGCAGGTTGCCCGTCATCCGCAGCGGCCCTACACCCTGGATTACATTAACGGCCTGTTTACCGATTTCCAGGAATTGCATGGCGATCGCGGTTTTGCCGATGATCCTGCCATCGTCGGCGGCATTGCCCGTTTCAATGGCGAGCCGGTGATGATTATTGGCCATCAGAAGGGCCGGGATATCAAGGAACGCCAGTATCGAAATTTCGGCATGCCGCGCCCGGAAGGGTATCGAAAAGCCTTGCGATTGATGCGCTTGGCGGAGAAATTCCAGATTCCCATTCTGACCTTTATCGATACGCCGGGCGCCTATCCGGGCATCGGCGCGGAAGAACGCGGACAGAGCGAGGCCATTGCGCGCAATCTTTACGTCATGGCCGAACTGAAAACCCCCGTTCTCTGCACCATTATCGGCGAGGGCGGGTCGGGTGGTGCGTTGGCGATTGGGGTGGGGGACCGCACGCTGATTCTGCAATATTCCACCTATTCCGTGATATCGCCCGAGGGATGCGCTTCGATTCTCTGGAAAAGCGCCGACAAGGCTTCTGTCGCTGCCGAAACGCTAGGGATCACAGCCGAGCGCCTGCTGTCCCTGGGGCTGGTGGACAAGATCGTGTCCGAGCCCATGGGAGGCGCGCAGCGCAACTGGGAGGCCATGTTCGGCAGCCTGTCTCATGCCCTGGCTGAGGAACTGACAGAATTGCGCAAGCATTCCCTGGATGCGTTGCTCAACAAGCGATATGAACGGCTGATGGCTTATGGCCGTTTCAAAGAAGACAAGCCCGCCTGAATCGGTGTCCGCTGCCGCCGCTTTTGGGTTGGCACGCCTTGTTTCCGCCAGCCTGACTCGCCATCTCCAGCCCGGCGTTAGTGTGCGCATGGCTTTGTCCGGCGGGGTCGATTCGGTGGTGCTGTTGCACATTCTGCATGGCCTTGCGCCGGATTTTCCGTTCAAACTTTCCGCGATTCACGTTCATCATGGTTTGAGTCCATCGGCGGATGGCTGGGCTGGGTTCTGCCAGTCACTCTGCCTGACACTGGCGGTTCCCTTTGAATGCGTGAAGGTCAAGGTCGCGCGGGAATCTTCGACCGGCCTTGAGGCCGCGGCGCGGCAGGCGCGTTATGGCGTCTTGTTCCGCCCGGGAGCAGATGTCGTCGCACTCGCTCATCATCTCGACGATCAAGCCGAAACCGTTCTGTTCCATTTCTTGCGCGGCGGTGAGCCGCGCGCGCTGGCAGCGATGCCCGAAGTGCGCAGACAAAACGGCATGTTGTTGTGGCGTCCCTTGCTGGATGTTCCCAAGTCCATGTTGATGGACTACGCCAGATCGCATCAGCTTGCCTGGGTGGAAGACGACAGCAACGCGGATACCGCGTTGTCGCGTAATGCGTTGCGGCAGGAGGTTCTCCCTTTGCTGGAGAAGCATTTTCCCGATTATCGCCAGCGATTGTCCGCGACAGCGCGCCGCATGGCTGAAATTGCCGAAACTTTGGATAGCCGGGCGCATGAAAACTTGCCTGGCGACACGCTGTCCGTGAATACCCTGGCAAACCATTCTCAATCCGGAGGGGTCAACCTGCTGGCTGCATTTTTGCGCCGCCAGTGCCCATCCATGCCGCGCCCGGCCGCGCTGCGCGAGCTGTACCGGCAAATCATTCATGCCAATGGCAGGCTGGTCTTGCCTTTGCCATCGGGGTACTGCCTGTTGCGCGAGGGCGACCAACTTCGCGTGGCCAGGTCTGTGCGCAAACAGTCATGATTCGTTTTCAATCCCTGATGCTCGCGCGCGGCAGCAAGCCGCTCTTTGAAGAGGCCAGCCTCACGCTAAATCCGGGCGAGAAAATCGGTTTGATCGGCGCCAACGGTTCTGGCAAAACCACACTGTTTTCTTTGCTGCGTGGTGAATTGCACGTGGATGGTGGCGAAGCTGACCTGCCGGCTTCCTGGCGCATTGCCCATGTGGCGCAGGAAACGCCTGCACTGCAACGTACTGCGCTCGACTACGCCATCGACGGCGACACGGCCTTGCGGAAGCTGGAGCAGGAATTGACAGCGGCCGAGGCCCGGCATGACGGCCATCGTATCGGCGAACTGCACGCCGCCCTTCAGGATGCCGATGCCTACACCGCGCGTTCGCGTGCGGAAACCCTGCTCAATGGTTTGGGTTTCTCGCAAACTCAAATGAGCGAACCGGTTGCCAGCTTTTCTGGCGGCTGGCGCATGCGGCTCAATCTGGCGCAGGCGCTCATGTGTCCTTCGGAGTTGCTGCTGCTGGACGAGCCCACCAACCACCTCGACCTGGACGCCATTCTCTGGCTGGAAGACTGGCTCAAACGCTATCCCGGCACGCTGATCATCATTTCGCACGACCGCGATTTCCTCGACGGTATCGCCAATGTCATTGTCCACATCGACGAACGGAAACTCAAACGCTATGGCGGCAATTACTCCGCCTTCGAGACACAGCGCGCGGCCAATCTTGCTTTGTCGCAGGCAGCTTATGAAAAGCAGTCGCGCGAACGCGCCCATCTGCAATCCTTCATCGACCGTTTCAAGGCCAAGGCCACCAAGGCAAAACAGGCGCAGTCGCGCATGAAGATGCTGGCGAAAATGGAAGAGCTCGCGCCCATCCATGCGGCGGCCGCATTTTCGTTCGAATTCCGCGAGCCGGAACGCGCCCCCAATCCCTTGCTGGTACTGGAGAACGTGACGGCGGGCTATGGCTCCCCTCTCCCAGCGGGAGAGGGGCCGGGGGTGAGGGAGACGGGCAGAGATACCGAGGTGCGTGGGAAAAGAAAGATCGTACTAGACAATCTCAATCTGACACTTCAGACCGGCCAGCGCATCGGCCTGCTGGGCGTCAATGGCGCCGGCAAGTCCACGCTGATCAAGACGCTTGTGGGCGAACTGCCTCCATTGGATGGCGAAGTGAGGCATGGCAAGGGCCTGGCCATCGGCTATTTCGCCCAGCATCAGCTCGAAATGCTGCGGCATGACCAGTCGCCGTTGTGGCATCTGAACAAGCTGGCGCCGATGGAAAAAGAGCAGGAGTTGCGCAATTTTCTCGGCAGTTTCAACTTTGCCGGCGACATGGCGACCGCTTCCATCGCGCCGTTTTCCGGCGGCGAGAAAGCGCGGCTGGCCCTGGCGCTGATCGTCTGGCAGCGTCCCAATTTGTTGTTGCTGGACGAACCGACCAACCATCTCGACCTTGAAACCCGCGAAGCCTTGACCGTGGCGCTGGCGCAATTCGAAGGCACGCTGGTTCTGGTATCGCACGATCGGCATCTGTTGCGCGCCACAACCGACGAATTCATGATCGTGGTCGATGGCACAGTGCAGATGTTTGATGGTGACCTCGACGATTACCGCGACTGGCTGTTCAAAACCCGGCTGGCCAGACCGGATGGAGAGGCGCAGGAATCAGCGCAGCGCGTCGATCGCAAGGCCGAACGCCGGGCTGAGGCCGAAGCCCGGCAGAAATTGTCCGCTGTCCGCAAGCCCATCGAACAGCGTATTTCGCAACTGGAGAAGCAGCTGGACAAATTGAACGCCCGCAAGTCGGCCGTGGATGCGCGGCTCACGGATGCGGGGTTGTATGCCGATGCCAACAAGGAAGAACTGAAACGCCTGTTGCTGGAACAGGCCGATCTGGGTCGTGAGCTTGAAATGCTGGAAACCGAATGGCTTGAGAAACAGGCAGCGCTGGAAGAGCTGGGCAGCCTCGTTTAAGGCAGCCGGAGCTTTCAGGCTTAGATTCGGGTTTTTGTTGCCGATTTTTCTTCCGGAATAAACAGCTTTTCCGGCAGCGCATCCACAAATTCGATCTTGTCGATATGCGTGTAACCCGTTGCCTGGTTCATGGCGAAATGACGTTCAGTTGCGGCATACAGCAAGCCATCCTGCATTCGAAAATCCTCATAGATTGTTCCGAATTCCATAATGCCCATGCTGCCTGTCATGCGTCCCACCGAGCGAAGGATATGTCCGGTATCCGTATCAATGGTGGCGCGCATCACCAGGCCAATTCCCAGGGGCTGTTCCAGCACCTGAATATTCTTTCCGTCATCCAGTTTAAGCGTACCCAGGTCACGCAGTGACGAACGATCCTTCTGCAGATTCCAGGGCAATGTCATGCGGGCTGCCTGCAGAATCATTGCGGCGTGGAAACTGCCTGTAATCGGTTCGCCGTGTTTCCACGCCTGGGAGCCATTCAGCACCCTGATTTCCTCCGTCCCTGGATAGCGGATCTCGATGCGAAGCCGATCCGGGTGCTGGTAGGTGCGCACGATGGGACCTTCTTCCTGACGCATGGAGGAGAAGGTTCTGCCCGTCTGGCGAATTCCCTTGATTCCACCTACCAGCGAATTGATACCGTAGGTTGCCGCCACCTTGTCCAGCAGGGCGTTGATTTCCATGGCCGAAGCCGCGGGCATGACGGCGCCCAGCACAAACAGCAATACGACGGGAAGACTCCGGAGTCTCATGGTCTTCATTCAAGCACCTGAATTAAGATTGTCCAGCCGGGCTTCAGGGCTGGCTGGCAATCAGGCTCACGCGCTTCATGATGACCGGCTCCAGTGGCACATCCTGGTGCATGTCACGGCTGCCGCGCGGCACGGCAACGATCGCATCGACGACCTCCATGCCGGACACGACCTGGCCAAACACGGCATAACCCCAACCTTCGACACTTTCTCCGCGATGGTTGAGAAAATAATTGTCCGCCACGTTGATGAAGAACTGCGAGGTGGCCGAATGCGGTTCGCCGGTGCGCGCCATGGCCAGCGTGCCGCGCAGATTCTTCAGTTCGTTGTTGGCTTCGTTGCGGATGGGTGTGCCACGCGCTTTTTCCGTCATGTCCGGCAGCATGCCGCCGCCCTGAATCATGAATCCGGGGATCACGCGATGGAACACCGTGCCATCATAGAAACCGGATTTGACGTACTGGAGGAAGTTCTCCGTCGAGACGGGCGCGTTGCCGGGGAACAATTCCACCATGATGTTGCCCTTGTTGGTCTCGATGAGTACTTTGGGGTTGGCCGCCTGGCCGGCTGGCGGTGCGGTGGGAACCGTCTGTTTGCCGGGCTCGCGGGCGTTGCATCCCGTCGCAATCAGGGCGGCGCCCAGCAGGGAAATGAAATAGGCGTAAAAACGGCGCATGGCTGGTTCCAGTAAAGAAAATACAGGCAATTTTAACCGGGCGCCCGTCCGGAACCAAAGACAAGCTGCCGGGATCGTATATAGTGAAATTGATTTTTCCCGAGGAGGATCATGGATGAATAGACATTTGATTTTCTGGGCTGTGCTTGTCATGGCGCCGTTCATGTTTACCTCGATGGCCAAGGCGGATGCAGGCCGGTTTGTGCAAGTCGAAGCGGGTGTGACATCCTCTCAATCAAGTCAGTCATTACAGCCTTGTCCCATGCCAAAGGGCGTCCATGTGGCGGAAACCAGCCAGGCGGATTGCTGCAAGGGGCGCAAGGGCATTTGCGGGTGTCGGGCAGGCAAACTGATCTGCTGCGACGGCACGGCAAGCACGCAGCCGGGTTGCACCTGTCACGGCGAGGATGGTTTTCTGGAGTAAACCGCCGGGGGCCTTACTTGTGGGTTGCAACCCACACACCGTCCCAGTCCGCTGCGGGCGGTGATTTTCTGAAGCTTTCGATTCTTTCCAGAAATACGTGCGACGGCGGATCGCCGGGGATGGCTTCAAGTCCTTCCCTGAACGTTGATTCCGCCGCATCCCAGTCCTGCTTCCGGTAGGTGGTCAGTCCGCGTTCAAATGCATCGATCAGTTTTAGCTGGCTGTCGCTCAGCTTGTTTTTCAATCCCATCAACTCGTATACCCGAACCGGTTCCAGCTTGCCGGCCACGCGCAGGCTGTCAATCTCGCGGAAAGCCAGTTCGTTGCCGGCCAGCCGGGCCGTGTCCTCGTTGACCAGAATCTGCGTGCCGTAGAACTTGTTGGCCTGTTCCAGCCGCGAGGCCAGGTTGACCGTGTCGCCGATTACCGTATAACCGCGCGAGGTTTCCGAGCCGATGTTGCCGACCGTGACTTCGCCGGTGGCGATGCCCATGCGGACAGTTACCACCGGCAGGCCATGCCGGACGCCCAGCAGGTCGGGCAGGGATTTTCTGAAATCCTCCAGTCGAGCGAGCTGATCCAGCGCCGCCGCGCAGCACAGTTGGGCATGGGTGGCCGGATCGGTGAAGGGCGGCCCCCAGAACGCCATGACCGCGTCGCCGATGTATTTGTCGATGATGCCCTGGCGCGCCTGGATAACCTCGGCCATGTAGGAAAAATAGCGGTTGAGGAAACGCACGGCGGCGTCCGGCGTCAGCCCTTCGCACATTTGAGTGAAACCCGCCAGGTCGGAAAAGAACACCGACATGACCTGGCTTTCACCGCCTTCGGCCGGCAGGCGGTTCTCCAGCAGCCCGCGCACCACGCGAGGGTCCACATACTTGCCGAAGGTTTCGCGGATGTGTTCCTTTTCCTTCAGGCCGATCACCATGTGGTTGAAGGAATTGGCCAGCGTGGCCAGTTCGTCGCGTGTGCTGACATGGATTTCGACATCGAGATTGCCGTGTTCCACCTCGCGGGTGCCGCCCAGCAGGCGCTTGACGGAATCCACCAGCGAGCGGCTCACGCCCCAGGCGAACACCAGCCCCAGCGCCGTGGCGATGGCGGTGATGATCCAGTTGAGCTTGATGGCGCGCTGTTCTTCCTTTTTTGCAAGCGCGGCGGTATCGCGGGTCAGCTTGTTCAGGATGTCGATGGTCTTGCCGATTTCGACATCCACCGTGTCCTTTTCCTTGATCAGATTGTCGCGGACGATTTTTTCCGATCGCTTGTTGCCTTCCTCGGCCTCGATCTGGAACATGCGGAAAGCGGCATGGAAACGCTGGCGGGCGGTCTGGATGCTGGGCAGCTGCTGGTCCAGCACCGCCAGCGTCACGTCATCGAGTTCGATGTCTTTCGCGGCCCTGGCTTCGGCCAGCATGCGGATGGAGGAATCGACGATCTGGTCGGCGTTGATGCCGCGATTGTCGAAATTGCCGGATTCCTTTTGCAGAAACTCGGGGTCGGGCCTGGCCGCCTCCATGCCCCCCAGAATCCGCTCCATGTGCACCATCTGCTGGCGGATGAGAATTTCCACGCTCGCCACCTGTTCCTGCAAGGGCAGATAGTAATCGGACAGCGCCCGCACCTGGTTGTTGAGCTGCCGGAAGTTGAGCACCGACAGCCAGGTCACGATCACCATCAGCCCCAGCAGGGCCATGGTGATGCTGAATATTTTCAAACGGATCGGGCGCTGCATGGTCGGGCAGGGTTATGGTCACGAGCCATCAGGCTGCTTTGAATACACCGTCTTGTCAATCGAGACTGCTTGTTAGCAATAGAAACGGCCGCCGAATCCGGCAGCCGTCGCTTCTGCGTCAAGCTGCTTGCAATAGCCCCCGGTGGGGGCCGTTGCTTGTATCAGGACACGCTGCCGAAACTGGAGTCGGAAGCCAGAAAAGGCGCTTTCAATCCTGCAATCCGGCAGCCTTGCGAAATGGGCCCGCCGGGAAACAGGATGTAGAGATATTTCAACCCGCCCTGATGATGAAAGCGTTCGTCCAGCGCATCGTGCAGTTCGCGCATGTGGATGGATTTTTCATCCTCGTGGCTTGCAAAGTAGTTTTGCAGTGCGCGCACGGCTGCCCAGTGTGCTTCACTCATCACCAGTTTTTCCTTGCGTGCAATCTCAAGCGCCTCTTCACGCGTCCAGTCCATCGGTGCGTGAGGGAAATCAGGGTCCACGTCGTGGTCCCTTGTCAGCCGGTTAATGTCCGCCGAAATATGCATCATGGCCACCTCCTTTTTTCACCCTTGATGAATATCTTCAAGGTAGACGATTCTGTCGCAGATACAACCCGGAGCCATTCAGGATTTTAGACATGGCTTTTTCATCCGTCGGCAGGCTGTGTGACAAGCGTCACTGAGCGGCCGGCAGTATCGTAATATCATGAAACACTAATATTTTATGGAGAGCCATCATGCAGAAGCTTGCAAGCGCACTGAGTCTGAGTTTGTCCCTGATCGCCATGCCTTCGCTGGCGGGTGACTGGAAAGTCCTGCCCGTCCGTGATGCCGGTTTCAAACCCGATTTCACCGTTTCCGCGCTGGTGGGTTCGCTTAATCCGGAACATGCCGGCAGCGATACATATATTGGCGGGGAAGTGGCGTTCAATTGTCTGCTGATTGAGCCGCCAGTGGGGAAAATCCGCACCAGGATTTCAGTTGGCAACTTTGACAACAACGGCCTTGAGCTGACGAGCTTCGAGCTCAATCCGCGCTGGACGTTTGATATCAACAAGAACCTCAGCGTCGGCATTGGCCCTGGCATCGGTTACGTGGATGCGGAGCGTGGCGGCAACTCGCAGGGTCTGTGGGCCGGACAGGTCGGCGTCGATCTCGATTACCGCATCGGTGCGATCAATCTGGGTCTGGCTGCCCGCTGGCAAGGCACCGAAAACGACACGATCGCCCCCGGATTCAAGGGCGCGGACAATACGCTGGTCACCGCCAAGATCGGCTACAACTTCTAACAGGGCGCTGCAAAACGACTGCGAGGGCGTGATGCTGCGTCAGAAACCGGTTCGGAATGCTCATGTATACCGCATACACTCCGCTTCCTCACAGTTTTCCTCCTTGCCTGACGCCCTCTCGCTACGTTTTTCAGCACCCTGTTTGACACCCTGTTAACTTTGCCCTGGGCACTTCCCGGCCGCCGCGAGGCGGTTTTTTTCAGTTATTCAAGGCATGATTCTCAACGGCGGTTCATTCATCAGCGCAATCTGCTCACGCAGTTCCAGAATCCGGTCCTGCCAGTAGTGCGGCGTGTTGAACCAGGGAAAGGCGGCGGGAAAGGCGGGGTCGTCCCAGCGCTGCGCCAGCCAGGCCGAATAGTGAATCAACCGCAAGGTGCGCAAGGCCTCGATCAGATGGAGTTCCCGTGGATCGAACTCGAAGAAATCTTCATAACCCGCCAGCACATCGCGGAACTGGCGTGTCATGGCATCCCGCTCGCCGGACAGCAGCATCCATAAATCCTGTACCGCCGGCCCGCTGCGGCAGTCGTCGAAATCCACGAAGTGCGGGCCGTCGTCTGTCCACAGCACATTACCCATGTGGCAATCGCCATGCAGGCGCAAGGTGTGTACGTCGCCGGCGCGGGCGTAACACTGGCGCACGCCATCCAGCGCCTGGGCAGATACGCTTTCCCACGCGGGCAGCAAATCGAAAGGAATCCAGTTGTTTTCCAGCAGCCAGGCGCGCGGCCCGGCGCCAAAACTGTCGATGTCCAGCGCCGGCCGTTGGGAGAAAGCGCGCAAGGCGCCCACCGCATGGATGCGCCCCATGAAGCGGCCCATCCATTCCAGCGTATCGGGGTCATCCAGTTCCGGCGGGCGGCCGCCCTGGCGCGGGTAAATGGCAAAACGGAAACCCTCGTGATCGTGCAGGGTCGTGCCATCAAGCAGCATTGGGGCAACAACGGGAATTTCACGCTCGGCCAGTTCCTGGGTAAAAGTGTGTTCTTCCAGAATCGCCTCATCGCTCCAGCGATCCGGCCGGTAGAACTTGGCAATGACCGGCGCGCCTTCCTCCTGGCCCACCTGAAAGACGCGGTTTTCATAGCTGTTCAATGCCAGTAAACGGCCATCGCAGCGCAGGCCAATGCTTTCCAGCGCGTCCAGCACGATGTCTGGCGTTAGTCCGGAATAGGGTAGTGGAGACACATTCATGGCCGCCATTGTAGGGCGGGGAAAACCGTCTGTGGCGCTTATTCCCTTGTCTCGAACTCGCCCAGGGGGCGCTTGAAGGTATATTCGGCCGGTTGCACGATCAAGTATTGCGCGGATTCCTTCACGCTGCCGTTGGGGAGGGTGAAGGGCAGACCGACAACCGTCAGAACAGTACCGATCGCCGTGGCGGCCACCCCGAGCGGACGCATGACCAGCACATCAACCACCATATCAGTCGTTTTGTCGCCGCTGATGGAGTTTGTGTCTCCGGCCATCCCTGTCGGCGGAGCCGCTAGCCCGGATATTTCACCCGATCGCGGGAGGGTGGCGAGACAATCTGTGAGCAGATTTGCGCACCCCGCGCCAAGCCAATATCCGCGACTATTGGTGCGAAGCGGGGCTGTAAAGATGCCGCAAATTGGCCGCCAACACCCACGAAGGCCGGCGGTACAAACTGGATTTGCGGTTGATTGCCGGCCATGCCTTGATCCATGCCATCTCCATGCTATTCAGGGCCGGTCTGGTGAAATATCCGGGCTGGCAGCAAGGCCACGATGCCAATATGAAAAGCCATGTTCAGACGTACCCTGATGCAGGTCATGAGCCTGTTTCGTATTGCGACAATGAAATGCCAGCGGATGCCAGAAAATCACGTAAATGGCGAATTTCCTGTTTGCTGCATGTTGAGTTGTTGTGAGGGCGGTGCAGAAAGCCTTCCCGATCATTCAACACCACACGAAAGCTCGCACCATGGTGTGGCTCAAGCTTTGCACCCAGATGAGACAGTAGCGCCTCCACTTCACGCCAATGCACATTAGCGCTGGCCGACCCCGAGAAAATTGCCCGCAACAGGACATCATGCTTATGACTCAATTCAAAACCTCACACTGCGCGACAGACACGATGTTCAGCATAGTGATCGCTGAAGAAAATGCCAGCTCAGGCAGCCTGGCTGGCCTGTGGCAGCGCGGCGAATTCGTCCAGCGGCCTGGGCATGGCGAGCGCGTAGCCCTGGGCAAAGTCGACGCCTAGCTTGCGCAGGCATTCCATGCTGGAAGCCTGTTCGATGGATTCAATGATGGTTTGCTTGCCCATGGCACGCGCAACTTCGACGATGGCCGAGAGAATCGCCCGATCGCCGGGATGATGCTCGATATTTCGGACAAAGGCACCGTCAATCTTGACGAAATCCAGCGGAAGTTCCTTTAAATAGGAAAAGGCGGAAATGCCACTGCCAAAATCGTCCAGCGCCAGCAGGCAGCCATGGGATTTGAGGCGGCCAGCCAGCTCGCGTGCCTTGCCAAGACGGGTCGTGGCAGTGGTTTCCGTGATTTCGAAACAAAGACTTGCGGGATCGATGCGGTGGGAGTCAATTTCGTCCAGGATGAAATCCACCATGCGCTCATCGTTCAGCGATTGCCCGGACAGATTGATGGCGCACCGTGCTGCGTGGTCCTGCGCCAGTAAAGGCGCTAATTTGGCCAGTGCATTGCGAATGACCCATCGATCCAGCGCAGGCATCAGGCCATAGCGCTCGGCGGCAGGCAGAAAGACAGAAGGTGGAATGAGCCCTCCCTGGCCGTCGCGCAGACGCAGCAGGACTTCGAAAAATCCATTCTTGCCGGATTTCATCGACTGGATCGGCTGGCAGTAAAGGGTGAACGCATGCAGATCCATGGCTTGCTGGATGCGGCTGACCCAGGTGATGTGTTGCTGGTGCTCGGAGATGGTTTGGTCGTCTGGTTGGTAAATCTGGACACGATTGCGTCCACCCGCTTTGGCGGCATAGCAGGCAGAGTCAGCGGCGCGCAGCAATTCCGCGCTGTTACCGCTGTTCTTGCGGATGTGAACCAGGCCGATGCTGGCGCCAATTTCGAATGTACGTCCCTCCCAGTGGAAGCGGAAATCGTGGGTCATCGCGCGAAGCGAATCCGCGATTTGCCAGGCTTTCTCCGGCGGGCAGAAAGGCAGCAGCAGACCGAATTCATCGCCGCCAAGACGGGCGAAGGTGTCGCCATCGCGGGTCTGGCCTTGCAGCAGCGCGGTCAACTCCTTGAGCAGGGCATCACCCGCGGCATGGCCGCAGGTATCGTTGACAACCTTGAACCGATCCAGATCGATATAGCAAAGCGCATGTTCCGCCAGATCGATGTGCGTGCTGGCAATGGCTCGCTCCAGCCGGACCAGGAATTCGCGGCGGTTGACCAGGCCGGTCAGCGCGTCGTGGCTGGCGGCATAGCTCAAGGCCGATACGTCATGACAGACCACCACCACACCGGTCGTCTCGCCGGAACGGTCACGGATTGGCGAAGCGGAAATGGCGACCGAGTAAGTTTCCCGGTTTTCACTGTCCAGCAGGCGCAGGTGCGATTCGCAAAAAACCGGGCGGCCTTGTGACAAGCACAGACTGACCGGATCTTCCATTGCGGCATTTCCGCCGTGTCCGGCCGAGAGCCGGAACACCTGACCGAATTGATTTCCCCGCGCGGCTAATTCGGAAACACCCGTCAGCGTTTCGCCAGCCGGGTTCAAGGTCAGCACATGCCCATGCAAATCCGTGGTGACCACAGCGTCACCCAGCGATTTCAGTGTTGTTTGAGCCAGTTCTTTCTCCATGAACAAGGCTTCCTCGGTTTTGTTCCGTTCGGCCAGTTCATGTTCGAGACCCTCCACCAGTGAAGCATTCTCGAGGCCGAGCGCAATCGAATCACGTAATGTCTCGTGCAGCCTGCGCACGGTTTTGTTCAGCAGCAGGATGAAACCCACGCACATGACGGCCATCACAATCTGCAGACGGCCGCCTTCCAGAACCAGCAGTGGCGGCAGTGGAACCAGCAAAGGCAAGGCGAACGCGAAATAACTCATCAGATGCGGCGCGCTGGTGGTAACGGCCCCGGCCGCCATCCCGCCCATGATAAAGCCAGCCAGCGCCTGCATGGCCGGGTCGCCCGTGTTGATCAGCATGATGCCGGCAGATGCCCAGAACACGCCCGACGCAAGCGCGCCAATGGCATACAGGTTGGCCATGCGATGCAGTCGCTTGCCGGCAAGGTCGTCATGACGGCGATGCCATACGACGAGGATCATGCGCAGCAACGTTACCAGGCCAAGTCCGCCAAACCAGGCCAGAATGATTTGATGGTCGAGTACTGCCCATACTGCGGTGGCCCATAGCGTGCCATAAAGCAAATTGGCGCTCAGGGTAATTGGCGCCTGCTTCAAGAGCAGGCGCGCCAGACCGTCCTCGATGCGTGCGTGCTGGACGTTATCGGCGGGCTTCATGCTTGAAAGGCAAGGGCGGTGGATTTCATGCAGACATTCAGCAGCAGGGAATATGCCAGCGCAATACACGAAGGATAAAAGGCGCAATCAGCCCGTTGAATGGCATAACGCTTATTTACAACCGGCTGGCAGCGCGTGCAGACTGTGTTTTCGACCAATTCGACCTGTTAACCGGATATCGAATCTTGCGCCAATCACCTCAACGGCTTTGGAAGTGGTCGACGACTTTCTATTCCGGTCTGGCGATTTTTCGCCATGTTTGCCGTCAGCCAGAGGCAAGAGAGAAATTCATTGAACCGTTACGCTTTTTTACCGCTAATGACTTCTAAATAAACTATGCTTATTTAGCAAATAAAAAATTTCTGGATGGAGAAAGCCATGAGCAAACTTGGCCGTTGTCAATCTGTCGCTTGCTTGCTGCTGTGCGCCTTTGCACTGCCGGCTCTTGCTGGTGAAGCAGAGCCTGTAAAGGGGGATTTGCAAATACAGGCCGCGCCAGTCAGGAAAATCTCGTTTTCACCCCTGCCCCTGGATATTTATCTTCAGCCCAACATGAAACCCGTGCTGGCTTTTACCACGCCATGCATCCAGATTGAGCGGGCAACCAACGGTTTTCCGCCGATCAAGGCCTTCGAAGGCTTCATGTTCGAAATGATTGGAAGAGTGAACGACTCCGAAATACTGCCGGTCAAGATTGAGCCGGTGTGCATTTGATGGTCTTCAGGAAAGCCATTCAATCAACAGCACGATCACCACGGTCGCAGTGAGACAAATCACGCAGGCGAGAAAGAGCTTCAAGGCCCGTGTCACGGTTATCTTCCCAGATAATCTTTCTTGCCGAGTTCTACCCCGTTATGCCGCAGGATGTCGTAAGCCGTCGTGATGTGAAAATAAAAATTTGGCAGTACGCGGTTGAGCAGGTAATCCTGACCCTGATAAGTGACGGTTGTTTCTCCGCGACGCAGCGTGACGATACGCGCTTCGCTGCCGTCGATCTGTTCCTGCTGGAACCCTTTAATGAATTCAAGGGTTTTCCGGACGCGTTCCATCAGCTCATCAAACGTCTGCTCGGTGTTGTCAAACTTGAGCGGTTCGGTCCCGGCCAGGTATGCGGCACCGTTTCTTGCCGCATCGGTTGCGATTTGCACCTGCTTGGCAAATGCGAACATGTCCGGGTAAAGCCGGTAGTTGATCAACGCGGTAGGGTCGATTTTCTTTTCTTCGCAATGTGCCGCGGCCTTCTCCAGAATCGCGATGAGATTGGTCAGCATGCGTGTAAACACTGGCACGGAAATCTGGTACATCGAAATCGCCATCGTCTGCTCCTTTCAGAAGTTCATCATCATAGCCTGACGAGAAGGGATTCCCCATCCGTCATCCAATTTCTGCTGAAACAGGTGATTACCCGATTGAACTTGCCTGTCAAGAATGTTGTCAGGAATGCGACTGATATGCGACCAAATCTCAAGTCGGAGCATTCCGACGCAACCCAGAGAGAAATGTCATGAGCGTTGCCCTGAAAATCCTGTTTCTGACCTTCGGTCTGAGCTTTTTGTTGACGGCCTGTGCGCGGGAATCTACCGCCACCCCAGCCAAGTCACCCATGATGGACGACCCCAGAGCCCAACTGGATTACGTGGTGCTGGGCATGGGCTGCTTCTGGGGCGCGGAAAAGCGCATGTCCGAACTGCCCGGCGTGGTCGACGTGGAAAGCGGCTATGCCAACGGCGACATCGAAGGCCGCTACAACGCCATCCTCGCCCACGAGCGCGCCGTCAAGATGGGCAAGACCGCCAAGCGCAACCATGCCGAAGTGGTGAAAGTGACCTTCGACCCGGAAAAGGTCACGCTGGAAGCCGTGCTGGCCAGGTTCTGGGAAAGCCACGATCCCACCCAGGGCGACCGCCAGGGCAACGATGTCGGCAGCAACTACCGCAGCGCCATCTACACCCACACCCCGGCGCAGCTGGAAACCGCCAACAAGACCCGCGCCGTTTACCAGCAGGCGCTGACCCAGGCCGGGCGCGGCGGCATTACCACCGAAATCGCCCCGCTGAAAAAATATTATTCCGCCGAGGATTACCACCAGGACTATCTCAAGAAAAATCCTGACGGCTACTGCGGCCTGGGCGGCACCGGCGTGAAATACCCCGGCGTCAAAACCGGCACGCAGGCCGCCGCGCCCAGCGCGCCGCAACTGGACGGCAAGGCGCTGTCGCAAGGCAAGCAGCTGGTGGTGTTCGAAGCCGTCGATTGCGCCTTCTGCAAGCAGTTCAAGGCCGAAGTGCTGGACCACTGGAAAGCCGAGGTGCCCATCACGCGCACGCTCAACCCCAACGCCCCCGCTGGCTGGAAGCTGGAAAAAGCCCTGTTTGCCACCCCTACCATCGTGCTGTTTGAACAGGGCAGGGAAGTCTCGCGCTACACCGGCTACAACGGCGACATGGCCCGCTTCTGGAAATGGCTGGGTTTTCAGCTCCTGACACCGGCGCAGCAGAAGATTGCCTTCGAGCAGGGCACCGAACGCGCCTTCACCGGATCGCACCTGGACGAAAAACGCCCCGGCTATTTCGTCGACCCCATCACCGGCGCGCATCTGTTCCGCAGCGACACCAAATTCGAAAGCGGCACCGGCTGGCCCAGCTTCTTCAACCCCGTGCCCGGCTCCATCACCCTGCACGAAGACAAAGCCCACGGCATGCACCGCGTGGAAGTGCGCAGCGCCAGCTCCGGCATTCACCTTGGCCACGTCTTCGACGACGGCCCGCCGCCAACCGGCAAGCGCTACTGCATCAACGGCAACGTGCTGAAGTTTGTGCCGGACAAGGGGAAGTAACGTATCAGCCCCCTTGTCAAAGTAGGTGGCGTGAAGCGCCGGGGGATTTCAAATGGGCGCCCCGCCACGTTCACCCGTCGGGCGGTGGGCTACTGCAAGCTCCGCGCGGCATCCCAGCCAAATCCCGAAAAACGCCCAAGACCCAATCTATCGCCCCATCAGGAATTTTGCTTTCAAACCGCCCAGGAACCCGTCTAACTATAAAAAGTTAAGTTTGCACTTCGACAGGGAGAAAGCGATGGAGAACCAAGCCGGCAGCAATATCGTCATGGAACGGCGCAAGCACCCCAATCTGCGCGCCATATTTGCAGAAGCCAAAGGCCGTCTCGACCATGTGTTCAATCACACCACCGACTGGGCAGGCAGCGATCGCGACTACCTGGCCCTGCGCGTTATCCATGAAGCCTACCCCGAACTGAACGCCGACGAAGTGCGCATCCTGACCCATGCCATCGAACGCCGGGTAAAGG
>CAZVBY010000012.1:0-22659 GCA_964625895.1 uncultured Thiobacillus sp.
CCGCACCGCCCCATTTCCAGGCGGTCGGCCAGTTCTACGCGGATTTCAATCAGGTATCGGATGAGGAAGTAATGGATGTGCTCAGGCAGGCGCACGGTGTTTGAAGTGCCTTTCAAACCAGCCCGCCGCCTGTTCCGCCACCTGCTCCAGCGTGCCGGGTTCCTCGAACAGATGCGTCGCGCCAGGAATAATGGTGAATTGCTTTTCGCAGCGCAGATCGGCATAGGCCGCTTCATTCAATTCGATCACGCCGTCGTCGTGCCCGCCAACCAGAAACAGGGTGGCGGCGCGAACGCCTTCCAGCGCTTCCACACCCGCCAGATCGGGACGGCCGCCGCGCGAGACCACGGCTAAAACTTCAGCATCCTCCGCCGCAGCTTGCAAAGCCGCCGCCGCGCCGGTGCTGGCGCCAAAATAGCCAAGGGGCAACGAAGTCGTTTCCGGTCTGGCCTTCACCCAATGGGAAGTCTCCACCAGTCGTTCGGTCAACAGGTTGATATCGAACCGGCGCGAGTAATCGCGATCTTCCTCGGGCGTCAGCAAATCCATGAGAAGCGTGCCGACGCCATGGTCGCGCAATACGCGGGCAACGTAATTGTTGCGCGGCGAGTGGCGACTGGAGCCACTGCCGTGTGCGAACAACACCAGGCCGATAGATTTTTCCGGCAGTTCCAGCGCGCCTTCGATGTGTTTGCTGTCAACTGGGATGCGAACGATTTCGGATTTCAATTCAAGCCACCATGCTCAGACGCACGGGAATCCGCTGGTTGCCAAACGTTCCTTCAAACTTGCCGAAACGTCCCGCAAGCGCAGTCTGGCAATGCGGGCAATGGCCGTCTTCGGTCACCTCATATTTGAGGATACGGTGCCAGTCGCGCACGATCAGCGGTTCATTGCAGCCGGGGCAGAAGGTGGTGCCGCCCTCGGTGTCGTGCACATTGCCGGTATAGACGTAATGCAGGCCCGCTTCGCGGGCGATCTTGCGGGCGCGGGTGAGCGTTTCTGGCGGCGTGGGCGGCACGCCGATCATCTTGAAATCGGGATGGAAGGCGGTGAAATGCACCGGCACCTCCGGCCCCAGTTCCGTGGCCACCCATTTGGAGAGCTGTTCGATTTCCTGATCCGAGTCGTTGTGGCCCGGTATCAGCAGGGTGGTGATTTCCGTCCACACTTTCGTTTCATGCACCAGGTAGGCCAGCGTGTCGAGCACCGGTTGCAGGCGCGCGCCGGTGAGCTTGAAATAAAAGTCCTCGGTGAAGGCCTTGAGGTCGACATTGGCCGCATCAATGACGGAAAAAAATTCGCGCCGGGGTTCGGGATGGATGTAGCCTGCCGTGACGGCGACCGTCTGGATGCCGCGCGCGTGGCAGGCATGCGCGGTGTCGATGGCGTATTCGGCAAAGATCACCGGGTCGTTGTAGGTGAAGGCCACGCTTTTGCAGCCCGATCTTTCCGCCGCGATGGCGATCTGCTCCGGGCTCGCCTGATCCATCAGCCGGTCCATGTCGCGCGACTTGGAAATGTCCCAGTTCTGGCAGAACTTGCAGGCGAGGTTGCAGCCCGCGGTTCCAAATGAAAATACCGAGGAGCCGGGATAAAAATGATTGAGCGGCTTTTTCTCGATGGGGTCGATGCAAAACCCCGAGGAGCGCCCGTAGGTGGTGAGCACCATATGATCACCCTCGCGCATGCGCACGAAGCACGCGCCGCGCTGGCCTTCGTGCAGCCGGCAGTCGCGCGGGCACAGGTCGCACTGCATGCGGCCGTCGGGAAGCATGTGCCACCAATTCGCGGGATGGAGGTTGGTTTCAGTCTCAACCATGCTCGGCCTCCTTCCATTTGGTGACGGTATAGCGCGAAAGCCGGATGTCTTCGTGCCAGAAGCCGGCCGGCAGGCCGGCCTTGCGCTTGAGATGCGAGAGAAATTCTTCAGGGCCTGGCAGCGATTCCCACACCTGCGGCAGGAAGGTGCCGCGCGCGTGGCCGTATTCCAGAACAATGCCGTCAACCCCTGGCCGCAGTTTCGCCAATGCATCCTGTTCGCTGCTGAATGCCATGTCTTCGGTTTGAGACAGCAGCGACACCTCGATCCGCGTATGCACCAGTTCATGCACACTCAGCGGCACGAAGCGCGGATCGTGCGTGGCGGCGGCGATGGCGTTGGCGCGCACATCTTCGACCAGCGGGCGATGGGCTTCCAGGCTGCCGATGCAGCCCCGCAGTTTGCCCTGCTGGGTCAAGGTGACGAAGCTGGCGCCCGGTTCCTTCATCCAGGGCTCGATGCCCTGCTGTCTTACAGACCCGCCCAAATGATGAGCGATGGCATCGCGGGCAATCGTCAACAGCGTTTCGCCGCGTTTGCTTTCATCGTGCCCGTCCTTCGCTTTCGGCACCCGATCCGGTTCATAAAATGCAACCGAGGCGTACCCCACCACGCGGGATTTGTCGCCTGCGGTATCGCCGGAATTGCGCAAATCGAGCAACTCGGCTTGCAGGCCATGCTTCGCTGCATAAGCGAGCAAGCCATTGACCGGCGTCGCGCCGCAGGCCTGCTCGTGGTTCAAGCCGGGTTCCAGTGCAAGAATGCGATTTACCGTATCCCGATCAAGCTGTCTGGCCACGTCATAAGGCAGGAAATGGGAAAGATCGGAACTGATGACGATCAGCGTCTCGTCGCCGCCCCACACTTTTTCCAGCACCTCGGCCACTTCCTCCGCCGTGGCATTGCCCACGGCGAAAGGCAGCAGGGTGAATTCACCCAACACGGTTTGCAGGAAGGGCAGGTGCACTTCCAGCGAGTGTTCCAGCGCATGGGGCTCGTCGCTGACCGTCACCTGTGGCAGGGTGGATACTGCAGCGATCCCCGCTGCATCCAGCGGAATGCTCCCCAGCGGTGTCAGGAATTCTGTCGCCCCGGGTAATGCCAGGCCGCGCACCGGCACGCGATGCACCGGGCCCAGCAACACCACGCGGCTGACCTGTTTCGCCAGTGGCGCAACGACCGCATAAGCCTCGGCGGCAACCGGGCCGGAATACGCATAGCCAGCATGGGGCACAATCAGCGCCTTGGGCGCAGGGAACACTTTTTTCCGGCGCGCGCCTGACAACAATGACTTCACCTCGCCAGACAGTTCCAGCGGGCTGGATGGATAAAAGAAACCTGCGACCGCAGGTTGTCGAGACAAATTCACTTGACCACCTCAACTTCAATGTAGCTCAGTTAAGGAGGCATCAAAAAATATCAATACTGCATGGACAAAAACGCAGGGGGCACAAGGCCCCTCCCCCGGAGAGCGGCGGGGGAGAGGTTAAAAAACGTCGGGCGGACTAGGGTTTAGTCAGCCTGTTTGCGCAGAAAGGCAGGGATATCCAGCGCGTCGATCCCGGAATCGGCCATGGCCTGGATGGTGCGACGATTACGCATGACGCTGGGCGCTTCTTCTTCCGCGCCGCCAATCGGCATATTGTCCGTGCCAGTACGGATGATCTGCATGGGTTTGGTCTGTGCCGCGCGAACCGGGCTACCAAGGCCAGTGGCAACCATCGTGACGCGCAGGCTGTTCTCCATGTTGTCGTCGACCACGCTGCCCACGATCACCGTGGCTTCTTCAGCGGTAAACGCCTTGATGGTTTCCATCACCTCATGGATTTCCTTCATCTTGATGGAGGAAGACGCGGTGATATTGACCAGAATGCCGCGGGCGCCTTGCAGGTTCACATCCTCCAGCAGGGGGGAAGCAACGGCTTCTTCGGCGGCCTTGCGGGCACGGTCTTCGCCGGTAGCCGTCGCCGATCCCATCATGGCCATGCCCATCTCGGACATGACCGTGCGCACATCGGCGAAGTCCACGTTGACCAGGCCCGGGCAGTTGATGACTTCGGCGATGCCGCCAACCGCGCCGTGCAGCACTTCATTCGCGGCCTTGAAGGCGTCGAGCATCGACACATCGTCACCCAGCACCTGCATGAGCTTGTCATTGGGGATGATGATGAGCGAATCGACGTGGCGCGTCAGCGCCTCAATGCCGGCATTGGCGGCGCGCACGCGCTTGCCTTCGAACATGAAAGGCTTGGTGACGACCGCCACGGTGAGAATGCCGAGTTCCTTGGCGACCTCGGCCACCACCGGCGCGGCGCCCGTGCCAGTGCCGCCGCCCATGCCGGCGGTGATGAACAGCATGTCCGCGCCGTCGATCAGCTCGGCGATGCGCTCGCGGTCCTCCAGCGCGGCCTCGCGGCCGACATCCGGATTGGCGCCGGCGCCCAGGCCCTTGGTCACGCCCGTGCCAAGCTGCAACTGGGTCTGCGCCTGGTTACGCTTGAGCGCTTGTGCATCCGTGTTGATGGCGACAAACTCCACGCCACCCAGGCCCGATGTAATCATGTGATCGACTGCATTGCCGCCGCAGCCACCCACGCCAATCACCTTGATGACGGCGTCTTGTGTATCGGTATTCAACAATTCAAACATCTATGCTCTCCTCATAAAAACAAACAAGCTCACTACATTTCCAACCAGCTTTCGCTGTCAGAAAACTCCTGGAAACAATGTGTTGACAAGCGTTGCGAGCACGGCCAGCCGCAAGACGCGCAGCGCACAGGAACCGGAATGTATTGGACATACATGAGGATTCCGAGCACTGCGTAACACAGCGGATGGCAGGCGCAGTAGCTTTGCAACACATTGTTAGAAATTTCCCTTGAACCACGATCTCATCCGATCAAGCAACTCCTTGAATCCGCCGGCGCCCAGCTTGACCGGGTTATCGCGTCCGCGGTTTTCCAGCCCCGCCAGCAGCAATCCCACGCCCGTGGCATAACGCGGATTGCGCATGACCTCAGACAGGCCACCTTCATAGCGTGGATAGCCCAGACGTACCGGCATGTGGAACACTTCTTCGCCCAGCTCGACCATCCCCTGCATGGCGGCTGAGCCGCCGGTGATGACGATGCCGGAGGACAGCAGTTCCTCGAAACCGGAGCGGCGCAGCTCGGCCTGCACCAGTGAATACAGTTCTTCCATGCGCGGTTCGATGAACTCTGCCAGCGTCTGGCGCGACAAGGTCTTGGCCGGACGGTCACCCACGCTTGGCACCTCGATCATGTCGCGCGCATCGGCCAGTTGACGCAGCGCGCAACCGTGCTGAATTTTCAGGTCCTCGGCTTCCTTGGGCGGGGTGCGCAGCGCCACGGCAATGTCGTTGGTGACCTGATCGCCCGCAACCGGGATCACGGCCGTATGGCGGATGGCGCCGTTGGTGAACACGGCGATGTCGGTGGTGCCACCGCCGATATCGACCAGGCAAACGCCCAGTTCCTTTTCATCCTCGGTCAGCACGGCCAGCGCGGAAGCCAGCGGCTGAAGCACCAGGTCACGCACTTCGATGCCGCAGCGGCGCACGCATTTGACAATGTTCTGCGCGGCGGACACCGCGCCGGTGACCATGTGCACCTTCACTTCCAGGCGCACGGCACTCATGCCCAGCGGGTCTTTCACATCCTCCTGGCCGTCGACCACGAATTCCTGCGGAATGGTGTGCAGGATCTGCTGATCCATGGGGATATTCACCGCCCGCGCCGTATCGATCACGCGCTCGACGTCTACCTGGCTGATCTCCTTATCCTTGATCGCCACCATGCCATGCGAATTGAAACTCTTGATATGGTTGCCGGCGATGCCCGTATAAACCTCACGGATCTTGCAGTCGGCCATCAGTTCGGCCTCTTCCAGCGCGCGCTGAATGGCGTTGACGGTGGACTCGATATTGACCACCACGCCGCGGCGTAGTCCCTTTGACGGGCTGGTCCCCATGCCGATAACATCCAGCGTGCCCTCCGGCCGCACCTCGGCGGCGATGCAGATGATTTTTGAGGTACCGATATCCAGCCCGACGATCAAGTTTTTCAAATCTCTTTGCTTGCTCATGACTTCCCTGATTCCAATGCGCGCGCGGGCCTGACCGCGAACCCTTCCGCATAACGCAAATCCGCATAAGCGGGCGGCGCGCCCAGCTTTTCACTCACTTTTTGATAGAGCGTGGCAAAGCGCTCCAGCCTCGAATCCGGCTCCATACGGCCCAACGCGATTTCCAGACCGCTTTCCGTCTTGATGCGCCAGGCGCGGCGCGGCGAATAGGTCAGTTCTGAAATCCGCAAACCTGACGAGGCCAGCGTCCTGGCGAACCGTCGATAGGCTTCCAGCACTTCCGGGCCGGTTCCCTGCATGCCGTTCAACCTTGGCAGAAGCGCATCAAGCGTGGCATTGATGACAACACCCCGATCGCTCAGCAAGCTCTTGCCGTTCCAGTGCGCCAGCGGTTGATGCTCGGTCAGTTCGACCACCAGCAGATCGGGCCAGCGCCGCGTAACACGTGCGCTTGCCACCCAGGGCAGTTTTTCAAACGCCTGGCGCACCACGTCCAGATCGACAGTGAAAAAATTGCCACGCACGCCTCGGCTCGCCGCCAGCTTCACCTGGTATTCATTGATGTGCTTCAGGCTGCCCTGCACCTCCAACCGGTGCAGGGAAAAGATCGGCAAGGCTGCCGCCCAGTTGAGCAGGCCATAAATCAGCAGCACGCCGGCGCCCAGATAGAGCGCGTTGGCCAGATGATCGGCAGGCGTGCGCTGGCTCACAGCGTCTGCTCCAGAATGCGCAGGCACAAGGCATCGAAATCGATGCCTGACGCGCGCGCTGCCATGGGTACCAGGCTGTGGTCCGTCATGCCCGGCGACGTATTGATTTCCAGAAGGTAAGGATTGCCCTTGCTGTCGAGCATCACATCGACCCGGCCCCAGCCACGGCAACCCACCACCTTGAAAGCCTTCAGGCACAGGTCCTGAATTGCCTTCTCCTGCCCGGCGGGCAGATCACAGGGGCAACGGTATTCGGTATCATCGCGCAGGTATTTGGCTTCGTAGTCGTAATACTCGTTCTTTGGCACCAGGTGGATCATGGGCAATGGCTGGTCGCCGAGAATCGCGCAGGTATATTCGCCGCCATCGACGAATTTCTCTGCCAGCACCAGGCTGTCGAACGCGGCCGCTTTCTCATAAGCCGCTTTCAGTTCACCCGGTTGCTTGACCTTGCTCATGCCGATGCTGGAACCCTCGCGGGCGGGCTTGACGAAAATTGGCAGGCCAAGCTGTTTTTCTATCGCGGCAAAATCCGAATCCGCTTCCAGCAACGCCCAGTCGGGTGTCGGCAATCCGGCCGCCTGCCACAACAGTTTCGTGCGCCACTTGTCCATGCCAATCGCCGAAGCCATGACGCCGCTACCGGTGTAGGGCAGGTCCATCAGTTCCAGCGCGCCCTGGATGCAGCCGTCTTCGCCATAGCGGCCATGCAGCGCGATGAACACGCGGTCGAATTCCGCCATCGTCAGGTCGCCCAGGTTGCGCCTCGCCGGATCAAAGGCATGGGCATCGACGCCCTGACGCTGGAGTGCTGCCAGCACAGCGCCGCCACTTTTAAGCGACACTTCACGTTCGGCAGAATTGCCGCCAAGGAGGACGCCGACTTTCCCGAACTTCTTCACTTTAAACATCCCTTAAAAACTTCTTTGACGCAGAGACGCGAAGACGCGGAGAAAAACACGAATAATTTCTCTGCGTCTCTGCGCCTCTGCGTCAAGGGTTTTTCAGCTTTCCGCCTCACTTGCGATCTCCTATGATCCGCACTTCGCGGATGAGTCGAATATTGGTCCGTGCCTCGACGGTGTCTTCCACTTTCTCGATCAAGCTTTCAATGTCGGTTGCCGTGGCCCCCCCCAGATTGACAATGAAGTTGGCGTGCTTTTCGGATACCTGGGCTTGGCCCATGCGCAGCCCTTTCAGACCACAAGATTCGATCAGCCGTGCTGCGTAATCCCCCGGAGGATTCCGGAATACCGAACCCGCGTTGGGCAGATTGAGCGGCTGGGTGGCGATGCGTTTTTTCAGCAATTCCTTGATGCGCGCGCGCGAGGCATTGCCATCGCCTTTCGCAAAACGCAGCCAGGCAGCAACAAACCATTCTTCTTGTCCGGCGCGCAGGGAAACATGCCGGTAGCCCAGCACATAGTCCGCGGGCGGACGCTCGGTAAACTGTCCCTTGCGATCCACCGTGAGCACCTGCACCACATGGCGCCATATTTCGTCGCCATGACAGCCGGCATTCATTGCCAGCGCTCCGCCAATGGTGCCGGGAATGCCGGCCAGAAACTCCGCGCCTGCCAAATCGTGATTGGCGACGAAACGCGCAACCTTTGGCGAAGCCACACCGGTTTCGGCATAGACCAGGCCGCTTTCCTCCATACCCGGAGCTGATGGCGGGAAGCCATTGCTCCGTGACTCAAGCGCCAGTTTCTTTAGCACGCCATGCAGCAGCACCACCACGCCACGCACGCCGCCATCACGCACCAGAAGATTGCTGCCCAGCCCGACCATGTAAATAGGCTCAGGCTCGGCAATCGTCTGCAACAGCAAACGCAGGTCTTCCAGATCCGCTGGTATATATACGCGCTGCGCCGGGCCGCCGACGCGCCATGACACATGGCTGGACATCGGCTCATTGTGGATAAAGCGGCCGCGCAAGGCAGGGCCAGCCGACGCAATCCCGGCTGTTCTGCCATTCATTTCCTCGGGTGCGCGGAAGCGGGTTTGCATGTTATGAATTGACTCCGGCGTTTGTGAGTTTGCCAGCCACCTGGCCGATGGAACCTGCCCCCATCAGCAGCACGACATCCCCATCCTGAGCGTGACTGCGCACAGCATCCGGCAAATGCGCAACCTGTTCGACGAACAGCGGTTCCACCTTGCCGGTCACCCGCACGGCACGCGCCAGCGCCCGGCCATCCGCCGCGACGATGGGCTGTTCGCCCGCCGCGTAGACTTCGGTCAGCACCAGTGCATCGACTTCGGAAAGCACACGCACGAAATCTTCGAAGCAATCCCGCGTGCGGGTGTAGCGATGCGGCTGAAAAACCAGCAACAATCTTTTTTCCGGGTAGGCGCCGCGCACGGCCGCGATGGTGGCCGACATTTCCACCGGGTGATGGCCGTAGTCATCAATGACGTTTGCCTTGCCACCGCCGGGCAGCGTCATTTCACCGTAATGCTGGAAGCGGCGGCCCACGCCGGCAAATTCAGCCAGCGCCTTGATGATGGCTTCGTTGCTGGCGCCCACCTCGCTCGCCACCCCGATTGCCGCCAGCGCGTTCAGTACGTTATGCCGTCCCGGCAGGTTCAGCGTAATGGGCAGACGCGTTGTCCCGCCATTTCTGATGACCGCATCGAATCGCATGACCGGGCCTTCGGCACGCACATTCTCGGCGCGTATGTCAGCCTCTTCCGAGAACCCATAGGTTGTGACCGGCTTGGTGACGCGCGGCAGGATTTCCCGCACGTTTGCATCGTCGATGCAGACCAGCGCGCGCCCATAGAAAGGCAGATGCTGGAGAAACTCGACAAAGGCCTGTTTCAGGCGATTGAAGTCATGCCCATAGGTGTCCATGTGGTCGGCATCGATATTGGTCACCACCGACACGACCGGGGTCAGGTACAGAAATGAGGCGTCCGATTCATCCGCCTCGGCCACCAGAAAATCGCCCTTGCCAAGACGGGCATGCGCGCCCGCGGCGGTGAGTTTGCCGCCGATGACAAAGGTCGGATCCATGCCCGCCTCGGAGAGGCAGGACGCCACCAGGGAAGTCGTCGTCGTCTTGCCATGCGTACCGGCAATCGCAATGCCCTGCTTGAGTCGCATCAATTCCGCCAGCATCAACGCGCGCGGCACGATGGGAATGTGTTTTTCCCGCGCGGCCACGACCTCCGGATTGGTTTCCGGCACGGCAGTGGACACCACCACCGCCTCGGCGCCTTCGATATTGCCCGCCCGATGTCCCTGGAAAACCTGCACGCCAAGGTTTTTTAGCCGGCGCGTCGTGGCGCTGTCCGACAGATCCGAACCCGATACCGTGAACTCCAGGTTGGCCAGCACCTCGGCAATGCCGCTCATGCCCGCGCCGCCAATGCCGACAAAGTGGATATGTTTGACGGCGTGCTTCATTTCGCCAACCCTTCACATACATCCGCCACGGTTTTTGTCGCGTCGGGTTTGGCCAACGCACGCGCCTTGAGCGACATGGTTGCCAACTGATCGCGATTCAGTGTCGAGAGGTGCATCGCCAGGCTTTCCGTGCTCAATTCTGTTTGTTGCATCAGCCAGGCTGCGCCACTTTCTGCAAGAAACTCTGCGTTGGTGGTTTGATGGTCATCGACCGCAAAGGGGAATGGCACCAGTACGGCGGGCACGCCTGCGCACGCCAGTTCGGCAACGGTCATGGCGCCTGCCCGGCAAACCGCGACATCGCACCATTCATACAACGTGGCCATATCCTCGATGTAATCGCGCACGTCGGCGGCGACACCCGACTCGGCATAATTCGCACGCAGTTTCTCCACATGCTGGCGCCCGGATTGATGCACGACCTCGGGTCTTTGCTCAACCGGCATCAGCGCCAACGCCTTGGGCAGCAGTTCATTCAGCGCCGCCGCGCCCAAACTGCCCCCCACCACCAGCAGACGCAATGTCCCCACGCGCCCGGCATACCTGTTTTCCTCGTCAGCCAGATGCGCGATCGGCTCGCGAACGGGATTGCCAACCCAGGTCGTTGCCAACTTTCTGCACGGAATCGGCCTGTCGGTTTTGTGCTGATAGGCTGAAGGGAATGCCACCAGAACACGATCAGCCAGGCAGGCCAACACCCGATTGGTCAAGCCCGCAATGCTGTTCTGCTCGTGAATGACCAGTGGCCGATTCATGAGCGCGGCCATCATGCCGCCCGGGAACGCGGTATAGCCGCCCATGCCCAGCACCACATCGGGTCGACGCGCCAGGATAGTTTTCAGACATTGCCAGAAGGCGCGCAGGAGCATGGGGGGCGTCAGCACAAATCGCAGCAGGCCATTTCCGCGCAAGCCGGACATCGACACCCAGACGATATCGATACCGGCCGCAGGCACCACACGCGCTTCCAGTCCTGCCTTGGTGCCCAGCCAGAAAACCTCCCAGCCGCGTGCGCGCATTTCGTCCGCCACTGCCAGCGCGGGATAGACATGCCCGCCAGTGCCGCCGGCCATGACCATGAGGGTGCGATTGGTGTTCATGAGGAAAACACCTGACGCAGAGACGCAAAGACGCAGAGAAAAGCAAAGGACTTCTTTATTGCCTTGACGGGATTTGACTGAAGTTGGCGCCGGGCGTTGGATAAGGAAAACCAAAAAACAGAAGGGTTTTCTCTGCGTCTTTGCGCCTCTGCGTCGAAAGGTTTTAGATTTTTCATCAGAAGGTCTTCCCGCGCATCATCTGCCGATGTTCCCAGTCGATCCTGAGCAGCACGGCAACCGCAATGCAATTGGCGACAATGCCGCTGCCCCCAAAGGACAGAAAAGGCAACGTGAGCCCCTTGGTGGGCAACAGGCCCACATTGACGCCAATATTGATGCCCGCCTGGACGCCCAGCCAGATGGCAATGCCAAACGCCACCAGCGCGCAAAAATTCCTTTCCAGTCTTGCCGCATGGCGGCCAATGAGAAAGGCCTTGCCGACCAGCATCACGAACATGGCCAGCACGATGGCGACGCCGATGAAACCGAGTTCTTCGGCGATCACCGCCAACAGGAAGTCGGTATGCGCCTCGGGCAGATAGAACAACTTCTCGATGCTGGCGCCCAGACCCAGTCCGGTCCATTCGCCGCGACCGAATGCAATCAGGGAGTGCGAAAGCTGGTAGCCTTTTCCAAATGGGTCCTCCCAGGGATTGAGGTAGCCAAGAATGCGCTTCATGCGGTATTCGGAAGAGAAGATCAACGCCACGAATCCCGCCAGCAATACACCAATCAGCGCGCTGAATATCTTGCCATTCAGGCCGCCCAGGAACAGGATGCCCATGGCAATACTGATGATGACCACAAACGCGCCGAAGTCCGGCTCCAGCAGGAGCAACCCGCCGACCAGCAGCATGACGCCCGCCATCGGCAGGAAGCCCTTTTTGAAGTCATGCATCAGCGCTGCCTTGCGCGTGGTGTAATCGGCGGCGTAAATCACGGCGAAAAATTTCATCAACTCGGAGGGCTGGAGATTGGCGAAGCCCAGGGAAATCCAGCGCCGGCTGCCGTTGACTTCCTTGCCCAAGCCCGGAACCAGCACCACCACAAGCAGTACGATTCCGGCTGCAAAGAAGAATGGCGCCGCCTGCTGCCACAGCCGCATGGGCACCTGGAATGCCAGCACCCCCGCCACCGTGGCAGCAACAAGAAAAATTCCCTGGCGAAGCAGGAAGTAATGTCCCTGATGGCCGGTCATGCGCGAGCCTTCGGCAAAGGCAATCGACGCGGAATACACCATGACAAGGCCGAAACCAAGCAAAGCCAACACCAGCCAAACCAGGGCGTAATCCAGTTCCCCGGAAGGTTTGGGCGCGCGCGCGGTATACAGCATCAGGTGTTTCTCCCGCTTGATTTGAGCTCGCGCACGGCCTGCACGAACATTTCCGCGCGATGCACATAGTTGCGGAACATGTCAAAACTCGCGCAGGCAGGGGACAACAGCACGGCATCGCCTTCTTGCGCCAGGTCAAATGCCAGATTTACGGCGTCCGCCATCGACCCGGTTTTTTCCAGCGGGACACCCACGCCTGCAATCGCCTGCTCGATGCGCGGCGCATCGCGCCCAATCAGCACCACCGCGCGCGCGTTGGCGGCCACGGCCTGTTTGAGCGGCGAAAAGTCCTGGCCCTTGCCGTCGCCACCCAGAATGGCCACCACCTTGCGGTCCATGCCATAAAGCGCGGCCTCGGTGGCGCCGACGTTGGTGCCCTTGGAATCATCGTAAAAGCGCACGCCGTCAATTTCATCCACAAATTCGACGCGGTGCGGCAATCCCCTGAAATGCGCCAGCCCGCGTAAAAGCCCTTCCATGGGCAGACCAATGCAATTGGTCAGCGCCAGCGCAGCCAGCGCATTGGCCGCATTGTGCAGTCCGGCGACCGGCAAGTCGGAAACCGGCATCAACTGTTCCGAACCGCGGCACAACTCGCCTTCGCACAAGCCGTAATCCCCCTCCGCGGGCGCATCGTTCAGACCAAATGTCACGTGGCCTCGTTGCGGCAGCATCATGGCCATGACGCGCGCATCATCGCGGTTCAAAACCTGCACGCCAAGTCCGGCAAATATCCGCGCCTTGGCAGCCGCATAGGCGCTCATGTCGGCATAGCGGTCCAGGTGATCCTCGCTCAGGTTCAGCACCGTTGCGGCATCGGCAAACAGATTCGATGTCGTTTCGAGCTGAAAACTGGAAAGCTCGAGCGCCCACACCTGGGGTACCGGCATGCCGCCATTCTCGACATCCAGCAGGGCATCCAGCACGGGCAGGCCGATGTTGCCGGCCATGCAGGTGGCGCGCCCCGCTGCTTCGCTCATGGCGCCGCACATGGCGGTGGTGGTGCTTTTGCCGTTACTGCCGGTGACGGCCAAAAGGCGCATGGGGTGCTCGCGGCCCAGGTTCAGCGCATTCACCGCACGAGCGAACAGTTCAACGTCACCCACGGCCTCGACGCCTTTCTGCAATGCGCGTGCAACCGCTGGTTCGGCGAGCGGCACACCGGGACTGACAATCAACATGTCCGCTGATTGCAGAACGGCATCGGAAAAGGTCCCACAGTGCAATTTCACGTTTGGCAACGCGTCGGCAAGCGCCTGACGATGGGGCGGCTGCTCACGGCTATCCGCCACCGAGACCTCGGCGCCGCGCGCCGCCAGCCATTTGGCGCACGATAAGCCAGTATCTCCCAGGCCGAGAACCAGGGTCTTGCGTCCGGAAAGTTTCAGGCTGTCGTAATTCATCTCAGTTTCAGCGTCGACAGACCAATCAGAACCAGCATCATCGTGATGATCCAAAAACGAACCACGACCTGGGTTTCCTTCCAGCCCTTGAGTTCATAGTGGTGATGCAGCGGCGCCATGCGAAACACGCGCTTGCCGGTCAACTTAAATGAGGCGACCTGGATCATCACCGACAGGGTTTCCATGACGAACACACCGCCCATGATGAAGAGCACGATCTCCTGCCGCACGATGACCGCCACTACGCCAATGGCAGCACCCAGCGCCAGCGCGCCGACATCGCCCATGAATACTTCAGCCGGATAGGCGTTAAACCAGAGAAATGCCAGACCGGCCCCGGCAATGGCGGCGCAAAACACCACCAGTTCGCCCGCGCCGGGAATGTGCGGCACGCCCAGATATTTTGAAAACACCGCGTGGCCGGCGGCGTAGGCAAACACCGCCAGCGCGGAAGCCACCATCACGGTCGGCAGAATGGCCAGCCCATCCAGGCCATCCGTCAGGTTGACCGCGTTGCTGGAGCCGACAATCACGAAATACGTCAGCACCACGAAACCAGCCACACCGAGCGGAATGGCGACATGCTTGAAAAACGGCACAATCAATTCTGTTTGAACAGGCAGATTGGTTGAGTAGGCGATATAAAGGGCGGCACCCAGCCCAAACACGGACTGCCAGAAATATTTCCAGCGCGCGATGAGTCCTTTCGGATTCTTGTGGACGATTTTCTTGTAGTCATCCACCCAGCCAATGATGCCAAAGCCCAGTGTGGTTATGAGCGCCACCCACACATACTTGTTGGACAGATCCATCCACAGCAGCGTGGAGATCGCCACCGACATCAGAATCAGCGCGCCGCCCATGGTGGGCGTGCCGGCTTTGACCAGATGCGTCTGCGGGCCGTCATCACGCACCGCCTGGCCGAATTTCATGATTTTCAGCCGGTCGATCATCCACGGCCCGATCACGAACGAAATCACCAGCGCCGTCAGCGTTGCCATCACCGCGCGCAGGGTGATGTAATTGAATACATTGAACGCGCGAATATCCTGGCCCAGGGTTTGAAACAGCCACAGCAGCATCAGTGCGCCTCCTCTGTCAGGCTGTTAACCACGCGTTCCATGCGCATGGTGCGCGAGCCCTTTACCAGCACCGTGACATCTGGCGTCAGCGCATTTTCGACTTCGGCCAGCAGTTCCTCAATGCGCTCGAAGTGCATGCCGCCCGTGCCGAATGCGCGCACGGCCTCCTTCGACAATTCACCCAATCCAAACAGCTTTTCAACGCCTGCCTGTCTGGCTTCCAGGCCGACCTGGGCATGCAGGGCGGCAGCCTCGTCACCCAATTCGCCCATGTCGCCAAGCACGAAATACTTGTGGTCCTTTTCCCGTGAAAGCACCGCCAGCGCGGCACGTGTGGAATCCGGATTGGCGTTGTAGGTGTCGTCGATGAAGCGGGCGCCGTGCAAACCCGCCTTACGCTGCAAGCGGCCCTTGACCCCCGCAAAACCGGAAAGCGCCTGCGCGATCGCCGGCAAGCCGACCCCGACAGACAGCGCGCAGGCGGCAGCCGCCAGCGCATTGCGGGCATTGTGTTCACCGGGCACCTTGAGGTTGACGCTCACCTCGCCAGCTTCGCGCGCATGAATGACCAGCGCGCCCTGTTCGTCCCAGGCGCCGCGCACATCCGCTTCCGCATGAAAACCGAAAGTCCGGACGCGACGCCCGGCATTAAGGCCTTTCCAGTAATCCGCATAAGGGTCGTCAAGATTGATGATTGCCGTGCCGTTTTCGCTCAGGCCTTCGAAAATCTCCCCCTTGGCTTCTGCAATCGCTCCCACCGACCCAAGCAGCCCGACATGTGCGAGCTGCGCGTTGTTGACCAGCGCAACATCGGGTCTCGCCAGCTGCGTCAGGTAGCGAATCTCGCCGAAATGGTTCATGCCCATTTCCAGCACGGCATGACGATGTTTCTCACGCAGGCGGAGCAGCATCAGCGGGCAACCGATATCGTTATTGAGATTGCCCTCTGTTGCCAGCACTGCATCCCTGCCGCCTGCCACCGCGCCGAGAATGTCTGCCGTCATTTCCTTGACCGTCGTCTTGCCGTTGCTACCGGTAATGGCCACGATCGGGATCGAAAAGCGGTTGCGCCAATGCGCCGCCAATCGTCCAAGGCCAATGCGTGTATCCGCCACACGAATTGCGGGCGATGCAAGCGTTGCCGCATCCTCATTGACCATGACACCAGCCGCCCCCGATGCGATTGCCTGCCCCGCAAACGCAGCGCCGTCGAATTTTTCGCCCTTGAGCGCAAGAAACAGATCGCCCGGCAGAATGGCCCGTGTATCGGTGGACACGGCAGAGAACGGGCGATCTTCGCCTGTCAGTCTTCCATGTACCGCTGACGCAGCCTCGGACAGATGCATCATTTCACTCCCGCTCACCTCCATGCCTCCAATGCTTTTCGTGCCACGTCCACATCGGAGAAAGGCAGCTTCTGGCCCTGGATTTCCTGGTAGTCCTCATGACCCTTGCCGGCGATGAGTACGATGTCATTGATTTCGGCTTCGCCGACAGCCTCAAAAATCGCGCGCGCGCGATTCGGCTCGATGCGCGCGGCCCCGCTCGTCACACCTTCAAGAATTTCCGCGATGATCGCGGCCGGGTCTTCGTTGCGCGGATTGTCGCTGGTGACATAGGACAGGTCCGCGCCCGTTGCCGCTGCGCGGCCCATTAGTGGACGCTTGCCACGATCACGATTGCCACCGCAGCCAAACACACAAATCAGGCGCCCCTCACTCACCAGCGGCCGCAAGGTCGCCAGCACTTTTTCCAGCGCGTCCGGCGTATGCGCGTAGTCGACGACGATCAGCGGACGCCCGCCTCCACCCAGCACCTGCATCCGCCCCGCCGGCGGTTCAACGCGGGAAAGCGCGTCACAGGCCGTTTCGAGCGGCACACCGGAAACCAGAAGCGAAGTCAACGCTGCCATCAGGTTGGCTGCATTGAATCGTCCCAACAGCCGCGCGTTAATCTCGGCACGGCCCCATGCGGTATTGAGCGTCAACGCAACGCCATCGCGCCCGGCCATGCAGGATTCCGCAATCACCTCGCCGCGCTGAAAGCCGTAACCCGCGATTTGCGCGCCGCGGATTTCCGCTGCCAACGCGCGGCCGAACTCATCATCCAGATTGAGCACGGCATATTCGAGACCTGACCAAAGAAACAATTCCGCTTTGGCTGCCGCGTACGCCTCCATGCTGCCGTGGTAATCGAGGTGATCGCGCGACAGATTGGTCAGCACCGCGACATTGAAGCGTGTGCCGTTTAATCGGCCCTGATGCAGCCCGTGGGATGACACTTCCATGACACAGGACAGCGCGCCTTCCGCGACGAAATGCGCCAGCAGCGCCTGCAAGGCGGCGGCGTCCGGCGTGGTATTGACGGCAGTCTCGAGTTGCCCGGGAAAGCCGTTGCCCAGCGTACCCGCGACGGCGGTCTTGCGCCCCGCGGCAGAAAGGCCATGCGCGATCCAGTGCGCAACGGAGGTCTTGCCATTGGTTCCGGTCACGCCCGTCATGTGCAGGCGCCGTGAAGGGTGACCATGAATGTTTGCCGCGATCTCGCCCACGCATTGTTTCAAGCCTGGCACCGCAGCATTGGGCACACGCCATGCCGGATCCCACAGAAAATGATCGGCCTCCCAGAAAATCGCCGCGGCGCCCTTGGCGATCGCCTGCGGAATAAACGTGCGGCCGTCATGACGCTCGCCGGGGTAGGCGGCAAATGCAACGCCCGGGCCGGCCCGACGGCTATCCGTCGTCAAGCCGGTCAGATGCACACCCAGTTGATCAAGCATTGCGTCCGTATCAAGCGACCCCGCCTCGTGTCTTTTCATCAGGCTTCACCCGGCCGCGTTTGTGGTTGCGTCATCAGGGTCGGCGGTAACTCCTTCGCGTCGGGCGTCACGCCCAACTGCCGTAACGATGCCGCCATGACCTGGGCGAAAACCGGCCCGGCGACAGCGCCGCCGTAATGGGCAGAGCCTCCCGGTTCATCAATCATCACCGCGATGATGAGGCGCGGGTCGGAGGCCGGCGCCATACCTACAAAAGATGAGATGTAGCGGTCTAACGCATAGCGCCCATCCACCAGCTTGTGGGCGGTGCCGGTCTTGCCTGCCACGCGGTAACCGGGAACATTGGCTTTTGTTGCCGTGCCGCCCTCTTGCGTAACGGTTTCCATCATGGCGAGCACCATGCGGGCCACCTGCGGCGACATCACGCGCTCACCGCTGAGCTCCTGCGGCTCGCGCTTGAGGAAAGTCAGCGGCATGACCACGCCATCATTGGCGAATGCCATGTATGCGCGCGCCAGCTGCATCAGGCTGACAGAAAGCCCGTGGCCATAGGCATGGGTTGCCTGCTCGATCGGCTTCCAGGTGGAAGGTTCGCGCAACTTGCCGCGCGCCTCGCCAGGAAAGCCCGAACCCGGCCTCTGGCCGAAACCGGCGCGATTGAGCACATCCCAGAATTGCGCGGGCGTGAGCTGCATGGCCATTTTGACCGAGCCGATGTTGCTCGACTTTTGCAGGATTTCGGTGACGGTCAGATCGGGCTTGTAATGCACATCGACAATACGTTTGCCGCCCACGCTGTAATCCTTGGGCAAATGCATCATCGTGCCGGGCTTCACCAGGCCGCGCTCCAGCGCTGCCGCCACGGTAAAGGGCTTGATGGTCGATCCCGGTTCGAAGGTATCAATCACTGCGCGATTGCGCATCAGGCCAGGCTGATAATTGCGCCGGTCGTTGGGGTTGACGACCGGCAGATTGGACAGCGCCAACACCTCGCCGGTCTTGGCGTCCAGCACAACAATGCCGCCGCCCTTGGCCTTGTGTTCCTGGACCGCAATGGACAGTTCCCGATGCGCCAGATATTGCAGTTTCTGATCGAGCGCCAGGCTCAAATTGCCGCCCATGCGCGCGCCCCGCGCCGGGCTGATATCCTGGATGACATGACCGCGCCGATCACGCATGACATGGCGGCTGCCGGCCTTGCCTTCCAGCCAGTCCTGATAGGCCAGTTCGATGCCTTCCTGGCCGACATCATCGACATTGGTAAAGCCGACCACATGCGCCGCCACCTCTTTTTGCGGGTAAAAACGGCGGTATTCGCGTTGCAAGCGCAAGCCGGGCAAGCCTAGCGCCGCAATCTTTGCAGCCTGTTCCGGGTCGAGATTGCGATCGATGGCGATTTCACCCTTGTGCGGCGATTTGAGTTTCTTCGCCAACTGCGCGGCATTGCCATTCAATGCGGCTGCAAGACGACCTATCTGCTGCGCATCCAGCGATTTGGTAAGAGAGGGCCTGGCCCACAAGGCCTCCACTGGCGTACTGATCGCCAGCGGCTGACCATGGCGGTCCTGCACCATGCCACGATGCGCGGGGATGACCAGTTTGCGTGAAGCAACGGCGTCACCCTTGCCTTGCAGAAAGTCGGTTTCCAGCCCCTGCAGATAGATCGCACGCAACGCCAGCGCGACGAACCAGACCCCCAACAGACCCGCCACCAGACCAACCCGCCATGGCACGATATGCACTTGCAGCAATTTGCGGCTGGAATAATTCACTGGCTGCCTCCCATCGGCAGCAGCCAGACCTTGTCCAATGGCGGGGTCACCAGTCCAAGTTCGCCCGCCGCCAGCGCCTCGACGCGCGCATGACTGGTCAGCGTGCCCTGCTCGAGCTGAAGTTTTCCCCACCCCACCTCCAGCTCCCTCGCTTCTTTTTTCAATGCCTCCAGTTCAATAAACAGGCTGCGTGACTCGTGCTGCACATGCACCACGGCCAGGGCGCACAGCATCAATAACGCTGCCAGCACAAGATCGGCGCGCCTCATTGCACCACTCCAGCGCGCTCCGCCACGCGCAATACTGCGCTGCGCGCGCGCGGATTGGCTTCAATCTCCGCCTTGCTGGCACGCACGGCCTTGCCGATGCGCTTGAGCCGGCCAGGCGCAATTTCCGAAGCACGCAGCGGCAACCCACGCGGCAATTCCGGGCCGCGCTCCTCATCGCGCATGAAGCGCTTGACGATCCGGTCCTCCAGCGAATGAAAGCTGATCACCGCGAGCCGCCCGCCCGGCTTGAGTCGCTGTACGCACACCGGCAACACCGCCTCTAGTTCCTCCAGCTCGCGATTGAGGTAAATCCGTATAGCCTGAAAGGTGCGCGTTGCCGGATGCTGACCCGGTTCGTGTTTGCGCACCGCGCCCGCGACCACTTGCGCAAGCCGACCTGTCGTTTCGATGGGTGCGATTTCCCGCGCCGCAACAATCGCGTGCGCAATCTGTCGAGCAAACCGTTCCTCGCCATAGCGTCTGATCACCTCCACCATTTCGTCTTCTTCCGCCCGCGCGATCCATTCCGCCGCGCTGATTCCGTTGTCCGTATCCATGCGCATGTCGAGCGGGCCATCCATGCGAAAGCTGAATCCGCGCGCCGCTTCATCGAGTTGCGGTGACGACACGCCAATATCCAGCAAAATGCCATCCACCTTGTCCACGCCGAGTCCATCCAGCACGGTCGCCACTGCGGAAAACGATGCTTTCATCAGCGCAAACCGCGGATCCCCTATCTCGCCACCTGCCTGGATGGCGGCTGGATCGCGATCCATCGCAATCAATCTTCCGCCTGGCGACAACCCCGTCAGAATCAAACGGCTATGGCCGCCGCGCCCAAATGTCCCATCCACATAGATGCCGTCAGGTTTGATCGCCAGCGCCGCCACCGCCTCGTGTGCCAGTACCGGCACATGGGCGGACGCGTTCACAACGTAAATCCCTCGAGCTCAGGTGGCAGCCCGCTCTCGGCAAACGCCAGCGCTTGCGCGATACGCGCGTTCCACCGATCCTCGTTCCACAATTCCACGCGGCTGACCTGGCCGGCCAACACAACACTCTTATCAAGACCGGCAAAATCCCGCAGCATCGGCGCCAGCAGGATGCGGCCGGCACCGTCCATCTCCATGTCGTGGGCGTAGCCGATCATCAACTGTTTGATGCTGCGTGTATGTGGATTGAAATCTGACAGGCCAGCGAGTTTCTTCTCGATGGACTCCCACTCGGATTGGGGATAAAGCAGCAGACAGCCACTGGGGTCAGCCGTCACGACAACCCGCCCCGAAGCAACCGCCATGAGCGTGTCGCGATGCCTGGCCGGCACGACGACGCGACCCTTGCTGTCCAGACTGACGGTGCCGACACCGCGGAACATGTCTCCCTCTTCCCCTTCATTTGTGGGTGTTTACTTACCGGCCAGGCAAATGATTACGGTTATTCACCACAATCACCCACCTAAACGCACTTTTACCCACTATAGAGGGAAGAATTCCGCCCTGTCAAGCCAGAAATTGAAAAATTCCCTGTAAGGTCAAAGACTTACAAATGGATAGTCAGAGCCGCTCTTGTCTTAAAAAACGCAGGCTTATCCATGCATCCTCATCACGATGCAGAGATAAATTCCGTAAGGGATTGATTTGATTGTATTGAAAAGGGAGTTGGTCGATAAGCCGGGTTCTGTCAGGGTAACCCTGTGACAGCCATTCCTCTAGGCTCGCCATTGCTGGCAAGCTCAAGCCACCTACCCGCAGACTCGGCGGGCCGCGTCATCGTCTGCCTATTTGGTGTTGCTCCGGATGGAGGTTACCGCGTTTCACGTCCACCCAAGGCTTGCGCCCCGGGCTTACTCGTCTCTGTGGCCCTATTCCTCGCCTCACGGCGTCCGGCCGTTAGCCGGCATCCTGCCCGGTGGAGCCCGGACTTTCCTCTCCGTGCCAACGCACGCAGCGGCTGCCTGACCAACTCCCCTGATCATTATAAGGTTGTTTAACACCGGATTATTGACTAATACATAGAGCAAGGAGCCGTAATCCGACTCTGAAAACCCTCCCAAGCGGAGGAGTTCGGGATAGGTTCGAATGACATCACGAGGAGACACAAATGAGACGACGGCTATATTTCATGTTGCCGGACGTGACCAGCGCCCGCATGATCCGCGACGAGTTGCTCCTCGCGCGCATCGAGGACAGCCATATTCATGTGCTGGCCAAAGAAGGCATGCCGCTCGGTGATCTGCACGAGGCATCCATTCTGCAAAAAACCGATTTTGTGCATGGCGCGGAGACCGGCTTGGTCATCGGCGGCGGCATCGGCATCGTGGCGGGCCTGGTCGCCATCCTGTTCCCGCCCGCCGGGGTCAACTTGCAACTGGTCACCATCCTGGTGACCGCACTGGTTGGCGCAGCGTTCGGCGCCTGGGTTTCCAGCATGGTTGCCAGTTCCGTGCCCAACTCCCGCCTCAAGACGTTTGAGGACGGCATTGAGGCCGGGCGCCTGCTGATGATGGTGGATGTGCCCGCCGGCCGCGTGGACGAAATCCGCAAGCTGGTTGCATCCCGCCATCCCGAAGTCAGCAGGAGCGCGCAGGAACCGACCATACCGGCCTTTCCATGAGTTGATGAAATTCAAGCTCCCTGCCGCGGTTCCCCTGCCGCGGCTTTTCACCTGAAGCGCAAGGCTTTCAGGTATCACGGCAGGCAAGCCGCCTGCCGTTGTTTTGCCCATAACTTGCCCAGCCCGTATATTTCACCAGATCGCGGGATGATGGCGAGGCAAGTTGCGAGCGGATTTGCGCATCCCGCGCCAAGCCAATAGCCATGCCTATTGGCGCGAAGCGGGGGCGCGAAGATGCCGCAAATTGGCCGCCAGGGCTC
>CAZVBY010000013.1:0-4093 GCA_964625895.1 uncultured Thiobacillus sp.
GCTAAACCCGGCCAGGCTCGCATGGCGGGGGAACTGTCCCGGTCGCAAAACTGAAAGATTGGCGCAGGCTGCCGATTCTCCAGCCAAGGAGGATTGGCCATGAGCGCAGCGCTGAAACTTGTCTACCAACGCGAGGAATGTACCGTTTCGGCCATCGAAAGCGGCTTCCCCCACATTTCCAGACGCCTGTGCGAAAACTGGGGAAAGCCCGAGTGCGCACGCTATCTGGATAATTTGCTGACCTATTCCGGCGGAGGCAACAGCAAGGGCTTTCCGGCGGAAGTCGTGGAGGAATTGTTCTCGCTCTACACGCTATTGCAGAAGGACTGTCGCGGCACAGACGTCTGGACGGCTTCGGACGCCCGTATCCCGCCAGCCAGGTAGGGTCGGGGTAAACAAATGTTATTTCTGGCCGGGCGCACCTGCATCCGCGGCCGGTACAGGCTAGAGTCGGTATATGAACGTACCGGCACTTTCCGCGATCGAGATTTGCTATCCGCATATTGCGGCCGGCGTGTGCGCGTTCTGGAACCGGCCGCAACGGCAGTCCTACCTGGAAAGCCTCATGTTTGATGGACAGGGTAGCCGGCAACGATTCCCGACCGACGTGGCTGAAGAAATCCTGTTCCTGTATCAACTTGCCGAGCCTGTTCCCGGGCGTTTCGATCCGAGCCGTCTGGCCGCCTGAGTGCCAGGGGGTCAGGGTTTCCAGCGCTTCAGCAGCAACGCATTTGTCACCACCGACACCGAACTCATCGCCATCGCCGCGCCGGCAAACACCGGGCTTAAAATTCCCAGCGCCGCCAACGGGATGCCCAACACGTTGTAAATAAACGCAAAGAACAGGTTTTGCCGGATCTTGGCGAGCGTCGCCCGCGACAGCGCGATGGTGTCCGCCAGGCCGGCCAGGTCATGGCGTGCCAGCGTAATGTCGGCCGTCTCCTTGGCGATATCCGCGCCCATGCCCATGGCGAAACTCACATCGGCCTGCGCCAGCGCCGGCGCATCGTTGATGCCGTCGCCTGCCATGCCCACGATTTTCTTCCGCTGCTGAAAATCGGCGATGGCCGTTGCCTTGTCCTGCGGGGTTTGCTGCGCGCGATATGCCTTGATGTCCAGCCTCGCAGCCACCGCACGGGCGGGCGGATCGCTGTCGCCCGTCAACATCAGGGTTTGCACGCCCAGCGCATTCAGTCTGGCCAGCGCCGCCGCCGTGTTGTCGCGCACGGTGTCGGCCAGCGTGATTGCCCCCAGATAACGGCCATTCCTCGCCACCTGCACGACCGATGTTTCCGTACTCCCGGACAGACTGGCAATGCCCGCAATCCCGTTTTGCAGCAAAAAATTCCTTGTGCCGGCCAGCGCGGGCTGCCCGTCCAGCAAACCCTGCACGCCACGGCCGGGCAGGGCGGCAAATTGCGTCAGCGCAGGCAGCGAAAGCCCCCGTTCCTGCGCGGCCTGCGTAATGGCCCTGGACAGCGGATGTTCCGATCCTTGTTCGATTGCCGCCGCGACAGCCAGCAATTCATCCTTGTTTACGCCTGCGGCGGGCAGCAAATCCTGGATGCCGAACTGCCCGGTGGTCAGCGTGCCGGTCTTGTCCACGGCCAGCACATTCAGCCGTCCCGCGGTTTCCAGCGCCTGCGCGTTGCGGAACAGAATGCCCAACTGCGCCCCGCGCCCCGTGCCCGCCATGATGGCCGTGGGCGTGGCCAGTCCCAGCGCGCACGGGCAGGCGATCACCAGCACGGTCACGGCGCGGATCAGCGCCTCCGCCCAGTCGGACAGCCACAGCCCGCTGGCAACCAGGGTCAGCAAGGCAATCCCGATCACCACCGGCACGAAAATGCCGGAAACGCGGTCGGCCAATTTTTGTATCGGCGCTTTCGAGCCTTGCGCGGCTTCGGTCAGGCGGATGATTTCGGCGATGCGCGAATGCTCGCCCACGCCCTCCGCGCGAATAACCAGCGTGCCCAGCGTGTTTTGCGTCGCGGCATACGTCTTGTCGCCGTTGCGCTTCAATACCGGCAGCGATTCGCCCGTGAGCGCGGATTCATCCACCTCGGACTCGCCCTCGACCACCGTGCCGTCCACGGCGATGCGTTCGCCCGGGCGCACGCGCAGACGGTCCCCCGGGCGAATCTCGCGCAGCGGCACTTCGGCAAACGCGCCGTTACGCTCGACCCAGGCGGTCTGCGGGGTCAGCGCCAGGAGTTTCTCGATTGCTTCGAGCGTGCGCCGCTTGGCGCGCGCTTCCAGCAGCTTGCCCAGCCACACCAGTGTAATCACCGCCGCGCCCGCCTCGAAATAAACCGGCTGATCGTGCAGGCCCAGAAAAGTGACCGCAGTGGAAAGCCCCCAGGCCATGCTGGTGCCCAACGCCACCAACACATCCATGTTGGCGCCGCCGCCGCGCAGCGCGTTGAACCCGCCCCGGTAAAACCGCCAGCCGGCGACAAACTGCACCGGCGTCGCCAGCACCCATTGCAGCCAGCGCGGCAGCCATTCGTGCGCATGGCCAAACGGCGTGCCCAGCATCGGCAACACCAGCGGCAGCGTCAACGCCACCGCCGCCCAGAAAACCAGCCAGTCCCGCTGGCTGGCCCGCGCCGCGCGGGCGTGCGCTTCCGCCCGGTTCTGTTCGTCCCATGCTTGCGCGTCGTAACCTGTCTTGCGGATGGCGGCCAGCGCCGGTTCCGCTCCCACGCCCGGCTGCAAAACCAGCCGCGCCGTCTCGGCGGCCAGATTCACGCTGATCTGCGTGCCGGGCAGCTTGTTCACCACGCGCTCGATGCGCGCCGCGCAACTGGCGCAGGTCATGCCGGAAATTTTCAGCAGGACTTGCTGCGGCGGCACGTCAAAGCCGGATTTGCGGATCGCGTCGAGAATCTTTTCCCTGGTGGTTTCAGCGCTCAGGAAACGGATGGTGGCGGTTTCATTTGCCAGATTCACCGCCGCCTCCACGCCGGGCAGCTTGTTCAACTGCTTTTCCAGCCGGGTGGAACAAGCCGCGCAGGTCATGCCGGAAATGGGAAGGGAAATTCTGTCGTTCATGATTTGGCTGATTTTGCTTTTCCTCTGACATCGCGCAACAAAAAACGTGCGGGGTCCATCGCGTTCCACAAATCGCGCGGCAGCATCCATGGCTCGCCGTCCAGTCGGGCCGCCAGCGCCTCCGCAAGAAACGGCGCCCAGGTCAGGCCGCGCGCGCCCAGGCCGGTCAGCGCATACAGGCCGCGTTTGCGCGGCACATGCGCAAGAGACGTTTCCGGTGAAACGATGCCGCCGTCTTCCGCCACCGCGCCTGCCAGCGGCAGCCGGTCCGGCGTGGCGGCGCGAAAACTCACCCGCGCGGCCAGCGCGCCGGGATCAAACGCGGGCGGTTTCTCCAGCAGGCGGGCAAGGCGGTCAAGATTGCCCGCCTGTTCGCTGGCGCGGGGGCTGGCGTCGTCGTCAAATGCAAAGCTCGCGCCGATATTGCCGATGCCGCCAAACGTGGGCAGCACATAACCTTCGCGCGTTACAGGGATTTTCAGGCCCGGCAGGCTGCCATCCGGCAGCGCGGTGATCTGGCCGCGCACCGGCGTCAAGGGCAACTGGGCAAATTGCGCGGCCTCGTGCGCCCCGGCCAAAATCACCGTCCCGCTTTCCGCAAGCAGCGCATCGTGCGCCCACACCCGCCAGCCGTCCGCGGTTTGTTCCAGGCGCGTGGCGGCATGGGCAAACCGGCACGTCAGGTTTTCGCCGCACTGCGCCAGCAAGGCCGCAGCGATGCGCGGCCCGCTCATCCAGCCGCCGTGCGGAAAATACAGGCCCGCCGCGGCAACGCGCGCGCCGGCCAGCGCGCTGGCCTCGTCCTGCGTGACCCATTGCGCGAAATCATCCGGGTACTGATGCGCGGCCAGCATGGCCGGCATGTGCTCGGCCTGTTCGTCGTTGCGGGCAAGGTGCAGCACGCCCGAAAAATCATGCGAGATGGACAAAAATCCCCCCAACCCCCCTTTATCAAGGGGGGCTTTGTTTAGCCCCATGTCAAAGGGGGAGGCGAGAAATCCCCCCGCCCTTCGGGCGACCCCCTTTATCAAGGGGGTGG
>CAZVBY010000013.1:4103-22189 GCA_964625895.1 uncultured Thiobacillus sp.
AAACAAGCCGCCCTTAGTCAGGGGGGTGGAAAACAAGCCGCCCTTAGTCAGGGGGGTGGAAAACAAGCCCCCCTTGATAAAGGGGGGTTGGGGGGATTTGCGCGAAGCGCGCCGGGCGATTTCCGAAAGAAAACCAGCCGTATGCAGAAACGCCTGGCGCGATAGCCGCCCGTTCAAACTTTCGTCCAGCGTCAGTTGCGGGCGCACCACCCCGGCCGGATTGCCCGAGGCGCCCATAGCCGGAGCAGGATGCCTGTCGATGAGCGTCACCCGCCAGCCGCGCCGGCAAAGCGCGTGGGCCAGGCAGACGCCGGCAATGCCCGCGCCGATGAGGGTGGCGGATTTTTGTTCCACCCTCTGCCCCGCGCCGCTTCCCTCGTGGGAGTGAGGAGAAAATCGCGCTTCCAGCCGTTCATTCTTGCGGCCGAATCCGGGCTTGCGCGCCACGCTGAACCCCGCCTGCTGCAAGCCCTGGCGCACGGCGCCCGCCACGCACCAGGTGGCCAGCCGTGCATGGGGCGCGGCCAGTTGACCCAGGCGTTGCAGAATCGCGGGCGACCAGATGTCGGGGTTTTTGACAGGCGAAAACCCATCCAGATAAATCGCATCCACTTGCGCGTCGAGCTGTTTCAGTGCGGCCTCGGCATCGTCAAAAATCAGCGTGAGCTGCACGCGGCCTGCATCGAAACCTAGCCGGTGATACCCGGCCACCCGCACCGGCCATTGCTTGCGGAGTTGTTGCGACAGCGCGTTAAGTTCCGGCCAGGCCGCGTGGCAATGGGCGAGTGTTTCCATGCAAAGCGGGTGCTTTTCAACCGAGACGAAATGCAGCGCCTTGCACGCGCCCGGATGTTGGCGAAACGCATCCCAGGTCGCCAGAAAATTCAGCCCCAGTCCGAACCCCGTTTCCAGCACGACGAAGCGCGGCGTGTCCTGCCAGGCATCCGGCAAGCCGCAGCCCTGCAAGAACACGGCACGCGCCTGTTGCAGCCCGCCGTCGGCGCTGTGATACACATCGCCATACGCCGGGCTGCGGGGCAATCCGGTGTCGTCAACGATCAGGTTGCCAGGCGTGAGGGACATGCAACAGATGCGGCACAAAAACCAGATTGTACTGGCGCTGCGCGAATCATCTGCTATGCATGATTAGCATGAGCAAAAACAAATCCTTCCTCGTCAAGCTGCTGGGGCTGTATGCGGTGCTGGCCGCGGTGCTCGAGATCGGCTTCGATCTGGATATTTTCAGCTGGTGGGCGATGCCGGCGTATGAAACGCTGGCGGCCGTGGTCCGGCACGTCCAGGAATTCTTTCAGCTTGCCTGACCGGCACGGCATTCTGCGACGCGCGATGTCGAGTTCGTTTACACAAAGATCTGTGGTGTGCGGTAAGGCAGAACGCGTGCGTGTCGATGACGATTTTCCTGCGCGGAGGTTGCAAGAAAATTCAGCAAAATTCTTTAATGTAAACAAAAAGTTAATTGGAGGAGACCCTGAAAAACCGGGCGTTTCCGCAATCATTCTTCTTGCATTGGAAAGAAAATTGCTTATGTTGAAATCGAGAGAAGTTCGCTTCTCGAGGAGGAGGTTCCATCCAGGGAATGCAATACCGGTCCGGAAGATGGAACGCAATGTGTTGTTTTTTTCAGGAGGGCATCATGAGCATTTGGATGAACATCAAGCAGTTTGTGCAGGACGAAGAAGGCGTGACCGCCATTGAATATGGCCTGATCGCTGCGTTGATCGCGGTGGTGATTATTGCCGCTGTAAGGCTTGTTGGAACCGAGCTTGACCGTACTTTTGACAACATCGGCGGCGAGTTGCAGAACGTCCCTAACCCGTAATCCGGGCAGATAGGCTGGATGTTTCCCGCGGTGTAGCCGCGGGAAACAGCCGTGTCAGCGAACGAGCGGAGGCGGGCTATGTGTGTGAAACCTGTGTGTATAAAAATAGGGATTCGCGGCTTCTGGCGGGATGCGTCGGGGGTGACGGCGATTGAATACGGTTTGCTGGCTGCGCTGATCGCGGTGGCGATCATTGGCGCGCTCAATGCGTTGAGCACGGACATGATCAATATGTACACCTACATTTCCACCACCATTGATAACGCGATCAGCAACTGAGTCGCCATAAAAATAACGCGGAGAGCAAGGGCAGCGCCCAAAGAGCGGGTGCGGCAAGGAAGCAGGCCGGCGGCGGGCGTCCGGCTTGCGAAAATAAGGGTCGGCGGCGCGGAGGAGTGCAAGCATGACTGCAAGAGGGATGGGCATTTTGCTGCTGCTGTTTCTTTTTGCGGCAGTAGTCACGGATATTCGCGCAAGGCGGATTCCCAATGTGTTGACGGCAACGGGTCTGGCCACGGGCCTCGCGCTGGCGGCATTGTTGCCGCAGGGCATTGGCCTGAAAGCGGCGCTGCTGGGCGCGCTGACCGGGCTGGCATGTTTTCTTCCCATGTATGCGTTCCGCGCGATGGGCGCGGGCGATGTCAAATTGATGGCCATGAGCGGCGCGTTTCTGGGGCCGCTCAATACGGTTGAATCGGCGTTGTGGGTGCTGCTGGCGGGCGGCGTGCTGGCGCTGTTGTTCGCGCTGCAACGCGGCGTGCTGCGCAAGGTGCTGGGCAATGTGCGCACGCTGTTTTATTCCGCCGCCGCCAGCGTGCAGTTGCACAACATGCCGGACTTTTCCGATGCGCCATCCGGCGCCAAGCTGCCGTATGCGGTGGCGATTGCATCGGGCATGACGGTGTTTCTGGTCATGCGCGAGCTGGGAGTCAGCCTGCTATGAGCACGAGCAATCCGTCCCCCGTATTGGCCGATCTGTTCGCCGGCAACCTGCCGGCCTGCCCGCCTCCGGTTTCGCCGGAAAACGTGGAACAGACGGGGCTGCCATTTTTTTCGCTGGTGGAACTGGCGGCGAAAATCCTCTTCAAGGGCGGCGCGTTGAAGCAAAGCGATTTGCTGTCGCGCATTTGCCTGCTGCCGGGCGTGATGGAGCCGGTGCTGGATTTCATGCGCGCGGAGCGGCTCATCGAAGTGCAGCCGCGTTCGCATGGCGATCCGGTGCATCACGCGGGCAAGGATTTCACGTTTACGCTGACGGACCTGGGCCGCGAACGCGCCGGGCAATCCATGCAGCGCAGCCAGTACGCCGGCCCGGCGCCGGTGAGCCTGCGACACTATGTGCGGCAGGTTGCGGCGCAATCCATGTCGGGCGCGCGCATTACGCGCGATCTGATTTACCGGGTGTTCGACGGCATCGTGGTCAAGCCTTCGTTGCTGGACCAGTTTGGCGCGGCGATGAATTCGGGCCGCGCGGTGTTCGTGTACGGCCCGGCCGGCGCGGGCAAGACATTCATCGCCGAGCATCTGGTCGGCTTGATGGCGGGCGGGATTTACGTGCCGCATGCGTTGCTGGTGGATGGCGAAATCGTCCAGGTGTACGACCCGCTGGTGCATCGCCCCAGAGAGGAAAACGATGCGCGCCGCAGTCCGCTGGAGCGCAGGATGGCGAGCGATGCGCGCTGGGTGTATTGCGATCGCCCGGTGGTGCTGAGCGGCGGCGAGTTGACGCTGGACATGCTGGATTTGCAGTTTGACGCCGAGGCGCGTTACTACAGCGCGCCGCCGCAGATGAAGGCGAACAACGGCCTGCTCATCATCGACGATCTGGGCCGGCAGCTTGCCGAGCCGCGCGCCATCATGAACCGCTGGATCGTGCCGATGGACCGGCAGGTGGATTATCTCGCGCTGCATACCGGCAGCAAGTTTCAGGTGCCGTTCGATGTGAATCTGATTTTCAGCACCAACCTCGAGCCGGCAAGCCTCGCGGATGAAGCATTCCTGCGCCGGCTGGGCTATAAGATATATGTAGGGCCGCTCGATGCGCAGGATTACGGCGCGATCTTCCGCCAGGTGTGCGAGATGATGGAAGTGCCGTTCGAAGAAAAAGGGCTGGCCTATGTGCTCAACCGGCACGAGCAGGAACACCGCCCGCTGCTGGCCTGCACGCCGCGCGATCTGTTGGGCCAGTTGCGCGACCAGGCGCGGTTTCGCAACCTGCGGCCGGAAATGACGACGGAGTTGCTGGATTGGGCGTGGAGCAATTATTTCGTGAGAGTGTGAACGCCGGGCAAGAACAGAAAACAAGGAGAGGGCAATGAAAAACACGCGCGCAATCATCATGCTGTTCATCGCGCTGCTGCTGGGGGCGCTGGCGGTGGCGCTGGCGGCGCGCTGGCTGGGCCAGCGCAGCGAGGTGATGACGAACAAGGTCGTGGCGGCGGCGCGCGACGTCCAGCTTGGCGCGGAACTGACACCCGACATGTTGATGACAGTGGAGTGGCCTGCCGGCAGCATTCCCCAAGGCGCGTTGAAGGACGCCAAGGCGCTGGAAGGCCGCGTGGTGAAGACCTCGGTGTTGCGTGGCGAGCCGCTGCTGGAAAGCAAGCTGGCGCCGCTGGGCACCAAGGGCGGCCTGTCGGCGGTCATCGCGCAGGGCAAGCGGGCGATCACGGTCAAGGTCAACGAGGTGGTGGGCGTGGCGGGATTCGCGCTGCCCGGCAGCTACGTGGACATCATGGTCAACACCGAGGACGAACAGGAACGCACGGTGTCGAAAATCGTGCTGGAAAACATCCTGGTGCTGGCGGTGGCGCAGGAGGCGAGCCGCGACGAGACCAAGCCGAAAGTGGTGAACGCGGTGACGCTGGAAGTGACGCCGGAAGAAGCGGAAAAGCTGGATCTGGCGCGCAGCGTGGGCAATCTGTCGCTGGCCTTGCGCAACCAGATCGACAAGGAAGATACCCGCACGGCGGGCATCCGCAAGCGCGAATTGCTGGGTGAGCCCGCCCCGGCGCCAAAGGCGGCGCCAGCCAGGGCTGCCCAGGCGCCGCGCAAACCGGCGCAGCGGCCGCCGCAGGTGGTGGTGAAGGTGACGCCGCCCGCAGGCGAGAACATGCGGATCGAGGTGATCAAGGGCTTGAACCGCTCCGAAGTCGAATTTCAGTCACAGCAGCAATAGGGGAATGATGATGAAGACGATGCATAGGGAAACCGGAAAATCGGCAGTCGGCATGGCGTTGTTGTCCGCGCTGGCGGCAGCGATGCTGTTCATGGCCGGGCAGGCGCAGGCCGCGGACAAACCGGGCAAGGTGGAAAAGGTCGACCCGCTCGCTTCCTACAGCACGGAGGTGTTGCCGCCGCTGACGCTGCTGGTGAACAAGTCCACCATTCTGCGTCTGGAAACGCCGGCGGCGCGCGTGGCGGTGGGTAATCCGGCGGTGGCGGACATCACGCCGATCAACCCGAAGGAAATTTATGTGCTGGGCAAGGCTGCCGGCGCCACCAACCTGATCATCTGGAGCAAGGGCGGCGTGGCTTCGATGATGGATGTGAAAGTGATCCCCGAGCCTGTGGTGGCGCAGCCCCTTCCGGAGGCGAAGGATACGGTGGAGGTGATCAAGGGCCTGGACAAGTCGCAGTTGCAGTTTTGACGGGACGCTGAGGAAATCCGAATGGCATTCTGGGAGAGCAAAATGAACAGACAGGGCAAGATGCTGATCGCGCTGGCGTGGTCCATCATGTTGGCGGGGCCGGCAGCGTACGCCGCGCCGGCCGGAAAAATGCTGGAAGCGCCAGGCTCCGGCCCGGAATCGACCATGACCGAAGTGGCGCCGCCGATGATGCTCGTCATCGGCAAGTCGACCATCCTGCGGCTGCCGGTGCCGGCGGAGCGCATTTCGGTGGGCAACCCGGTGGTGGCGGACGTGACCTTGATCAATCCGCGCGAAATCTATCTGCTGGGCAAGGACATCGGCAGCACCAATCTCATCGTCTGGAGCCGCAACGGCGTGGCGACGGTGATGGATATCACGGTCAACATCGACGCGGCCGCGTTGCAGTCGCGCATGCGCCAGATCATGCCGGACGAGCAGGGCATCATGGTCGATGTCGCGTTTGATTCGGTCATCCTCAAGGGCGAGGTGTCGGATGCGATCAAGGCCGACCAGGCGGTTTCCATCGCCGATGCGTTCATCCGCAAGTTCAACCGCCATCTGGTGACGGATGTGCAAATGCCCGGCGGCGACAAGGCGGTCAGCGTGAGCCTGACAGGCGGACGCGACGCCGGTGCCAGCGTTCGCGCCGCGGGCGCGCGCATCGTCAACATGCTCAGAATCAGGGCGGCGCAGCAGGTGATGCTGGAAGTGAAGGTGGCAGAAATTTCCAAGAAGCTGCTGGACAAGCTGGGCGCGGAATTCGACATGAAATCCGCGAGCGGCGGGTGGTCGGCAGGCATCCTGTCGCAATTTTTGACGGAAAGCGGCGGGGTGATCAGCCTGTCGCGCGGGGCGCTCAAGGGCCTGACCATCGATGCAGCCAAGGAAGACGGCCTCATCAAGATCCTGGCCGAGCCCAACATCATGGCCATCAGCGGGCAGACCGGCAAGTTCCTGGCGGGCGGCAGGATTTTCATTCCCGTTGCCAATGAAGGCAACAACCTGGGCGGCCGCACCATCACCCTGGAAGAGCGCGACTTTGGCGTGCGGCTGGCGTTTACGCCGACCGTGCTGGATGGCGGACGCATCAACCTGAAAGTGGCGCCGGAGGTTTCCGAGCTGTCGCAGACGGGTAATCCGTTCGTGACCATCGACGGGGTGACTTCGGTGTTGCCGAGTTTTTCGGTGCGCAACGCGGAAACCACCGTGCAGTTGAACGACGGGCAGAGCTTTGCGATTGCCGGGCTGATCAAGAACAACGTGACCGAAACGGTCAAGCGCTTCCCGATTCTGGGCGAGATTCCGATCCTGGGCGCGCTGTTCCGCTCGAGCGAGTTCCAGAATGACAAGACCGAGCTGATGTTCGTGGTGACGCCGCGACTGGTCAAGCCGCTGCCGCCGAATTACGCGCTGCCCACGGATCACTATCATGCGCCGAGCCGTGCCGAATATTTCCTGCAAGGCAAGATGGAAGGCACGCCGCCGCCAAACGATGGCGCGTCAAAAGCGGTGGTTCCCACTGGCGGTTTTGAAATGCGATAAGGGAGAAAGCCATGCAACACACATTATTCAAACTGCTGGCTGCTTCGACGGTGGTGCTGGCATCCGGTTGCGCCACGCCGCCCGACACGACGACGCCGCATCTGGACAAATATTTTGGTCAGGCAGTGAACATGGCCAAGGCGCAGCAAACACTCAATCCCGATGCATCGCGCAATACCGATCCGGTGACCGGCCTGAGCGGCAAGGAAGGCAGTCTGGTGATCGATGCGTATCACGAATCACTGAAGACGCCGCCGCCACCGGCAACGGTTATCAATATTGGCGGAGGAGTCAGCGGCGGATCGGGAGGCGGCGGAGGCCAATAAGCCAGGGGATGAATATTGATGGAGGCGGAAATGACCAAGCGATACGTTCCCCTCAAATCCCGCCAGGGCGGGGCAGTGGCGATTGTGACCGGCCTGGCCATTGTCGTGCTGATCGGCTTTCTGGGTCTGGTGATCGATCTGGGACGGATGTTCGTCATCAAGACCGAGTTGCAAAACGCCACGGATGCCTGCGCGCTGGCGGCAGCGCAGGAGTTGAACGGCACGGCCGATGCGCTGACGCGCGGGGTGGCGACCGGCTCGACGGTGGGCAACCGCAACAGCGCCAGCTTCCAGGGCACGGCGCTGAACTTTACCACCGCCGACATCAGCTTCAGTCCGGTGTTAAGCCCCAATTCCAGTTACCGCACCATCGCCGGCGGCGCGGTGGCCAGCACGGCGAGATACGCCATGTGCACCATGCCGATGAACAACATCAATACCTATTTCATCCAGGTATTGAACCTGCTGCCGGGCGTGAATATCGGCCCGCAGACGGTGGGTGCCTATGCGGTGGCGACCCTGCGACAGTCGCAGGTGGCCTGCCTCATCCCGCTGGGTTTTTGCACCAACACCACCCCGCCGGCGAGTTGCCCGGGCGGCGGCGCGCCCAGCGCTTATGGGCACTGCCCCGGCAGTTGGTACAGCGGCCGGTTTGATGCCGGCGGCGGCAGCACGGGCAGCTTTAACTGGATCGATTTCACGCCAACCAGTCCCGGCAATCCGCCGTGCACGGGGGGCGGCACTGCCGAGTTGGGCTGCCTGCTGGAAGGCGGCGGTTTCTGCGGCGCGGCGGTGGGCTTGCAAGTGGGCAAGCCGGGTAACCTGGGCAATGCGGCGGCGAAATCCTGGAACTCGCGCTTTGGCCTGTATCAAGGCGGCGCAGGCAATCCGCAGGCGACCACGGCAGCGACGGACTTTACGGGCTATGCCTATACGCCGACCAACTGGCCCAGCCAGTTGAATGCCCGCACGGGCACCAGCCCGGTTGCGGGCGCGGCCAATTTCAATACCAAACGGGTCGAGCGGCGCAATTACAACAACGGCATCGGCGCGGGCGGCAATCCAACGATTGGCAACGGCATTACCGGGCTGGGCATTGGCAATGCCTATAACGTTTCCAGCGGCGGCACGAGCGGCACGCATGGCACGCTGGGGGCGGACCGCCGGCTGGTCAGCGCGCCCATCATCAATTGCGCCAATTGGGAAACGACCAACCATCAGGCACCGATCCAGAATGTGGCGTGCGTGCTGATGCTGCATCCCATCGGCTCGCCAGGCGATACCGTTCGCATGGAATACGTGGGTCTGGCGAGCGATCCGGGCAGCCCGTGCAGCACCTTTGGCAGCGGGACGGGAACCGGCATCGGGCCAAGAATCCCGGTGCTGGTGCAATAGGCAAGGAAGGTGAAGATCGTGAAAACACGGATCAGGCAAGAGCAAGGCGGCGCTATCGCAGTGGAAATGGCGATCCTGCTGGTGCCTTTGCTGATGATCGCTTTTGGGATTACCGAGTTCGGCCGCGCCATTTATCAGTACGACACGCTGGTGAAGGCGGTGCGCGATGGCGCGCGGTATCTGACGACGGTTTCGCCAGGCGACGAGACCGCGCAAACGGCAGCGAGGAATATGGTGGTGTATGGCAATGCGGCGGGAAGCGGGCAACCCTTGCTGCCGGGGCTGACGCTTTCCATGGTATCGGTCTGTGACCGGCTTAATGCTTCGGCTTGCCCGGGAGAGCTTCATAACGCAGTCCCAACAGGCAGCGGGGCGATCAATCTGGTGACGGTCAACCTGGGGGGCGGCGCGCCCTACGGCACGGCCTACGCTTTCAATTTTCTTGCGCCGTATGTTTCCGCCTCGCCGAGCATCAATTTCGGCCGCATTCACATCACCATGCAACAGGTGATCTAGGAGGCGAAATGAGAACGATCCAGCCAGTCAGAAAATACACACAGCGCGGCGCGGCGGCAGTGGAGTTCGCAATTGTGGCGATGCTGTTTCTGACCATTCTGGTGGGCATCATGGAATTCGGCCGCTGGCTGTTCACGCTCAATTCGGTGGCGGAGGCCACGCGGCTGGGCGCGCGGGTGGCGGTCGTCTGCGATCTGAACGATACGGCGATCAAGGCCAGAATGCGGACCATCGCACCAAATCTGACCGACGCCATGATCGGGGTGAATTATCAACCAGCCGGCTGCACGGTTGGAGGGGCAACGCCCTGTAACCGCGTGCGGGTGGGGGTGGGCAGCGGGGTGGGCGCGTCGGATTACCAAATCAATTTGCTGTTTCCCTTTTCCTTTACGGTGACGATTCCTTCTTTTACGACGACATTGCCGGCGGAAAGCCTGGAAAGCGTCAACGGAACAGGGGAGTCAAATCCGGTGTGTGCCTGAATGCATAGGGCTTTTGGCTGATGAAACGCGAACATCTTGATTACCTGGAAAGAAAAAAATTGAAAGCTTCGATTCTCAGCGCCGTGGATGGTCCGTGTTTTGTCAAACCCATGCTGACCGAGTGGGATGAGGGGATGACGATTACGGAAGTGAGGGGGGAGTTGTCGCTGGCGGGTGCGATTGCCGACAAGGATCAGCCGGATATCTTGCTGATTGAGTCGCGATGCGACATGCCCTCCGATATCAGTATGCTGGAGCCGGTGACGGCGCGGCATCCGCAAATGACGGTCATCCTGCTCTGCGAGCACCCCGGCACGGAGCTGATGCGCGAGGCCATGCGCATCGGCATCCGCGAGTTGCTGCCGTTGCCGCTGCAACAGCCGCAGTTGTTTGATGCGCTCGATCGCGTGCGGCAACGCATGCACCTGGCCAGCGCCCCACGCAGCCAGGGCAAGATCATGTCCTGGGTGGCCTGCAAGGGAGGCAGCGGCGCGACTTTTCTGGCCGGCAATTTCGCCTACGCGCTTGCGGAGTCCGGCAGGAAGCGGGTGGCCGTCATCGATCTCAATCTGCAATTCGGCGATGCCTGTCTGTTTCTTTCCGATCAGCGTCCGCAAACGACGCTGGCGGATGTGGTCAAGCAAATCCACCGGCTGGACGGCGCTTTCCTTGCGGCGAGCATGATGCAGGTGACGCCCAATCTGCATGTGCTGGCCGCGCCTGAAAACGTGGAAGAGATTGCCCTGATCAAGCCGGAACATCTGGATACGCTGATTACCGTCGCTTCCAGTTACTACGACTATATCGTGCTGGACGTGGGACGAAATCTGGATGCGCTGAGCCTGCGCGCGCTGGATCGCTCGGAAATGATTTTCATGGTGATCCAGTTGACGCTGCCATTCATCCGCGACTGCAAGCGCATGGCTCGCGTCATGGCGAACCTTGGTTACAACAGCGGCAAGTTGAGGCTGGTGATTAACCGGTTGGAGAAGGGCGGCGACATCACGGTGTCCAATGCCGAGTCTGCCCTGGGGTTGAAGGCGTTCCGCACCATCCCGAACAGTTATGCAGCCGTAGCCGCTTCTGTGAACCAGGGCGTGCCCATTGCCAAACTGGCGCCGCGTGACCCGGTTTCCAGGGCGCTGGAGGAGATGGCAAGCGAACTGGCACCGTCTGCCAGACCCGTGGTGAAGAGAGGTTTCTTTTTTAACCGCGCTTGATGCAACAACGAACAAGAGGTAACGGATCATGTCATCACTGAGAGACCGACTGGAGCAGATTCAGCGTGGTCAACAAACTGAATCGGTTCCCTACACGCAGCCCGGCGCAAGCATTGAGGATGACGCTACCTATTACGACCTGAAAGCGTCCCTGCACAGCAAGCTGCTTGACCGCATCGACCTGGCGGCGATTGAAACCATTCCGGAAGAGCGCCTGCGCGACGAAATCCGGCAACTGGTCGAACGCCTGCTTGCTGAAAATGGCGCGGCGCTCAACGACAGTGAACGCAAGCGCATGGTCATCGATATCCAGAACGAAGTGCTGGGTCTGGGGCCGCTGGAGCCGCTGCTCGCCGACCCGACCATCTCGGATATTCTGGTCAATACCTGCAAGCAGGTCTATGTCGAGCGTTTTGGCAGGTTGCAACTGACGGATATCCGCTTTGGCAGCAACGCGCATCTGATGAAAATCATCGACAAGATTGTTTCCCGGATCGGACGGCGCGTGGATGAATCGAGCCCGATGGTGGATGCGCGTCTGCCGGACGGCTCCCGTGTCAATGCCATCATTCCGCCGCTGGCGCTGGATGGCCCGCTGCTGTCGATCCGCCGGTTCGCGGTGGTTCCGCTGAAAATGCAGGATCTGATCGGCTATAAGACGCTGACTCCGGAAATGGCGGAAATGTTGTCCGGATTGGTCAAGGCCAAGGTAAATGTTCTGGTTTCGGGCGGCACCGGATCCGGCAAGACGACCTTGCTGAACATTCTTTCCGGATACATTCCCGCCAGCGAACGGGTCATTACCATCGAGGATGCGGCCGAATTGCAAATGCAGCAGCCGCATGTTGTCCGGCTGGAGACGCGGCCGCCCAATATCGAAGGCAAGGGCGAGGTCACGCAACGTTCCCTGGTTCGCAACAGCCTGCGGATGCGGCCGGACCGCATCGTGATCGGCGAGGTGCGCGGCGCCGAGGCGCTGGACATGCTTCAGGCCATGAATACCGGCCATGAGGGTTCCATGACGACGATCCATGCCAATTCGCCGAGAGATGCGATTACCCGGCTGGAAAACATGGTCGGCATGGCGGGCATGAACCTGCCGCCCAAGGCGATGCGTCAGCAGATCAGTTCCGCGATCAGCGTCGTCATCCAGGTATCGCGGATGACCGATGGCAAGCGCAAGGTGCTCAGCATCCAGGAAATTACCGGCATGGAAGGAGACGTCATCACCATGCAGGAAATATTCACCTATGAAAAAACCGGCATCGATGCGGATGGCACGGTGCTTGGGCATTTCCGCGCAACAGGCATCCGGCCGAAATTCATGCAGCGTCTGAAAACGTTCGGCGTGCCATTGCATGATGAAATGTTCGATCCTTCCAGGACTTATGAATAGGCAATCATGGATTATCTGTTCCTGATTTTTGTCGTTGCAGCCTTTCTGGCCGTGGTGCTGTTGCTGGAAGGCGGCTATCTTTACTGGAATTCGACCCATGGTCCGGAGGCCCGGCGCATTCAGCGGCGTTTGCAGGCGATGTCGGCAGGGGCGCATGTGACGGGTGGCGACCTGTCCATCGTCAAGGAGCGCCTGCTGAGCGAACTGCCCCGGCTGGACCGGGTGCTTCAGCAAGTTCCCAGGCTGCATCAGTTGGACAGATTGCTGTTGCAGTCGGGCACGGGGATCAATGTCGCGGAATTTATCGGCTTTAGTCTTCTCCTTTTCGGCGGCATTCTGATTGGCGCGCTGTTTCTGAATGTGTATTGGCCCATTGCCGTTTTGCTGGCGGTTGCCGCGGGTCTCCTGCCGCTTCTTTATGTGCTGAATGCGAAGAAGAAGCGGCTGTTGACCATCGAACAGCAGTTGCCCGATGCGCTTGACCTGATGTCGCGCGCCCTGCGGGCCGGGCATTCCTTCCCGAGTGCGATCGAGATGGTGGGCAGCGAGGCGCCCATGCCGATTTCGATGGAGTTCAGGATCGCCTTCGACGAAGTGAATTACGGCATTCCCATGCAGGATGCGCTGATGAATCTGGCGGCCCGCGTGCCAAGCACGGATTTGCGCTATTTCGTCATTGCCGTGCTGATTCAGCGGGATACGGGCGGCAATCTGGCCGAGCTTCTCGATAATCTTTCCGCGCTGATGCGCGCCCGCTTCAAGCTGCTGGGGCAAATCCGCGTTCTCTCGGCGGAGGGCCGGCTGTCTGCCTGGATTTTGACCTTGCTGCCTTTTGCCCTGGCGCTGGTGATTTACATCATTCACCCGACAATGATGCGCACCTTGTGGGAGGACCCGGCTGGCCTGAAACTGATTTTCACGGCGCTCGTGTTGATGGTTCTGGGTATTTTCTGGATGTGGCGCATTATCAAGATCAGGGTATGAAATCATGACCGGTACGCAAATTCTCATCCTGATTCTGGTGTTTGCCGCAGTTAGCCTGGCGATTTACGGCGTGTTGAGCGCATTTGCGCCAAAACCGGCGCAAGAGCGTTTGAGCAAGCTGAAGTCCGAGGAAGGAAAGTTTGCCATCGACGGTACGGACGCGCCTGCCGCCGAGAAATGGAAGCAGAAGGCGGTGGATGTGCTCGGCCCGGCGGGCCGCCTCTCCCTTCCCAAGGAAGGATGGGAAGAGTCGCCATTGCGCCAGCGATTCATGCATGCGGGTTTCCGCAGCCCTTCCGCACCGGCGGTGTTTTTTGGCATCAAGACCTTGCTGACTTTTCTGTTGCCCGGCTTGTTCATGCTGTATGCGGGTATCCGTTCTGTTCCGCTGCAAACGGGTGGATTGCTTGCCATGTTGTTGCTGCTTGCGGCGGCGGGTTACTACTTGCCCAATCTTTTCTTGCGGCGCCGGATTTTCGTGCGGCAACGTGAAGTTTTCGAGAATCTGCCAGACGCGATCGATTTGATGATGGTGTGCGTGGAGGCGGGTTTGGGGCTGGATGCCGCAATTGCCAGGGTGGCCCAGGAAATGCGCCTGAAAAGCGATTTGCTGGCGGATGAATTGCATCTGGTGGGACTCGAACTGCGGGCCGGCTCGACACGGGAACGCGCGCTGCGCAATCTGGCTTTGCGAACCGGCGTGGATGAGGTTGACCAACTGGTGACCATGCTGGTGCAGGCGGACCGCTTCGGCACGAGCATTGCCGATTCGCTGCGCGTGCATGCCGACATGTTGCGCACGCGCCGGCGGCAACGCGCGGAAGAGGCGGCCGCCAAGATTCCGGTGAAGTTGTTGTTTCCGCTGGTGTTCTGCATTTTTCCTTCGCTGTTGCTGGTATTGCTCGGGCCCGCGTTCATCAGTATTTACCGGGTGCTGTTGCCGGCCATGGCCGGAAATTGATGATGGACGGGAAATTCAGGTTGCTGAACTTCCCGTCCATCGCCCGCCGGGGTTTGATGGTGATTGGTCCGAAACCTGATGCGGTGCGCGGGATATTTTGGGTTGATCAAGCTTATGGACGTTTTTCAGGTTCATGGGTTTCGGATCAATAACGAGGGAGGAAAGCCATGTTCAGGATCAAGACTTTGACGATGGCAGTGACATCGGTGCTGTTGGCGGCGGGTTGTTCTTCCATGCAACCGTCCGGCAAGACATCGGTTCTGGAGATCAAGCCTGTTCAGCAGGTCACGCACGGGCAGGCCGGGCCGGAGGCGCATTATCAACTGGGGCGTTATTACCAGGGGCAAATGCGTTACGAGCTTGCGCTGGAGGCTTACCGGCAGGCGCTGGCGCTCCAGCCGCAGGATGTCCGCACCCTGACGGCGCTCGGCGTGACCCATGCCAGCCTGGGCCAGTACGACGAATCGCTTTCGGCGCTAAGGGCCGCGGCTGCCCTGGCGCCCAACGAGGCGCTCACGCAGAACAACCTTGGGTACATTCACTGGTTGCGTGGTGAGCGCGCCCAATCCGTGGCGGCCTACCGGCAGGCGCTGCGGATCGAGCCGATGAATACGCGTGCGCGCGACAATATCCGCCTTGTCATGGGCGAGGCGGCCAATCTTCAGGTGGCGGAAGCGGCCGATACGCAGGCGCGACAGGAGAAATCCGCATCGCCGACCATTGAAATCCGTAACGCTGACACGACCCCGGTGCGCATGACGCAGGTGTCGCCGCAGGTTTATGCGCTGTCGTTGGGCAGCGCTACTGAAGCGCAACCGCAGCCGTCGCCTTCTCAACCCGACTTGTCGCAGCCGGTGGTGGTCGTTGCCATGATGAGGCCGACGGAAGCAGCCGGCACGACGTTTACCGAGGACATGCCTTCCGGACAGATGCTTGCCGCCGGCAAAGGCGGCCGTGTCGCCATATCGTCTGCGACGCCTGCCGGTGTAAAGGAAACGGCCAATCCCCGGAATGCCCCTTCTGTAACGGAGGAGTCGTTGAATGCGTCCCCGCTTCTGGCGCAAATTACTTCTTCGTCGCTTCGAAGAGATGGCCGCTCAGGGGAAGTGAAGGCGTCACCTTCTCAACTCCGCGATGCGCATCGCCCGGTTGACAGCCTTGCGGCGATCGATGCCGGCGCGCCGGGTCCGTTGCAGGACAGTGCGCAGCCTGTCGCATTGTCGGCGCAATTGTCCGGTGCGGCAGCAAGCGCGACGGAAACAACCGCCAGCCTGCAAGCTGTTCAACCATCCATGCAGGGCGAGTCGACGGCCAAAGCGTTTTCCGGCGAGACGCGATTGAGCGTGCAATACCCGTCTGGCAGTGCGTTACCGGCGGGGCAAGCCATGCCGGATGTGCAGATGCCTTCCGCTCGCCCGGCGCCGGCCTTGACTCAGCTGGCCGAGTCCGCTTCCGCGGGCGCCGGGCCGATCACGGTGCAGGTCGGTCCGCCGCCGTCTGTCGAGGTGTTGAACGGCAACGGCATTCAGGGGATTGCAACCGCTGTTTCCAGAATGATCGCTAATCGCGGCTATCCCATTGCGGGTGTCGGCAATTACACGGGCTGGGCTCAACCCAGGACACGCATTGAATATGCACCAGGCATGGCGCAGGAAGCCAGAAAGCTCAGGATGCTGCTGCCGGCGGCTGCGCTAACCGAGAACAAGAGACTGGCGGGTGCAACCATGGTTCGACTGGTTTTGGGGCGGGATATTCATGCTCCGGCAACGGCTGTGAAGCCATCCAGGTTGGTAGAAAGCATGCAGATAGCTGTCGCGAACGGCAACGGGGTCAAAGGCATGGCGCGACAGTTTGCAGGGCTTTTGTCGCAATACGGGTTCGCCACGATCAGCGCGCATGACCTGCGGCCATTCGACAAGCATCGCACCCGTGTGGAGTATCGCAGGGGATTTGCTGAAGAAGCGGTCAGGTTGGGCCGGCTGCTGCCGGTGCGTGTGGTTTATGTCGAAACCCATACCCTCCAGGCCGGTGTTCGCCTGGTGATCGGGCATGACATCAAACATGTGCTGTCAGCCAGGAACCCCGCAAAACGTCAGGGTATGCAACTGGTATCGACAGGCCGGCAAGACAAGGTCTGAGAAGGCCGGGCCCGATAGGTCGGAATCCGCGATGCGCCCGGCTGTGTGTCCGGGCCTGACGGTTCAGGCGCTCTGTTCCGGCCGCATGTGCGGGAACAGGATGACATCTCGTATGCTGGGCGAATCCGTCAGCAGCATCACCAGCCGGTCGATGCCGATGCCGCAGCCACCGGTGGGTGGCAGGCCGTATTCCAGCGCGCGGATGTAGTCGGCATCGTAGTACATGGCCTCTTCATCGCCCGCTTCTTTTGCCTTGACTTGATCCAGAAAACGCGCGGCCTGATCCTCGGGGTCGTTCAATTCGGAGAAGCCGTTGGCCATTTCACGGCCGGTAATGAACAGTTCAAAACGTTCGGTGATGTCGGGCTGCTTGTCCGAACGGCGCGCCAGCGGCGAGACTTCGGCCGGGTAGTCGATGATGAAGGTGGGCTGCACCAGCAGTGCTTCGGTGGTTTCCTCGAAGTAGGTCAGTTGCAAACCACCCAGGCCATCGTGCTTCTTGTACGCGGCCTTGCGCTGATGGAACTGGTCGATCAGCCACGCGCGGTCGTTGAGTTGTTCCAGTGTGGTTTGCGGGTGGTATTTCATCACCGCGCCGGTAATGGTCAGCCGGTCGAAGGGTTTGGACAGGTCAATGGTGTTGCCCTGGTATTCGACGACAGCGCTGCCGCAGGCGGCCATCGCTGCGTCGCGGATGATGGCCTCGGTAAAATCCATCAGGTAGCGGTAATCGCGATACGCCTCGTAGAACTCCATCATGGTGAATTCCGGATTGTGGCGCGTGCTCAATCCTTCATTGCGGAAGTTGCGGTTGATTTCGAAGACTTTTTCGAAGCCGCCGACAACCAGGCGTTTCAGATACAGCTCGGGCGCGATGCGCAGGAACAGTTCCATGTCCAGCGCGTTGTGGTGCGTCATGAAAGGCTTGGCCGCCGCGCCGCCAGGGATGGGGTGCATCATCGGCGTTTCCACTTCGAGGAAATCATGCTTGACCATGAACGCGCGAATGGCCTGGATGATTCTTGAGCGCGCCATGAAGGTCTTGCGCGTGTCTTCCGCCATGATGAGATCGACATAACGCTGGCGGTATTTCTGCTCCTGATCGGTCAGGCCGTGGAATTTTTCCGGCAAGGGGCGCAGGGACTTGGACAGCAGGCGGATGGCGCTGGCATGAATGGTCAGTTCGCCCTTGTTGGTTTTGAACAGGGTTCCCGAAACACCAAGAATGTCGCCCATGTCCCAGTGCTTGAAGGCGTCGTGCGCGGCTTCGCCCGTCACATCATTGGAAACATAAACCTGGATGCGCCCGCTCACATCCTGCAATGTCGCGAAGCTCGCTTTGCCCATGACGCGCTTCAGCATCATGCGGCCAGCCAGTTGCACCGCGATGTTTTTGCCTTCGAGTTCGGCCTTCTCCAGTCCGCCAAACGCATCCTGCAACTTGCCGGCGTAATGCACGCGCTCAAAATCATTCGGGAAGGCAGGGCTGGTTTCGCGAAGCCGGCCCAGCTTCTCGCGGCGCTCGGCAATCATCTGGTTGTCATCGGCTGGCTGAATAATGTCGGTCATGGTGTTGTTGTGCGGGGCGTCAGAGGGCATTCCTGCTGGAATGGCCTCGAAGCCGGTTGTTTGC
>CAZVBY010000014.1:0-1707 GCA_964625895.1 uncultured Thiobacillus sp.
AATTCATGAGCCAGGCAGGTTTCATAAACACTTTCCAGCATGCCTGGTCCAAGATGGCTATGAACCATGAGCGCCGCGCCAATAACAACTTCGCCAAGCCTGATCAGTTCTTCCTCTTGTCCTCCTGTCCTCATTGTTCAATCTTGTTGCTGAAATTGATGTAGTCCTCTAATTTTGCCAGCGCCGCGCCGGAAGAAAGCGCTGCTTTTGCCAGCGCAACGCCTTCCTGCAGGCTGCCGGCCTTGCCCGATACATAAATTGCCGCGCCGGCGTTGAGGGCGACGATGGCCGAAGCGCCGGCATGGATGTCGCCCAGCGCGGCCTTGATCATGGCGAGGGCCTCGTCCTTGCCGTTCACCACCAGATCGCTCGCGGCCACCTGCGGCAAGCCGAACAGGCCGGGTTCGAGCTCATATTCGGAAACGTGGCCGTCCTTGAGCTCGGCCACAAAAGTCGGGCTGGCGAGGCTGATTTCGTCTAGACCTTCTTCGGCATGGACAACCAGCACGTGGCGGCTGCCAAGTTCCTTCAAAACCCGCGCCAGCTTGCCGGTCAGATCACGGTTGAACACACCCATGACCTGGTTGGGCGCACCGGCGGGATTGGTCAGCGGGCCCAACATATTAAATAGTGTGCGGACGCCCAGCTCCTTGCGTACCGGGGCGGCAAATTTCATGGCGGAATGATGATTGGGCGCGAACATGAAGCCGACGCCGATTTCCCTCACGGCCTGCGCGACTTTCTCGGGGCCCAGATTGACATTGACGCCCAGCGCTTCGAGCACATCGGCACTGCCGGAGGTGGACGACACTGAACGCCCGCCGTGCTTGGCAACCCTGGCGCCGCAGGCGGCCGCCACGAATGCGGCCGCGGTGGAGATATTGAAGGTATGCGCCCCATCACCGCCGGTGCCGCAGGTATCCACCAGATAATCCACGCCAGACAACGGCACCTTGGTGGACAACTCGCGCATGACTTCGGCCGCGGCAGCAATTTCAGTGACGCTTTCGCCCTTCATTCGCAGCGCAACAAGAAACCCGGCGATCTGCGCGGGCGACCATTCGCCGCCCATGAGCGCGCGCATGGCGATCAGCATGGCTTCGCGGGGCAAGTCCTGACGATCGAGCAACAGAGTGAGGATATCCTTGTATTGCATCAGACTCGCTCCTTCAGAAAATTCGCCAGCATGGCGTGGCCGTGTTCGGTGAGGATGGATTCGGGATGAAACTGCACGCCTTCCACGACCAAAGTTTTATGTCGCACGCCCATGATTTCGCCGTCGTCCGTCCAGGCGGTAATTTCCAGACAATCGGGCAGGGTTTCGCGCTCGATGACCAGCGAGTGATAGCGCGTGGCGCGGAACGGGTTGGGCAGACCCTTGAACACGCCCATGTCCTTGTGCTGGATCATGGAGGTCTTGCCGTGCATCAACTCCATGGCATGAACAATCTTGCCGCCAAAGGCCTGACCGATGCTTTGATGCCCCAGACAAACCCCCAACAATGGGACCTTGCCGGCAAATTCCCTGATCAGCGGCACGGAAATGCCCGCTTCGTTGGGCGTGCAGGGGCCGGGCGAAATCACGATGTGGTCCGGCTTGAGCGCGGCCACGCCGGGAAGATCGATCTCGTCGTTGCGGATCACCTTCACGTCTTCACCCAGCTCGCCGAAATACTGCACGAGGTTGTAGGTAAAGCTGTCGTAGTT
>CAZVBY010000014.1:1807-21655 GCA_964625895.1 uncultured Thiobacillus sp.
CTTCACCCAGCTCGCCGAAATACTGCACGAGGTTGTAGGTAAAGCTGTCGTAGTTGTCGATCATCAGGAGCATGGGGAAACCCTTTGACGCAGAGGCGCAAAGACGCAGAGACAATGTATTTTACAAGCCATTTACCACTCGCTTGATGCCACTTTTCAGCACCGGAACATTGAAATTGATCAGCAACCCAAGCGATTTGCCCGATAACCGAAGATACGTCGGCAATTGCGCTTCGAACAGCGGAATCGGATTCTCAACTGCTTTAATCTCAACGACCAATCTGTCCTCAACAAGCAAGTCGATTCGGTAACCTTCCCCTAGTCTGGCCTGCTTGTAAATCACCGGCAAAGCAACCTGTGCTTTCGTCGCAATACCCCGTGTACCCAGTTCATGCAGCAGGGCAGCTTCATAGATGGACTCAAGAAGACCTGGCCCAAGCGTTCTATGAACTTCTATCGCAGCCCCGATTACCGCCTGAGACAACTCGTTTATTTCGACTTCATGGCCCACAAGGTTTTCTTTGCGTCTTTGCGTCTCTGCGTCAGGTTTAGGCTGTTTGCGTAAGCTCCGCCGCCTTCACCACGGCACGGGCCTTGTTGCGGGTTTCTTCCCATTCATTGTCCGGCACGGAATCCGCCACGATACCCGCTCCTGCCTGTACGTATAGTGTTTTGTCCTTGATGACTGCGGTGCGGATGGCAATGGCAAGATCCATGTCGCCGTTGAATCCCAGGTAGCCCACCGCACCGGCATAGATGCCGCGTTTGGTGGGTTCCAGTTTGTCGATGATTTCCATCGCCCTTACCTTGGGCGCGCCGGAAACCGTTCCAGCCGGGAAGGTGGCGCGCAAGACATCCATGGAACTCAGTCCCGGCTTGAGCTGCGCGTCGACATTGGAAACAATGTGCATGACATGCGAATAGCGTTCGATGGTCATGTTTTCCGTGACCATGACCGAACCCGTCTTCGCCACACGGCCCAGATCGTTGCGCCCCAGATCCAGCAGCTGCAAATGTTCGGCGCATTCCTTGGGGTCGGCCAGCAGGTCCTTTTCCAGCGCCAGGTCGTGCTCGCGGTCGCGGCCGCGCGGACGGGTGCCGGCAATCGGCCTGACCGTGGCGGACTCGCCTTCCTTGCGCACGAGGATTTCCGGCGAGGAGCCCACCACGTGGTGGTCGCCCATGTCGTAATAAAACATGTAGGGAGAAGGATTGAGGCTGCGCAACGCCCGGTAAAGAGTCAGCGGGCTGGCGGCATAGGGTCGGCTCATGCGCTGCGACAGCACGACCTGCATGATGTCGCCGTCGACGATGTATTGCTTGGCTCGATTGACTGCTGCCTTGAAAGCGGCCTCGCCGAATTCGGATACGGCCTCGGCGGGCTCGATGCTCTCGGCGCGCGGCGCTATCAGCGGTTTCGCGAGTTTGTCGGCATACGCGTCCAGACGCTGACACGCGGCTTGATAGGCATCGGGCTGCATGGGATCGGCGTAGACGATCAGCGACAGGGTGCCCGAGAGGTTGTCCACCACCGCCAGCTCGTCCGACAGCAGCAACAGGATGTCTGGCGTATGCAGGGTATCGGGTTTGTTTCCTTCCGCCAGCCGCTTTTCTATATAGCGGATGGTGTCGTAGCCGAAGTAGCCGGCCAGCCCGCCGGAAAAACGCGGCAAGCCCGGCAGCGGCGCGGCCTTGAACTGGGCCAGACGGCTTTCGATGAAGTCCAGCGGATCGGCGGTTTCGTGCGTCTCGACAACCTGTCCGCCGGTTTCGACCGTGACGGTGTGCCGCCGGACGCGAATCACTGTTTGTGCCGGCAACCCGATGATGGAATAGCGGCCGAAGCGCTCGCCGCCCTGCACGGATTCCAGCAGGTAGGAATACGGTGCGTTGGCAAGCTTGAGATACAGCGCCAGCGGGGTGTCGAGATCGGCCGGCAATTCCCGCATCAGCGGGATGCGGTTAAAGCCCTGCCGGGCAAGTTCGTTGAATTCGGTTTCAGTCATTTGAACACCCGACGCAGAGGCGCAAAGGCGCAGAGAACTTCAATAAAACCTTGAGATGCAGTTTTGATGACGACGGCAAAATTGATGTGTGGGGGGGGATGACAGTGCATTCTTTTTCGGCCGGTTTTCTCTGCGTCTTGGCGCCTCTGCGTCAGGTTTTTGGCGTAACCAGCTTAACTGCATCGATCAGGCTGGGCACCACGGCGTCGGCATCGAGTTCTTCCACCGGGCGGCCACGGTTGTAGCCGTAGGGCACGACGAAGACATGGCAGCCCGCCGCGCGCGCGGCCTGGGTATCGTTGAGCGAATCCCCGATCAGCAGCAATTCGCCGGGCTGGATGCCGAACTCCTCGCAGGCATGCAACAGCGGCATGGGGTCGGGCTTTTTCTTCGGCAACAGGTCACCGGAAAGGATGATCTCGAAGAAATTGGCGAGCCCGGTATCTTTCAGCAGCGGCAGCGTGAACTTTTCCGCCTTGTTGGTGATGCAGCCCAGGCGATAGCCAGCTGCCTTGAGCGCCACCAGCCCCTCGGGCACGCCATGGAAGGGATGACTTTGGCGGCTGACGCCTTCGAGGTAATGCTTCTCGAACACCGGCAGCGCTCTGGCAAACAGCACCGCATCGGGTTCGGCCTGCATGTCGCGGGTCAGCACGCGCTTGACCAGGCGCGAGACGCCGTTGCCGATGTAGGTCTTGACGGTGGCCTCGTCGATGGGCGGAAGCTTCAACTCCGCTGCCATGCGCTGGGCGGCCGCGGCCAGATCGGGCGCCGTGTGCAACAGGGTGCCGTCGAGGTCGATGACAACGGCTTTGATGTTGATCGGGAATTGCACAGTATTTTTCATAACTTCTTGAACGAAGAGGACAAGAGGACAGGAGTACTTCTCCCCGTTTTTCCTCTTGTCCTCATGTCCTCTTTGTAAAAATTCAGACTTTGGCGAGTTCGGCGCGCATGGCGGCGATGATGCTGTTATAGCGCTGCGGATCGCTGTCCTTGGCGGCGCCAAACACGGCGGAGCCCGCCACGAAGGTATCGACACCCGCTCTGGCCACTTCGGCGATGTTGGCCGGGCCGACACCACCGTCGATTTCGATGTTTACGGAGAGACCGCGCTCGTCGATCATCTTCTTCACCGCACGGGCCTTGTCCAGCACGTAGGGGATGAACTTCTGACCGCCGAAGCCGGGGTTCACGCTCATCAGCAGCACCATGTCGATCTTGTCGAGCGTGTATTCGAGCACGTCCAGCGGCGTGGCCGGGTTGAACACCAGGCCGGGCTTGCAGCCGTTTTCGCGGATCAGGCCAATGGTGCGGTCGATGTGCTCGCTGGCTTCCGGGTGAAAGGTGATGTAGGTGGCGCCCGCCTTGGCAAAGTCGGGAATGATGCGGTCCACGGGCTTGACCATGAGGTGCACGTCGATGGGCGCGGTGACGCCGTGCTTGCGCAGCGCCTCGCAGACCAGCGGGCCGATGGTGAGGTTGGGCACGTAGTGGTTGTCCATCACGTCGAAGTGGACGATGTCGGCACCGGATTTCAGCACGTTGTCGACTTCCTCGCCCAGCTTGGCGAAATTGGCTGACAGGATCGAAGGGGCAATACGGTAAGTCATGAGCGGCTCCGGAATATGATTTCTGCAAAGTGCTTATTTTAACCCAGTTGGCCCGCTATCCATGACCGGCTTTGGATACAATGCCGGTAACTCGTTACCACCCCACGCGCCATGACCGAAAGCAAAAAATACGATATCCACATCCACGTCAACACTGCCTATATTCCGGAGCAAAGCGATCCCGAAAGCGACCGTTACGTGTTCGCCTACACCATCACCATTGCCAATACCGGTACCGAGGCCGCGCAACTGATTTCGCGCCACTGGATCATTACCGATGCGGAAAACCGCATCCAGGAGGTGCGCGGCCTGGGCGTGGTGGGCGAGCAGCCCTTCCTGCGTCCGGGCGAATCATTTGAATACACCAGCGGGACATCGCTGGCAACGCCGGTCGGCACCATGCACGGCAGCTATCAGATGGTTTCGGAAAACGGGCAGAAATTCGACGCGGAAATTCCCGAATTCACGCTCTCGATGCCAAGGGTGCTGCATTAACGGCCATTAGACGCAACGCACCTTGATATGCAAAGCCCCGATGATTTCGCGCCTGCGAAACACCAAGTAAGGGGCATATTCGACAGATAATTACTTCTTCATCGTCCACCAGACGATGAACAACAACAAACCCAAGGCGATCCCGGCCTCCAGCAACAGCCAGAAAAGCCCCGCACTCTCGTTTGCAACCGGCACGATTTATACTCCCAGAAATGAACCTGCACGTACTATCCCCATCCGTCGGTTTTTTGACAAGTCTCGCCGGTGTGTTGCTGCTTTCCGCCTGCGCGACCACGCCTCCGCCTCAGCCCGGCCCAGCCAAGACTCCGGCTATCCCGGCGCAACAACCCATCCCGCCCGCCACGCCCTCCCCGCCCACGCCGCCTGCCACAACGCCCTCCCTGCCACCCCCTCCCGCACCGCTATCGCAGTTACGACCGGTGGAATGGACTGCGCTCACCAACTGGCAGGATGACCTTCTGACTCAATCCTGGCCGGCCTTTCTGCGCAGCTGCGCAAAGCTGAGGAGTCGTCCAGGCTGGATGAGGGTGTGCACCGAAGCGCAAGCGCTCAACGGCGCGGACGACAAAACCCTGCGCACATTTTTTGAGCAACGCTTTCAGCCTTACGAAGCATTCAATACCGACAACACGTTGGAAGGCACCATCACTGGGTACTATGAACCGCTGCTCAAGGGCGATCGCGTGCAAACCGCAAGAGCCCGCCATCCGGTCTATGCCGTGCCAGACGACCTGATCACCGTCGATTTGGCAAGCCTCTACCCGGAACTGAAGAACATGCGGCTGCGCGGACGATTGCAGGGCAACCGTCTGGTGCCGTATTTCAGCCGCGCCGAGATCGACAGCGGCAATGGCGGCTTCCTGGGTCGGCCGCTGGCTTATGCCGAGGATGTGGTGGAATTATTTTTCCTGCAAATCCAGGGGTCTGGGCGCATCGAATTGCCAGATGGGTCCCACATGCGCGTGGGTTATGCCGACCAGAATGGCCACCCTTACAAATCCATCGGCAAGATTCTGGTCGACCGCGGCGAACTGAAACTCGAACAGGCGTCCATGCAAGGCATCAAGGCTTGGGGCGCGGCCAACCCGAACAAGTTGACTGAGCTGCTCAACAGCAACCCCAGCCTGGTGTTTTTCCGCGAGCTTGCCAACAACGGCGACGGTCCCTTGGGCGCGCTGGGCGTTCCGCTGACTGCCGGCCGCTCGATGGCCATCGACCCCAAATTCATCCCCCTGGGCGCGCCGGTGTTTCTTTCCACCACCTTCCCGAACTCGAACCAGCCACTCAACCGTTTAATGGTGGCGCAAGACACCGGCGGCGCCATTCGCGGCGCGGTACGCGCTGATTTCTTCTGGGGATTTGGCCATGAAGCCGGCGAACAGGCTGGCCGGATGAAACAGAAAGGCCGCCTGTGGGTACTATTGCCCCGTGACGAGCCGACGTTTGCCAATGCCGGCAGATAGGGGAAACACTGATTTAATCAGCGTTTACCGAGGCAAACTCATTCCCGCACCTCGAACAACACCTTGACGCGAAACAGCGCACGAACCTGCTGCCCCTTTCGCCTGGCGGGGATGAAGCGCGCGTTTTTGAAAGCCGCCAGCGCTTCACGCGAGAAGGCGTCGTATCCCGCAGGGGAAACTTCGACGACTTTCAAGTCGCTCAACGCGCCGTCATGCTCAACTCGCATTTCCAGAATGACGTGGCCATTCACGCTCCGTGATTCGTATTCGGTCGGATACGCCGGTTCGATCTTGCGTAGCGGGCGCGGCTGCACGTCAAGTTCTTTTGCGCCGTAGTATTGCGCATCCACCGTCAGCGGAATGTCGATTTTTGGGCCCGCCTCTGCGGTGGCGGGTTCGGGGTTGTTGGGACGTGGCGCTTCGGGCTGTAACGCTGGCGTGGCAGTTTTAGACGGCGGCTCGGGCAACGTCGTGGCGGTCTTGGGCAGCGGTTCCTGCACGGCGGGCGGGACGAGCTCTGGTTGCGACGATGCGGATAATTGCGGTTGAATAAGCGGCACGGCTGACCAGGTTTCCGATACGGCCTGCGCATCCGGCAGGGGCACCGCCACCGCTTGTGGAAGATTTTTCGCGGCCGCATCCAGCCGCACATCCAGCACCGGCTCCTGGACGACCGTGACGCGGGGCGATACGCGCACCAGGCCGATCAGTGCCGCGTGCAGCGCCAGGGAGACCCACAATGCGAGGAAGACCCGATGGAATGGAAGAGACATTGCAGCCGGAATACTGGTCAAGATGGACTAATCCGCGAACAGCACGCTGGGGCTATCATCAATCAAACACGCACCTTGCTTGGCACAGGAGAAGACATGAAAAACGCACTTGGCTGGTTGCTCATCTTAACATTGACAGGCATTGCTTTCCCCGCCTTTTCCAGCGGCGAGGCACGGGTCAGCAAAACCACCATCAAGGCGGCCGACGGCTCGGATGTCCCGGTCACTGTCGTCGCGCCGCCGGGCAAGGGACCATTTCCGCCAGTGCTCTTTATCCACGCCAAACGCGGCTGGGACAGCGCCGAGGAAACCCATATCCGCGAACTGGCCAGCCAGGGATTCCTGACCGTTGCCCCAGACTGGCAAACCGGCCGCATGATCGAGCGCTGGCCCGCCGAGCACAACCCGGAAACCGAGCTGGATGTGGAGGCCGGGCTGGACTACCTGATGCAACATCCCGATGCCTGCAAGGTGCCCGTGGGCTTGGTCGGCCAATCGCGCGGGCCGTATTACGCCATTAGACTGGCCGCCAAGCGCGGCGAGGACATCGCCGCCATCGTAAGCTATTACGGCCATATGCAGAACCCGAATGCACCAGAGCCCGATCAGCTGTTCCGCGTGGCGCCGGAAATCATGCAATTGACCACGCCCATGCTGTTCCTGATCGGCGAGGAGGACTTCGAGATACGCCGGTTTGTTGGCGGCCGGGCGTTTTATGCGCTGTGGGAGCGCGGCGTGCCGGTGGAATACCAGGTGTACCCGCTGGCGCGCCGCGCCTTTGATTTCCGCCAGGACCAGGGCCCGGAAGAAAAAATCGCTGCGCGTCATGCTCGCTTGCGCGCAAAGGAATGGCTGGCGAGATGGATGAAGCTGGACGCCGACATGCAGTGCCCGCGCAATTAACCCAAAAATCCTTTTGAACCACAGAGACACGGAGAACAGCGAGGCTGTCTAACGAGTCTCAAAAAATGAGAAACTCACCTGATGGGCGGGGCGGGTGTACTCGGCTGGTTATTCTCTCTCCGTGCCTCCGTGTCTCTGTGGTGAAAATCGAGTCAAACCGGTTTTCTCGCCACCAGATCAATCAGCGCCGACATGCCGCTGTGGCCGGCGCCTTCCTCGACCACATCATCGTGTTCAGACAGGTGCAGGATTTCCCAATCGCCGAAGGCTTCGCGCAGCATCGGCTCGGTATACATGTTTTCGGCATGTGGCGGCCCGCCGGTGCCATATTCCAGCTGGCGCGGCGTGTAGCCTTGCAGGATCAATAATCCGCCGGGCTTGAGCGCCTGGCGGATGCCTGCAAACTGTCGGGCGCGGCCTTCCGGCCCGACAAACTGGATGAAAATGGCAGCAATGACATCGTAGATTTCATGCGGCCAGCGCCAGGCGTCCAGATCAACTTTTTCCCAGCGCAGCTTGACGCCCCGGCGTTCGGCAAGCGCCCGCGATTTTTCCAGCGCGATCATCGAGGCTTCGATGGCATGAACGGACAATCCCTGTTCCGCCAGCCAGACACCGTTGCGACCTTCGCCATCGGCCACTGCCAGGGCGCTCATGCCCGGCTTGAGCTGCGGCGCCTGGTTTTTCAGAAACGCATTGGGTGTTTCTCCAAAGAAAAAACCAGGCTGGGCATAACGCTCATCCCAAAAAGGAACGAGGCTCATTTGCCGCTGGCAGCGTTCAGTAATTGTTCCAACTTGTCGGCCGGCACGTAGCCGGGCACGCGCTGGCCGTTTTCGAAAATCAGCGTCGGCGTGCCGGACACCCGCAGCCGGTTGCCCAAGGCGATGACTTCGTTGACGGTGTTATCACAATCGCCGCCAGCCTTGGGGCGCTCGCCTTTGAACATGTAGCCTTTCCAGGCCTTGAGCCGATCTTTTTCGCACCATATCTGCTTGGAAAGCGGAACAGCCTGCGGGTGCAGGCTTTCGATGGGATAGAGGAAGGTATAAATCGTCACGTTGTTGAGCTTTTCCAGTTCGGGCTCCAGCTTCTTGCAAAACGGGCAGTCGGCATCGGAAAAAACGGCCAGCTTGCGGCTGCCATTGCCTTTGACTTCGCGGATCGCCTTGTCGAGCGGCAGGCTGCTCCATTTGACTTCGTTCAATTTTGCCATCCGCGCGGCGGTCAGGTTGCGGCGCGAGGCCAGTTCGATGACATTGCCCGTCACCAGGTATTTTCCATCCGGGCTGGCATAAATCAGCTCGCCATCAATGACGACTTCAAACAGCCCCCCGTAAGGTGTCTTGGTCACCGACGCGATTTGCGCGCCGGGGAATTTACCGGTGATCGCCTTGCGAATCACGGCCTCATTGGCGTGGGCTACTGCGCCGAAAAACATCAACGCGGACAACAACAGCTTTGACAACAAACGCATGGGGTTTCCTTGGTTAAACAATCAATTGAAAAAAGCTTCATGGATCAATGCCGATTTCAGCGGCCCGATCCGATCAAGTACATTCATACCCAGATTGCGCGCCGAAGCGGGCAACGGCTGGTTCATCCTGAACAGACGCAAGAGCCCGTCTGTCACGGCCTGCATGCGGGCGACCGGCTCGGCGCGTCTGCGCGCATAGCGTTGCAGCAAGGCCCAATCGCCGCAGAATGCGCCACCGCGGCCGGACAACACCTCCGCAAGACATTCCGCATCGCCAAAACCGAGGTTGACGCCCTGTCCAGCCAGGGGATGCACGCCGTGCGCCGCATCGCCCACCAGCGCGCAACCCGATCTCACTGGCATGGCCACCTGCATCAAACTTAGTGGAAATGCGGCGGCAGGCGTTAGCAACCCAAGCTTGCCCAATTGGCTTTGGCCCGCTTCCATCACCTGTTCACAAAAATCATCGGCCGGAAGGTTCACCAGTTCCTGCGCGTGTTCCGTGGAGGTTGACCAGACCAGCGACATGCGGTTCCCGGGCAGGGGAAGATGCGCGATGACATCGCCATGCCGGAACCACTGAAATGCCGTGCCGCGATGCGGGATATCAACCGCGAAATTGGCCACCACGCCTGACTGGTCATACGACTCGGTGCGTGATTCGATGCCGGCAAGCTGGCGGATTCGCGATGCACGGCCCTCGGCGCCGACGATCAGTTCCGCCTCGATGGTTTGGCCGTTACAAAGTGTCAGCGTGGAAAAACGATTGCCCCATGCCACGTTGCCAACCGCGTCCGGACAATAAACCGTCAGCGCATCACTCGCCTGAACCGCTTGCCACAACGCCTGTTGCAGCCGGCCGCTTTCAAGAATGCTGGCCAACTTGGGCACGCCCGCCCCGTAGGCATCGAGGGCCATGTTGCCATCCCGATCACCCCGAACATCCATGCGGAACACCGGCTGCACTCTGGAAGCGTCCAGGTTTTGCCAGACGCCGATGCGTTCCAGAAAGGCTTCGCTGCCAGGGCTGATCGCATAGATTCGGGTATCCCAGATATCTCCAGGCATTTCCGGCACTCGCGATTCGATCAGCGCGACAGTCAACCCTGCCCTGGCCAGCGCCAGCGCCGTGCTGGCGCCCACCAGGCCGGCGCCGACGACCGCAACGTGATAGCGCGCGTTCATCCGTGCCGTCCAAACAACATGCGTCGCGCCACAAAGTGCTTGAGCGGCGGCAGCGCCTGCAAGGCGATCAGTCCCAGCCCGCGCGCATGTTGTACCAGCGGGTTGGCGGTGGAAAATCCACGCACGAGAAAATCGGTAAAAAGAATGCCCGGCACCGCATCGCGTTGCCGGCTTTGGGCATAGGCATTCAGATGTGCGTGGTTGCCAATGGTCTCAGGTGTTTCCAGGCATGACTGCGCCAGTTCCCAGGCATCGCGCAGGCCGAGGTTGAAGCCTTGGCCCGCCACCGGATGCAGGGTCTGCGCTGCATTGCCGATGCGGACGACATGCGCGCCGGCATCGGTACCGCGATAGTCGAGCTTGAGTGGAAACCGGCCGCGCGAGGACACGGCAAGAAACTGCCCCTGCCGGCTGCCGAATTTGTCCTGCAATTCGCGCAGGAATGCGGCATCATCCAGCCCCGTCACCCTCTCGGCCTCTGGCGGGGCGTTCACCCATACCAGCGCGTAAGCGCCAGCACTTCCATTTGGCAATAACGCAATCGGTCCTGCGGGCGTGAAGCGCTCATAGGCCACGCCGCAATGCGGTAATTCGGTCTGCACTTGCGCGACCACTGCGACCTGTTCGTAATCGCGTGACCATTTCGCCGCTTGCGTCTCGCCGCGTCCGCCATCCGCCACCACAGCCAGTCCCGCTGCGATGACTTGCCCATCGCCAAGCCCGATGCGCGCTGTCATGCCGGGTGTCACCGACTCGACCGGCGTGCCAAACCGTATTCTCACGGCAGTCTCATCCAGGGCCTGCTGCAAGGCGGTATGCAAATCCGCATAGTTCAGTACATAGCCCAGCGCCGGCAGGCGTTCTTCCGTCGCAGTGAGTTCCGCGCGCCCCAGCCCGCCACGATGGGAAATGTGGATACGCTTGATTGCCGTCGCATTCTCGATCAGCGACCATACACCGAGCCGTTCCAGGATCAGGCGCGAGCCATGAGAAAGCGCGAGCGTGCGCCGGTCATTCACTGGCGCATCCTGCGGGCGCGCTTCCAGCATGAGCGGGTCGAGCCCGCCTTGTTTGAGCGCCAGCGCGCACACCGCGCCGACCGGCCCGGCTCCGGCAATGAGGATTTTCTCGGCGGGCTCAATGACATCCTTACCTGGACGGGCGTCATGCTTATTCATGACGCATGACCTCTTCAATGTCGGCCACGGTTTTTGGCGGGTCGGTCAGCACTTCGCAGCCGGATTCCGTCACTTGCACATCGTCCTCGATGCGGATGCCGATATTCCAGAAAGCAGAGGGCACGTTGTCCGCCGGCCGGATGTAAAACCCCGGCTCCACCGTCAACACCATGCCGGGTTGCAAGGCGCGCCATTCGCCGCCCAGCCTGTATTCACCCGCGTCATGCACGTCACGGCCCAGCCAGTGGCCAGTGCGGTGCATGTAGAAACGTTTATAGGCTTCGCTTTCGATCAGCCCATCCACGCTGCCTGATAGCAGCTTCAGGTCAACCATCCCCTGCACCAGCACCCGGACTGCGGCATCGTGACAGGCAATCCAGGATGCGCCAGGCCTGACCTGCCCGATTGCCGCCAGCTGCGCGGCAAGCGTGATTTCGTAGACGTCCTTTTGCGCCGCGCTGAATGTTCCATTGACCGGAAACGTGCGTGTGATATCGGAAGCATAGCCATCCAGTTCGCACCCGGCGTCGATCAGCAGCAAGTCGCCATCGCCCAATTGCGCGCTGTTTTCCACGTAGTGCAACACACAGGCATTTTTGCCACCCGCGACAATGCTGGGATAGGCCGGATGGCGCGCGCCGTGCCGCACAAAATCGTGCAGCAGTTCGGCCTCGATTTCGTACTCGAACTTGCCCGGACGGGTTTTCTGCATGGCGCGTCGATGGGCTGCGCTGGAGATTTGCGCGGCACGGCGCATGATCTCGATCTCGTCAGCATCCTTGAAGAGGCGCATTTCGTCCAGCCAGCGACGCACGTCGAGAATTTCCTCCGGCGCTGTCACGCCGGTTCTGGCCTTGGCGCGCACAGCATTCAGCCAACCCAGCACACGTGCGTCCCAATCCGATGCGTCGCCTACGACATAGGCCATGCGCGGCCGGTTCGCCATCAACTCGGGCAATTTCTCGTCGAGCAAGGCAATGGGATAGGCTTCATCCAGACCAAACGCGTCCTTGGCCGCCTCGGGGCCAAAACGATAGCCGTCCCAGACTTCACGCTCGGTGTCTTTTTCGCGGCAGAACAGAATGCTTTTCGGCTCACGCCCCGCAATCAGCACCAACACCGCTTCGGGCTCCGCAAAACCGGTCAGGTAATGAAAATAACTGTCATGCCGGAACGGGTAGTGCGAATCGCGATTGCGCGTGACCTCTGGCGCGGTGCGCAAGATGGCGACCCCCTCCTGCAATGAAGTCATCAATTGCTGCCGGCGCGCGGCGTAGCGATCAGCCAGGTTCGCTTGCATGGGCATATCAACAGGCCTGTCGGGTGATTTCATTGTCCAGACGCATCAAGCGCTCGGGTGTTCCCACATCGACCCAGCGCCCGCGAAAATGTTCGCCTGTCACCCGATTTTCCAGCATGGCGGCTTTCAGGAGCGGTGCAAGCGTCGCCTTTTGCCAGGCGTCGATACCGGCAAACAGTTCACGCCGATATACGCCGATGCCCGAAAACGTCAGCGATGGCAATGCCATCATGTGTGAACTGGTTTTGTCATGCACCTTGCCGTCGGCCAACGCAAAATCGCCGCGCGGATGGTGCGGTGGATTGTCGACCAGAACCAGGTGCGCAAGACTGTTGGCACGTTGCATGGTATCGATGATGCCCGCAAAACGCGCAAAGTCGAAATCACAAAACACGTCGCCATTGATCACCGGAAATATTTCCGCATCGATGAGCGGCAAGGCCGTTACGATGCCACCGGCGGTTTCCAGCGCTTCGCCCTCTCTGGAATAGCGCAGCTCCACGCCAAAGGCTGAACCATCGCCCAGCAATTCCTCGACGTGATCGCCCAGATGGGCATGGTTGATCACGATCCGTTCGCAGCCGTTTTTCGCCAGTTTTTCCAGATGCCACAGGATCAGCGGCTTGCCGCCCACCGGCAACAGCGGTTTGGGCGTGTGGTCGGTCAGCGGGCGCATCCTTTCTCCCCGCCCCGCCGCCAGGATCATGGCCGCTTTCAAAACGTGTACCCCACCTGAATCTGGCGGTTTTCCAGTTCATCCAAGACATGAAGCAGCGGCTTCAATTCGTCGTAGCGTTCACAGGCGCGGCGCAGATAATCCATGACCAGCGGCATATCCTTGAGGTAAGCCTCTTTGCCATCGCGATGGAACAGCCGCGCGAAAATGCCCAGCACCTTGATGTGGCGCTGGACGCCCATCCACTCGAAATCGCGGAAAAATTCATAGAAATCGGCATTGACCGGCAAACGTGCAGCGCGTGCGGCTTCCCAGTAGCGAATGACCCAGTCGAGCACGCGCTCTTCGTCCCACTTGATGTAGGCATCCTTGTAGAGCGAAACCAGATCATAGGTCATCGGGCCATGCACCGCATCCTGAAAATCCAGCACCCCGGGATTGGCGCCGGCAAACCCCTTCCCGGCAGGATCGATGAACATCAAGTTGCGCGAATGGTAGTCGCGATGAACATAGACCTTCGGCTGCGCCAGATTGTTGGCGAGGATGCGTTCGAACACGCCACGCAATACATCATGCTGCGACGGGCTGAGCGAATAATTGAGATGCCGACGGACATACCAGTCCGGGAACAGGTTCATTTCGCGCGACAACAGCCCGCGGTCATATTCCGGCAGCATACCGGCCTTGCTGGCCAGCTGAATTTTGATCAGCGCGGCGTTGGCATCAAGGTAAAGCCCGTGGGCGCGGGTTTCGTCCAGCGCGGAAAGGTAGGTGGTCTGGCCCAGATCGGTCAGTAACAGAAAACCCTGTTGCAGGTCCTGGCCCAGCACCTTGGGGACATTTGCTCCCGCTTCGCCGAACAATCTGGCCACATGGATGAACGGCCGACAATCCTCGTGCGCCGGCGGGGCGTCCATGACGATATAATGCTGGTCATCGAGCGTGGCGCGAAAATATCGGCGAAAGCTGGCGTCGCTGGAAGCGGGAGCGAGTTCAAAGTCTTTCGTGTGTAATTCCCCGGCTAGCCACTGTTGCAGGGTTTGTATGCGCTCCATGGATGTCGATGACCGTTTTTGCCTGAACGAAATAACCGGATTTTACCGCTTGCGGCTCCTCCTTGGCTTATCTCTTGTCGTGCTGGCCGCGTTTGCGGTGGCGGGCGTTCGCGCCGAAGAATCGCCGCTGCTGCTGAAAAAGGATACCGAACTGCGCGGATCGCACGTTGCCGGCGAGGAAGGGCCCATTTTCCTCACTGCCGACACGGTGCAGTCAGTCGGCGCGGATGTCGTGGAAGCCAGCGGGAAAGTCGAGGCACGCAAGGCCGGGCAGAACTTTTACGCCGACACGCTGCGCTATGATCGCAGCCTGAACCAGATCGAAGCCAGCGGCAACATACGTCTTGAGCAGCAAAGACTGGTCATCACCGGCAGCGCGCTCTCGCTTCGCCTGGATGACAACACCGGCCACTTGAACGATGCGCGTTATCAAACTTTGCCCGCGCCGGATGTGCGTATTTCCGGCCGGGGCGAAGCCAGGAAACTGGAATTTCTGGGCAACGACAAATTCTCGGCCGCTGAAACGACCTACACCACCTGCCCGACGGGCAATGACGATTGGTATCTGAAAGTCGCTGACCTGGAGATCGACCAAGGCAAGCAGGTCGGAACGGCCCGCAATGTGCTGTTGACTTTCAAGGACGTGCCCTTGCTGTATACCCCGTGGGCGGATTTCTCCCTGAACGACGCGCGCAAGACTGGCTTTCTGCCGCCCACGATCGGCTTTACCGGCAAAAGCGGCCTGGATATCACCCTGCCATATTATCTGAACCTCGCGCCCAACTACGATGCCACGTTGTATCCCCGCGTGCTTTCCGCGCGCGGCCTGCAACTGGGCGCCGAATTCCGCTACTTGATGCCGTCCTGGCAGGGCGAGGCCGCCCTCGAATATCTGCCTGACGACCAGTCTGACAATCGCTCCCGCTGGCTGGCCGCGCTCAGCCATCAGCAACGGTTCAGCCCCCGCCTCAAGGGACAGATCAATTTCCAGCGCGTATCGGATGACGAGTATTTCCGCGACCTGTCCAATCAGGTCAACGTCACCTCGCGTTCCATCCTTCCGCAGGAAGGCACCCTGGACTACGATGGCGGCTGGTGGCAGGCAGGGCTGCGCGTGCAGCAACTGCAAACCCTGCAAGATCCGCGCAAACCCATCCTGCAAACGCCTTACTATCGTCTGCCGCAACTGACACTTACCGCTGGCCGCGAAATTGCCGGCGGATTGTGGGCCAACCTGGAAAGCGAATACAGCGACTTCCACCACCCGGATCCCAACCCCCTCGTGCAGGCGGGTGGCGGCAGCCGACTGATGCTTTATCCCAGCCTCAGGCTGCCTTACAGCAGCAGTGCTTTTTTCGTCACGCCAAAAATGGGCTATCACTACACGCGCTATCGCATTGAAGATCCGCTTCCCGGCATGCCCGCCAGCCAGGATCGCGGCCTGCCGATCTTCAGCGTGGACAGCGGGCTTGCGCTGGAACGCGATTTCGATTTTCGCGGCAACCATTATCTGCAAACCCTGGAACCGCGCGCCTACTACGTGCGCGCGCCGTTCCGTGACCAGAGCCAGCTTCCCGTTTTTGATACGGCGCCACTGGATTTGAGCTTTGCACAGATATTTACCGAGAACCAGTTCATTGGCGGCGACCGCGTCAACGATGCCAATCAATTGACACTTGCCTTGACCAGCCGCTTCATCGAGGACAGCACCGGGCTGGAGCGGCTAAGGGTGGCGTTAGGACAACGCTATTATTTCTCCAGCCAGAAAGTCACGCTTCCGGGAACTCCGCCCCGCGATGCATCGTCAACGGATCTGCTGGCGCTGCTCTCGGGGCAGATCAACAGCGCCTGGCGGCTTGATGCCGGCTGGCAGTTCGATACCGACCTGGGCAAAACGATCAAGAACAGCATTTCCGCAAGTTACCGCCCCGCCCCCGGCAGAGCGGCCAGCCTGGGCTACCGCTTCATCGACGGTTCAGTCGAGCAACTGGATGCCGCGGCGCAATGGCCGCTCACTTCGCGGCTGTACGGTCTGGCTCGCGCCAACTATACGTTCCGCGACAACCGGCTGATCGAAGGGTTGGCCGGGCTTGAATATAATGGCGGCTGCTGGGTGCTGCGCGGTGTCGTGCAACGCATCGCCACCGCCGAGAAAGATGTGAGCAACTCATTTTATTTGCAGCTTGAACTGAACGGCATGGGCAGATTGGGCGCAAGCCCGATGAGCGCCTTGAAGGACAGTATTCCAGGATATACGCCAACCAATGAATTCAACCCGTAAATTACTTTCCGTCCTGCTGCTGGCAATCGCGCAACCGCTTGCCGCCGCGCCACAAATCCAGCTCATCGACCAGATCGCCGCGGTGGTCAATGATGAACTCATCACCCGGCAGGAACTCGAACGCCGTTACCTGGAAGTCACGCAGCAACTGCGCAGCCAGAACATCCAGTTGCCGCCCCGCAAGCTGCTCGAACCGCAACTGCTGGAACGCATGGTTACCGACCTGGCCCTGATGCAGCATGCCAAAAATACTGGTATCCGGGTCGATCCGGTGCAGGTCGAGCGCGCGGTACAAAGCATCGCCCAGCAAAACAGATTGAGCATTGACGAACTCCGCGCCGCCCTGGCCAAGGATGGCATGAGTTACGAGCGCTTCCGCGAAAACATCCACAATGAAATTCTTGTCACCCGTGCGCGCGAGCGCCATGTCGACAGCAAGATCGCCGTCAGTGACGCAGAAGTTGACGGCTATCTGCAGACGCAGGCGGTACAAGGCAAGGACGAGGAACTCAATCTATCCCATATTCTTGTGGCTGTTCCGGAGAACCCTTCACCCGAACAAATCCAGGCTCGTCGCGCCCGTGCCGAGGATATTCGGGCGCAATTGAACAAGGGCGCGGATTTTTCGCAACTCTCCGCCAGCTATTCGGATGCACCCAACGCGCTGCAAGGCGGCGGGCTGGGATGGAAAGCCGCGGGCCAGATCCCCTCGCTGTATCTTGATGCCCTGCGCACGCTCAAGCCGGGCGATCTGGCGCCGATCCTGAAAAGCGCCAACGGCTTTCACATCGTCCGCCTGAACGACCGGCGAGGCAAGGATGCCGTTACCGTCATCACACAAACCCGCGCGCGGCATATTCTTGCCAAACCCAGCGAACTGACTTCCGAGGCAGATGCACGCAACCGCCTGTTGCAACTCCGTGAACGCATCGTACTCGGCGGCGCCAAATTCGAGGACTTGGCGCGGCAGTTTTCCGAGGATGTCGGCAGCGGCGCCAAGGGAGGCGACCTGGGCTGGCTCAACCCGGGCGACACCGTCCCAGAATTCCAGCAAGGCATGGACGCGCTGAAACCCGGCGAACTTGGCCAGCCCATGCAATCCCCTTTTGGCTGGCACCTCATCCAGGTTCTGGAACGTCGTCAACAAGACGTCACGCAGGAGCGCCAGCGATTGCAGGCAAAGCAGAATATCCGCGAGCGCAAGGCCGAGGAGGCCTTCCAGGAATGGGTTCGCCAGGTTCGGGATCAAGCCTATGTTGAACTGCGGCCGCTTGATTAAAGCGACCACCGCCTTATGCAAGAGCCGCCTAGCCCGGATATTTCACCAGACCGGCCCGGATTTTATGCGAAGGCGCATGAGCACAGGCTTTGCAGGATATAGGGCGGCAAACCACTTTGTCCCGCCGGCCTTCGCGGTTGCTGGCGGCCAATTTGCGGCATCTTCGCGCCCCCGCTTCGCGCCAATAGGCTCGGCTATTGGCTTGGCGTGGGATACGCAAATCTGCTCGCAACTTGCCTCGCCACCATCCCGCGACCTGGTGAAATATCCGGGCTAGCTGGCGGCTTTTTGTTTTGCTCAAACGCATGAACGCAAACACCCTGCCCGTCATTGCCTACACTTGCGGTGAACCCGCCGGCATCGGCCCGGATCTGGCCATCCTGCTGGCAGCGCACACACTACCCTGCCGCCTGCGCGTGCTTGGCAATGCAGAGCTGCTGGCCACGCGCGCGGCAAGTCTTGGCCGCCCCCTGTGTATACGACCCGTGAGCGAGGCCGACGACACGCCGCCACACGAGGCAGGTCAAATTGTCGTGCAATCTTTTCCGCTCGTCGCGCCAGTGACCGCAGGCAAACTAGATACGCGTAACAGCACGCACGTGCTGGCACTGCTGGATACCGCGCTGGCAGGCTGCATAAGCGGGCAATATGATGCGCTAGTTACCGGCCCGGTACACAAGGGCATCATCAACGATGCCGGCTTCGCCTTTACCGGGCATACCGAATACCTGGCCAAGCAATCCAATAGCCGGAAAGTTGTGATGATGCTGACCGGCGGCGGACTGCGTGTGGCGCTCGCCACCACCCACCTGCCCGTCTGCGACATTGCAAAGGCCATCACGCATACATCACTGACGGAAATCATCTCCATCCTGCACGCCGACCTGGTCGACAAATTCGGTATCGCCAACCCGCATATCGCCGTGTGCGGACTCAATCCGCACGCCGGCGAATCCGGCCATCTGGGGCGCGAGGAAATCGAAGTGATCGAGCCGGTGTTGCGCGCATTGCAGGCCGAAGGCATGTATCTCTCCGGCCCGCATCCCGCCGACACCCTGTTTGCACAGCTGCGCAAAAATCCGGCAGATGCGGTGCTGGCGATGTACCACGACCAGGGATTGCCGGTGTTGAAATATGCCAGCTTTGGCGAGGGCATCAACGTCACGCTGGGTCTGCCGTTTATCCGAACCTCAGTCGATCACGGCACCGCGCTGGATCTGGCCGGAACCGGCAACATCGAAACCGGCAGTTTGCTGGCTGCGCTCAACCTGGCCATCGAACTCGCCAGTCACAGACAATGAAACATATTCCGCGCAAACGCTTTGGCCAGCACTTTCTGGTGGATCAGGGCGTGATCCACGCCATTGTCAACGCCATTGCCCCCAAACCCGACGACGTGCTGGTAGAAATCGGCCCCGGCCTTGGTGCGATTACCAAACCCTTGCTGGAACGCATCCCGCATCTGCATGTGGTGGAACTGGATCGCGACATCATTGCGCGACTGAAGAGGGAATACCCGACCGAACGCCTCGGCATTCACGAAGGCGACGCGTTGAAATTCGACTTCGGCGTCATTGCGCGTGAAGCAAAGCCCCCCCCTCAAATCAGAATCTGCGGCAACCTGCCCTATAACATCTCCAGCCCGCTGATGTTCCACCTGATGGATTACGCGGAACATATTTCCGACATGACCTTCATGCTGCAAAAGGAAGTCGTCGATCGCATGGTGGCCGCGCCCTCCACGCCGGATTACGGGCGGTTATCGGTGATGCTGCAACGCCGGTTTCACATGGAATCGCTGTTCGATGTGCCGCCCGACGCCTTCGACCCGCCACCCAAAGTGGACTCCGCCATTGTGCGCATGATTCCCAAACAGCCCGGCGAATACCCCGAGCTGGACGAGGCGCGCTTTGCTGAAATCGTCGTCACTGCTTTCTCGCAGCGGCGCAAAACCCTGCGCAACACCTTGGGAAAATTGTTTGATGATGACGCTTTCAAGTCCGCCGGGATTGATTCCGGCCTGCGTGCAGAGAACCTGAGCGTGTCGGACTTTGAACAACTGGCAAAATGAAGAGCTGACCGAATTAGAACCCGGTCAGCGGGTCCACCCCGCCGTGCCCTGCTGGATGAGTTCGATCTTGTA
>CAZVBY010000015.1:0-21440 GCA_964625895.1 uncultured Thiobacillus sp.
GTCGATGCTCTTAGCAAGATCATCAACGGCAATATGGGCGTGAAAGCGTTTCATAAGACTCCTCCTTAATTCAGTAAATACCACAAAATTAGATTAAAAAATCAGCAAATTGTTCATCAGAGTACTTCTCTATGTCTATGCGAATATATTCTTTTCGTACCAAGTCTTGCTGCGGTTTACAATCGCCACCAGCGACAACATGACCGGCACCTCCACCAGCACCCCCACTACCGTCGCCAGTGCCGCCCCGGAATTGAACCCGAACAACACAATGGCAGTCGCCACCGCTAATTCAAAGAAATTACTAGCGCCAATCAGCGCCGAAGGCCCGGCGATACAATGCGCCTCACCCCATTGACGGTTGAGCCAATAACCCGCAAAAAAAGTGAAATACACTTGGATAACGATCGGCACCGCCAGCAACACAATGATCAACGGTTGCTCCAGCACCTGTTGCCCCTGAAAACTAAACAGCAACACCAAGGTCATCAACAACGCCCCCAATGACCAAGGCTGCAAACGTTGCAGAGCGTTATCCAATTGCCCTTTTGCCAGCAATAATTTCCGCAACATTTGGCTAATGATCAGCGGCAAAACAATATAAATCAGCACCGACAGAAACAACGTATCCCACGGCACAATAATGGCTGAAATCCCCAGCAATAGCGCGACCAACGGCGCAAACGCCACAATCATAATTGCATCATTCAACGCCACCTGCGACAGGGTAAAATTGGCATCGCCTTTCGACAGATTGCTCCACACAAACACCATCGCGGTGCAAGGTGCGGCTGCCAACAAAATTAGCCCGGCAATATAACTATCCAATTGATCCGCCGGAAGCCAGTCCGCAAACAACACACGAATAAACAGCCAGCCCAGCAACGCCATCGAAAACGGTTTAATCAGCCAGTTAACCAGCAATGTCACGCTAATGCCTTTCCAATGCTGCCCGACTTCGCGCATGGCACTGAAGTCAATTTTCAGCAACATCGGAATAATCATCAGCCAAATCAACACCGCGACGGGGAGGTTGACCTGTGCCACTTCCAACCCGCCAATGGTTTGAAAAATATCGGGGAACACGCTGCCCAATGCGATACCCACCACAATGCAGAGCAGCACCCATACGGTGAGGTAGCGTTCAAATACGCCCATCGACGCGCCAGCGACTTGTTTCGCGGTGATTTCACATTGGGCACTCATATTCAAGCCTCCGTTTCGGGTGGAAGTACGGTTTGACCGATGTCTTCCAAATGTTTTTTCAACGCCAGCTCATCCAATGAATCCATTGGCAGGCAAGTGAAAATGCTAATACGGTTGTAAAGTTGGCGGTAGGCTTCACGGAAAGCGGCTAAACGGGTGATTTCGTCACCCTCCACTTCCGCTGGGTCGGGTACACCCCAATGTGCAGTCATCGGTTGACCCGACCAGACCGGACACATTTCAGCCGCTGCTTTGTCGCAAACGGTGAACACGAAATCCAATTGTGGCGCATCGGGTTCAGCGAACTCTGCCCAGTCTTTGCTGCGTAACGTGGCAGTTTCGTAATTCAGGCGCTTGAGCAGGTCGATAGTGATTGGATGGACTTCGCCACGCGGGTGACTTCCAGCACTGTATGCTTTGAACTTGCCCATACCCAAACGGTTGAGGATAACTTCACCCATGACGCTACGCGCCGAGTTGCCCGTACACAAAAACAGGACATTGAACATGTGACACCTCATCTCTTGATCAATAAAGAGCGCATAATATACGTTTTGGTGAATATAGCGCAGTATCAATAGTGGCTGTCACCAAAGATTCATCAAAGAACGTCACGGTAGCACGGTAGCGTTTTCTCCCACCAAACCCTACGCCGATTACCTGCCACCACAGGTAATCCGGCAATGGTGCAGGCGGTAGTTCGAGGTCGTGCAGGGTGGTCGGGTTTATCGCCACCGATTATCCCTTGTTCAAATCGAGAATCTGCCGGGCTGCCCGCAAGCCGGACAGATATGCGCCATGCACACTGCTGAAATGTTTGCGCTCGGTGGCTTCTCCGGCAAAAAACACCGTGTTCCCCAAACGTTCTGCCAGATGATCACGCATGGCGGGGGTTGAACCCACGCTATTGAAGGAATACGCGCCACGGGCAAACGGGTCGGTATTCCATCGGGTAATCTGGTAATCGAGCGGCTCAGGGATGGCGTTGCCGAACAGTTTGCGTAAGGTTTTCATCGCATCGGCAACGATTTGCTGATCAGACCACGCTTCGATGCGCTTGCCGCGTTCTGCCGCATTGAAACCCAGCAATACCGGCCAGCCCGCCACGCGCTGCAAACTGACCCATTCCGTCCAGGCACCGGGTTCGGTGGGGATGTATTCCAGCCAGTCCTGATCATCCGGCCAGAAGGCGGTGGGGAAGCGCAGGTAACATTTGTTCAGCGTCCCCATTCCCAGCGTATTGATGGCGGTTTGCTTACGTGCTGGCAAGGGCGGGGAAAACGCAACCTGCCCGGTTTTCAGCACGCCCAAGGGCAGCGTGATGATGGCATGATCTGCCTGCAATTCACCCCGGTTAGTTTGTATGCTGACTCGTGAGTTTGACCATTCGATTTTTTGCACGGTGTGTTGCAACTTCACGTCCAACCCGTTGGCGAGGTGTTCGACGATCACCTGATAGCCTTTGCTGAACAGGGTATCGTCGCCCCGGAAGGCGGCTGCGGCATCGTACCAGTACGCCGATAGCTCATGGATACCGCCTGCATATTCCTGTTCCAGCGTGCTGTTGAGGATGAACTGTGCCAGTTGGCGTTCACGCGCTGTCAGATTGCTCCACCCCAGTGCCTTGTGGACAGCGGCTTGCACCGACTGATCTTTGTTGGCAGATTGGGCAGATTCCAACACGGTGTCGATGCGTTGCTGCCAGCGTTCCAGCTCACGGGTTTCAGCGTCACTGAGCGGCTTGCCTTGGGTGTTGTAAGTGAGGGTGTTGTCATAACTCGTGGTCAGGCGGGTTGCCTTAATCTGGTCAGCCAACGCTGACAAGGGATTATCTTTTGCGCCATGAATCCAAGTTGCCCCCAAATCCACGGGCATCTGTTGCCAGCGGTTACTCGTCCATAAACGCCCGCCGAGCCGGTCACGCGCTTCGACCACCGTGACGGAATGCCCTTGCTGGCGTAACGTTTGCGCGGCAGTTAACCCGGCAATGCCAGCACCGACTACCACAATGCGTTTAGCGGCAGCGGCGGGCAGTGGTGTAACGGTGCTGCCTGCCAGTAAGCCTGCGAGCAGTTGTAAAAATCGTCTGCGACTCATGCCATTACGCCTCTTAACTTAAGGTTAGTGTTGTTTTGCATGGTATTGCCTCCGTTCACAAGACTCCTCTGATTAGTGTGTAACCCAGCCCCAGCAACGCACTGCCGCCAATGACGGGCATAATATCCAGCTTGTACTTCCACAACGCCACAAACGCGGCAATCGCCACCAGCACGGGGAACCACTCGAACGGTGCGGCAAACGGCTCCGCTGCCGTCCCCTTAGGCCAAAATGTGTGCCAAGCGAAAAACACTGCCAAGTTCATGATCACGCCAACCACCGCAGCGGAAATGGCGGTCAGAGGCGCGGTGAATTTCACATTATTGCGGGTGCTTTCCACCGCAGGGCCACCCGCGATAATGAACAAAAACGACGGCAAAAAGGTGAAAAACGTTGCCACTGCCGCACCCGCCAAACCTGCCGCCACCGAATTAGCAAACACGCCTTTGGCAATGCCGCCTAAATAACCTACCCACGTCACGATCATGATTAACGGCCCCGGCGTGGTTTCACCTAACGCCAAGCCGTCGATCATTTGCGGCCCGGTTAGCCAGCCGTATTGCTCCACCCCGCCCTGATACACGTAGGGCAACACTGCATACGCCCCGCCAATGGTCAAGAATGCCGCTTTGGTAAAGAAGTTACCCATGTCAGTGAGCGTTTGCTGCCCACCGATTGCCAGCATCGCCGCCGCCCAAATCGCCACGAAAGCCGCTACTGTAGCCACCAGTTTTGCCCATGAAAATTGCGCATGAGCAGGCGTTGGGGTGTGGTCATCAATCACCGCTGCACCGTAGGTTTTATTGGACGCGCCATGCCCACCGCCGCCTTTGAATTTATCCGGCATCAGCTTGCCGCCGATGATCCCCAGAATGCCCGCCGCCAACACAATCCACGGAAAGCCAATGTTGAACACAAAAATCCCGACAAACGCCAATGCCGCAATACCCCACAGCAGCGCATTCTTCAAGGATTTCGAGCCAATCCGCCAAGCCGCAAACAGCACCACCGCCACCACGGCGGGTTTAATGCCATAGAAAATGCCCTGCACCAGCGGCACATCCCCCCACGCCAGATACACCGCCGCCAAGGCTGACAACAGCATAAACGCGGGCAGGAAAAACAACACACCCGCCATGATTGCGCCGAACACACCGTGCAGCAGCCAGCTAATGTAAATCGCCAACTGGATCGCTTCCGGCCCCGGCAACAACATGCAGTAATTCAACCCGTGCAGAAAACGCTGTTCCGAAATCCAGCGTTTACGCTCCACCAAATCGGTGTGCATCATCGCAATCTGCCCCATCGGACCGCCGAAACTGACAAAACCCAGTTTCAGCCAGTAAGCAAAAGCCTGCCGCAAAGTCGGCTTGGCGGGTGGCAAGTTATTCGGCATTCAATGCTCCATAAGTGAAAATTCCCGTAATCCCCAACGCTAGCACGATAATCGTTGCTTGTATCGTGTTAAGCCGCTGAATATCCTCTTTCACATCTGCTGGGGTCGCTCAAAGCGGGTAGTTTCATGCTGATACAAAGCCGCCTGCAAGGTTGGGTTTGCACCGTATTGCTGTTCCCAGTGTTGCAACCAGTGACGAGTGCTGAGATTGGCAGGCCAGCCATGTGCGGTAGAACAGATGTCCAATGCTTGCCGCACCTTCAGCGCATCGGTGTTTTGCTGCAAAGCTTGCCACACTTGCCGTTTGCTGTGCCAACGGCGGAGGCGACGGTAGGCCATGTATCCCGCTTGGCGCAAACCCACTAACAGCAAAAGTCCGCCGCTGATGACCAGTATCACGCGCCATGCCCACGCTAAAACCCACGGGGTGGGCGGTGTGTATTGCCTGTGTTCCAACCGCCCCGTTTCAGGGTCAAACCAATACCATTGCAAGGTCGGCAAATCCAGCTTGCCGTTGCGTTGCGCTTTGAACGGAATGTGGTAATCCAGCCGGTATTGCTCGCCGTCACTGGCGGGTTTGTCAACTTTTGCAGAGAATAACACTACACCATCGACGACTTGCATTTGTTTGAGGATGGGCGGGAATTGTGCCGTGTTCACCGCGTCACTGTACAAACTGATATGCCAATAGGCGAGATGCCCCGGCTGCAACATACCGCTGGGTTCGATGTGTGATTCAATTTCGACATTACCGACGGGGGTGGTGGGCGGCAAATACGGTGGCAGTGCTTGCACGTCCAACGTTTGCACGGGCGGTTGCCAACGTGCTGCATCGCGCCCATTCAGGTTGTAGCGAATGGGGGGAAGCTGGATGGTTTGCGTGCCGGGAGTATGCGCGGACAATTGCCAAGTCAGGCGTAATACACGTTTACCATCAGTTCCCGCTTCGTTGGTTGCTGGCTGGGCTTGTACATCGACACCTTCAATGCGCGGCAAACTGGCTTCGAGGGTGGCGAAACGGTCGGTGGATTGCACTTCTACGGTCAGGGTGGTGCGTTCGCGTTGCCAGACTTGCGCGTCTTCGAGCTGGATTGTCCAGGGTAAATCGGCGGCTACCACGGCAGGACTCCCGGTAAATCGTTGGGTTGGGTTTGCGGGGCGGGGTAGCCTTCTTCGACTTCAAACAGGCGTTTCCACAAAGCGGCGGGGTTGTCGTCGAGTTGTTGCAGGGCAATACGGGCATCATCGAGTGACTGTTGGCTTTTGCGCCATGTTTGCGGGTCGGTCGCGCCCGTTTCTGCCAATCGTGCCATGCCTTTGTTGACCAGTTTGGCGAAATCGGGGGGTAAGTCGGGTGGTGGTGCATTCACGGGTGAGTCTTTGCCTTCGCCTAAGGTTAGGGTGCTGGCTTGATCCCAGTCGAGGGTGTTGGTGTTGCGTTCGCGGCGTGCGCCGGTGCTGGCGTTGTCGGCGGCGGCGCGTTTTCCGGCATCCAGACGGCGTTCGAGCTCGGCCTGGACTTCGGTGCTGAGAGCGAGGTTTTGTTGGGTGCTGGCTTGGTCGGGGTTGTAGGTCAAAGCATCGCGGAACACTTGGGTGGCTGCGGCGTAATCGCCTTGCTGGAAATAGCTGTTGCCGAGGTTGTGCAGGGCGCGTGCGCGTTCGGTGTCGTTGGGGGCGGCGAACACTGCGGTGGTGAAATGTTGGGTGGCGGCGGTGTAGTCTTCGGCACGGTAGGCTTCGATCCCGCTGGTTAGGGCGGTGTCGTCGGCAACAGCCGAGAATGGCAGCAGCAGTATCAGCAACAAAGCACAGACGGATACATTCATGGGCAACTCAAGTCAGGTATAATCAACAGGCGCGGTAAACTCTACGTTTCTCCACCTCGAATAACACGCACATCCCAGCTACCGGGTACTAACGCCCAATGACGGTCAGCGGTCACAACTGGCACACACAACACATGGCTGAGTGCCAAACACGCCCGGTCACCGAGTGATAAACCGAACGGTTTACTGACCGCCCGCAATTCACCTGTCACGCTGGCCTGTTGCACATCGAAGGCAATGATCTCCAAATCCAGATCACCCAGTGCCATTTGAATCGCTGCTGACGGCATTTGGTGATCGGTTAGCTTACTGACAACTTCCGCATAATTGACACTGGAAATGATGCCTTCCCCAGCTTCAAGGATAGGGGCAACCACTTCCGCGCCCGTTTCATCCAGTAAATAAGCCAAAATAGCCGAAGCATCAAGCACCATTTTACTCATGGATAGCAGCCTCGCGCCGTTCTTGGATGAGTTCATCAACAATGGAATGCTTGGCGTTAACGTGCTGTTGTACTAGCTGGCGGGCGCGTTGCAGGCGTTGTTTGCGGGTAGCAATACTTAACTCGTGGCTATCTTCGCGCCATGTCAGCAGCACTTCATCACCAATCCCAATACCCATTTTCTGGCGTATGTCAGCAGGAATGACAATTCTGCCGCCCTGTGAGACTTGTATCGCTATGGATGACATGAATGACTCCATTGTGTCAGTAAAACAATATCATGTCATTCTAGGAAGATTTTTACGAGCAAGCAATAGCAGTACCCCCATCGCCGCAAACAACACCCACCCATACAACTCCTGCCACTGCTGCCCGTCTTCCGCTTGCACCGGAAACGCTTGGGCAATGCCATGCGTATACAGTGTTTCCCAATCGCTGGCATCGTCTTTCACCGCACTAAATTTGCCGCCCGTTTGTGCGCTCAGGGTTTGCAGCAAGGCACTTTCGAGGCGCGAACGTACCGCTTGCCCATCATGTTCCAACCATTTACCGCCAGCAAGTGGGATGGCTTCGCCGTCTTCCGTGCCAATGCCAATGCTGTAGAGCGGGATGTTGGCTTGTTGTAAGGCACTGACACTGGTTTGCAAGGCGGCAGTTTGCGGGGAGGGAATGTCGCCATCCGTTACCCACAGGATCGCAGCGGGAAGCGATTTGTCGCGGGAGGCAAATTCGCTGCGGGCGAAGTCGAGCGCGGCGGCGGGGTTGCTACCTTGCGTGGGCAATACCAGCGTTTCCAGATGTTGCAGGTAGAAGCGCAGCGCGGCGAAATCGCTGGTTAGCGGCGCAAACAGGTGCGGACGTGCGCCGTAGACAACGATACCGACGCGGCTGTTGCGGGCGGTGTTGAGGAGTTCGTGCAATTCCAGCGCGGCGCGTTGCAGGCGGTTGGGGGCAATGTCGGTGGCTTGCATCGAGCGCGAAATATCCAGCACCACAAGCACGTCAAGTTGCGCATCAGCGAGGGTGTCGGGTTGGGCTTGCGGCAGACGTGGACCTGCAAGGGTGATGGCGAATAATACCCATGCCACTGCCCAAAGTGCGGGGCGGGAGATGAGGCGTTGCCAACCGTGTTGCGGCGGGCAGGCTTGTACCCACGGTAACAGGTGCGGGTCGGCGTAGTGTTGCGCTTGGTGGCGTTGCTGGAAATAATTCCATGCTGCCAGCAATAACGGGTAGAGGGCAAGCAGCAGCCAGAGGGGTTCGCGCCAGTGTAGAGCGTTCATGCGGCGGATCTCCGTTGCCAAAGTTGCCAGAGCATCAGCGGCAGTAAGCCTGCCAATAGAAACCAGTGGTAGAGCGGTTGTTGTTCATAACGTGGTGCTTGTTCGGCACTGTTTTGGTGTTGGCGGGTGATGTCGGCAAGGGCTTGTTCGATGGCAGTGGCATCGCCTGCTTGGTAGGTGGTTGCGCCCGTGCGTTTCGACATCGCTTGCAGCAGGGCGAAGTTGACGGGTTGGTAGGCTAAGCCGCCAGTGTCGCCTTGCTGGGTGGCGGCGGTTGAGCCGATGGCGACGGTGTAGAGCAGAATCTTGCTTTCAGCGGCGAGGTCGGCGGCGGCTTCGGGGGTGACGCGCCCGATGGATTCGTCGGCATCGGTGAATAGCACGAAAATTTGTTTGCGTTGCGGGCGTTTCGCGGCTTCTTTCAAGGCCAGCGTGACGGCATCGCCAACGGCACTGACACGCCCTGCGAGGGTGGGCGTGAGGCGTTGCAATTGGCGTTGTACCAAGGTCGGGTCGCGGGTGAGCGGCACGAGCAGGTAGGGGTTTTCGGCGAACACGATGACACCGAGGCGTTCACCTGTTAAGCGGGTGGCGAAGTCATGGAGCAGGGTTTTGAGTACGTCCATGCGAGCTTGTTTTTGTCCGTCGATTGCGTAATCGGTGAGGGTCATGCTGATGGATACATCGACCAGTAGCACGATGTCGCGTTCGGGCGGCAGGTCTGGGAGTTTTGCGCCGAGGCGGACGGGTTGGGCGATGGTGAGAGCCAGCATTAGCCAGAGCCAGATGTGGATGGCGCGGGTTAGGTGACGTTGCCAATTGGGGGCTTTGGTGCTGGGTAGTAAGTGGGCTAGGGGGTGGAGAAAGACCCCGCTGCCTGAGTTCCCTTCGACTTCGCTCAGGGAACGGTGGTGGGTGCGTTGGCTGAGCGAAGTCGAAGCCAACATTAGCAGGATAGGGATTAGGGCGTAGTAGGGGGTGAGCCAGTCGATGTTCATCGGGCTTGCTCCAGCAGGGTGCGGGCTTCGCGTTTGAGGGTGGCGAAGGTTTCTGCGCTGCATGGGGTGGGGGCGAAGCGGGCGTGGTCTAGGGATTGTGGGGGGCGCAATCTTGCTGTTCGCATAATTGCGGCTAATTGTGCCGGATTCGGCGGATCATCCGGCAAGCGGTCAAGGTTTCGCAAGGCAAGTGCTATCGGATGCCGCCATTTGCGCCAGTACCAAATCACGCCCGCGAGTAACACGATTCCGGCGGCTATTGCCAGCCACAGCAGGTAATCCGGTAGCGGTGCAGGTGGCAGTTCGAGGTCTTGCAAGGTGGTGTTCATGTGCCCATCCCGTGCGGCAGTGGCACTAGCGTTTCGGGCATTTCCACCGCACTCAGCAAACGGGTGTAATGACAACCCCAACCGCGCAGGCGTTGTTCTTGCGCATCGTGCAGGGCGGCGGCTTGCTGGCGGAAGGTGTCGCGCACGGTGTTATCGGCGAGGTTGACGGGGTGGGCAATGCCATCCCGTCCTTGCAGGGTCAAGCGTCCGGCAGCGGGCAATTCGCATTCGGCGCTATCCAGCACTTGCACGGTGAACAGCGGGTGGCGGCTGAGGAGTTGCAGCAGATGCGGTTCGCAAGCGGTGTCGAGGTCGGCGAAATCGCTGAGCAGGTAGAGGTGTGTGCCGCGTGTTAATTGTGCGCCGATCAGGGGGAGAAGGGTTGCCAGCGTGGGTTCGTCAGTTTGCGTGAGCGGTGGGCAAGCGGTGGCGCATTGGTAGACGAATTGCAAAATGGCGTGGGTGTCGGTGGTGGCGGGAAACCAGTGCGGTTGCGTTTCCAGTGTGACACCCGCGACCGCCCAACCATTTTGCGCGGCGGCGAAGGCGATGAGTGCGGCAACGCGGGCGGCTTGCGCGGCTTTGAGGCGTACCCGTGTACCGAAGCGCATGTTGCTCCGCCGATCCAGCAGGATGAAGACGGCGGGGCGACGTTCTTCGCGGAATTGTTTGACGTGCGGCTTGCCTGTACGGGCGGTGACACTCCAGTGCATGAAACGCGGTTCGTCGCCGGGTTGGTAGGGGCGGCTTTCGGCGTAGTCTAAGCCTGCGCCGCGATAGCGTGAGGCTACGTCTCCGGCTTGGCGTTGTTCCAGCAGGTTTTGCAGGGAAGCGTCAACGGCGGTGTGTTGGGCGCGTTGATATAACGCCTGTAATTCGGTTTCCGTTAGAAGAGGGAAGAAAATCATGGCGCGTTCCCGGTTTGACGTGATGTTAACCAACCTGCACGTTTCTGCACGATGCCAGCAATCGCGTTCAGTAACGCGCTATTTTCCAGCCCTAATGCCAGCATGACGGGTTGAATACCTGCCACTACCCGTTGACTGAGTGCGATGCTGCGTTTTTGCAGCAGCATAGGGTTAATGCCGATTTCATTAGCAAAACGTTGCCAGTGACGGTATTGCACCCATTCGGGACGGTATTCGCCACCAATCGGCATTGCCATACGGGTATCCAATGTCGGGTAAACGCTGGTACACAACAGGTCATACAGCGGGGCAATGCGCAAATGGTTGCCTGCGGTGATCAGCATCGCCAGATTTTTGGCGTGGGCATCGGCATTGCCAATCAGGTAATTGAAAATGATCCAGTCCAGCACTTTCAAGCGTTCCCGCCCCAATGACAGGCGCAATTCGCCGTGTTGGAACAATAGTGGTAAATGGTCTGCCAAACGCACTAAATCCGCACGAATCTGTTCGGTGGGGTAAGGCTGGTACGCGGCTTGGCGGTGTTGGGTTACGCCTTCCGGCACAAGCGCAAATGCACCAGCGGCATCTTCACCGAAGGCTGCGAGTTGGGCGTAGACATCGCCACGCGGGAGGCGTTTAAGTTTCAGGATGGCATTTAACACCGCGCCTTCCGGCAGCAGGTTGCTGAAGAAAAACAGGACGTTATCACCCCGCCATTGTTGCAGACCCAACGGCAGGTGTGGTGTCAGGGGAAACGCAGTGCGGGATTGCACCCAGTTTGCAGCGTATTGGAAGCATAACGTGCGCGATTCGCTCCATAACTGCCCGACGGTTTCGTTGCCATACAGCACGTGTAACATGGTCAGCGCACCTGTGCAGTCAATTGCAGCCCTAACGCGGCTAATACTTGGCACGCTTTGCCTAGCGTTACACCCGCTTTGCCGTTTTCAAGCTGGATAACGAGTTCACGCCCCACGCCGGAGACTAGCGCGAGTTCTTCTTGGGTCATGGTATTGGCAAGACGGGTGGTGCGTACTTGTTCGCCCAAGGTTAGCAGCATGGGGTTATTGCCCGTGGTGGCGTGACGGCGGCGTTTGCTGGTGATGTCGCTGATGTCCGACATTGCTACCTCCCTAGGCGGTAAAAACAAAAAAGTCTGCTATAAGCAACTTTCTAAAGCATGGATAATTCAAAATGAGGCATCAAAACCCGTCAAAACCATTCAAGCTCAAAGCAAAACTGACAGCCTGATCCACTTCAGCCAGTTTGTTGACGGAAAGCGTGGTAATCAATGCCCCCAACTTGCCTTTTTGCACGGTCTGGATGTGGTCAAAATTGATAGCACATTCACGCGGCATTCCGTCTTGTATGGTCAACGCCACTTCGCTGGGAATGTCGCGGATGGTGGTGGTAATCGGCGCGATAGTCACCTCACCCAAATACGGGATAATGTCAGAACGCAGCAAAATCATTACTGGGCGACGTTTATCCGGCTCTTTAAAGGTGTACCAACGAATTTCACCACGCTTCATTCATCACCCCCACGCTTGTTCCTCTTCCCACACTGAAAATTCGTCGGGGGCAACAGGGTGACGCAAGTAGCCAGCGCGGTGTTTTTCTACCAATTTGCGTTGATGGTAGTGTGCAATTGCCATGCGCAAGGCTTCGCGGGTGAAGGCGGAACGGTTGGTGTGGTTCTCCTGGACAACCTGATCCAGTTCAGCCACCAGATCGTCATCAAAGGTCATTTGTAAGGTTCGCATAGTGGTTTCCATGTGGATGATTATAGCTATATTAGCATGGGTTCACGGAATCGCCACCCCCGCCAACACTTTGTGCACCACCGCATTCGCATCCACCCCCGCTGCCCGTGCTGCATACCCCAACACCAAGCGATGCCGCAACACATCCGGCGCAATATCGAGAATATCATCTGGTACGACGTATTCACGCCCGCGCAAGTACGCCAAAGCACTGCTGGCTCGCAGCAAAGCGATGGAAGCACGCGGCGATGCCCCCACCAGCAAATAATCTGCCCATGCCGCATCAAACTGCCCCAGATCGCGGGTAGCCCCGACCAGTGCAACGATGTACCGCTCCAGTTCCGGCGCAACATGCACTTCCGCCACCTCACGCCGCGCTTGCAATTGATCTCGTCCGCCAGCACGATTTCGTGGAAAATCGGCCCCGCGATAAAGCGGAATGCGCCGTTTTGCGGCTCGAAAATATCCGTCCCGGTCAAATCACCCGGCATCAAATCCGGCGTGAACTGGATGCGCTGAAAACTGGCGTGGACACCGCTGGCAAGCGTGGTAACTGCGGTGGTTTTCGCCAGACCGGGCAGGCTTTCCAGCAGGATATGCCCGCCGGTCAGCAGCGCAATCATTAGGCGGTCGAGCAAGGCAGACTGCCCCACGATCACCTGTTCGAGGTGGGTGCGCAGTTGCAGGAATTCGCGTTGGGTTTGCATGGGTTACTCCTTGTTGAACGCCAGCGCGACCCACGCGCCGGAGAGCAGCATCGCCGCCCCGACCAGCCAGAAGGTCACATCCAAGCCTTGCGCCCATTGTGCCAGCAAGCCCATGCACAGCGCACCTACCGCGTAGCCGAAATCGCACCAGAAACGGTACACGCCGAGAAACGTGCCGCGTTGTGCGGGTGGGCTGACATCCGCCACTCCGGCGGGCGGTTTGTGGGAAGTGCTGGACGACCGGATTTGCGCGGTGAAGAAGAACGCATGGGCGGTTTGCTACACGATTCGCTGTTTAACAAGCTGCTGACTTTGCCGGATCACGTGGAAATTTTCCCCGGTGCGCAAGCGGGTAGCGTGTGTGGCGCGGGGATTTCGGGTAAGCCGTCCTCTACGATTGCGTATGAAAAGCGCTTTAATACGGCGTTGGTGGCGGATAAGGCTGAATTTGTGGCAGCAATTCTCGCCGATTTACCGCCACAGCCGGAAAACATGGCGGAGATTCTCCGCTACAATGTGAGGGGTGAATAATTCCGTTGCATGAGTTGCCATGCGCAATTCCGCGCCGATTAACGCTAGTGAACCCTAAGGAATACACCGCATGTTGAATAAACTCATCCCTGCCGCGCTGGCATTGCTGTTTGCCACCCAAACAGCACAGGCGTTTGAACCCACCACCGCAAAAGTCACCGACAAGGTTTACGCCATTATCGGCGAACTCGACCAGCGCACGGCTGAAAACCAAGGTTTGAACAACACCACCGGCTTCATCATCACCGACGACGGCGTAGTGCTGGTTGGCAGTGGCGCGACGGAAGGCAGTGCAAAAATGCTCGAAGCCGCTATCAAAACCGTCACCGACAAACCCATCAAGCAAGTGCTTAATATCGGTGTATCAAGACCATCACTGGATGGGCAACAGCTATTTTCTGGCACAAAAAATTCCGGTCAGTGCGTTAGCCAAAACTGTGGAAAGTCAGAAAACACAAGAACCCATGAACCGGATGCGCCTCTCTAGCGGTATTGGCGGCAAACCGGAAGACTTACAGGTGGAATACGCCAGCGAAACCTTCGACGGCGATGACAAGACCCTGACTATCGGTGGAGTAGAACTATCGCTGCGTTATCTCGGCGATGCCCACTTCCCTAGTGATGCCGTGCTGTGGCTGCCCCAAGAAAAAGTGGTATTCACTGGCGACACCGTATTCAACGAGCGGATGTTGGGTGTTTTGCCGGAGATTTCTAAGATCAAAGACTGGCAGGCGACCTTCAAAAAAGTGGCAGAACTCCAGCCGAAACATGTGATTCCCGGTCACGGCAATCCCAGCGACCTTGCCACTGCACAAAAGAACACCGGCGATTACCTCGACTGGCTGGTGACAGAAGTCGGCAAATCACTGGAAGAGATGGAAGATTTGGGTGATGCGGTCAAGCGCCTGTCAGCCGATGACACACTCAGTTTCCTGAAACTTTCCGAGGATCTGCACGGGCGCAATGTCCACCAGACTTATCTGCAACTGGAAGCAGACTAAGGCAACGGGGATGCAACCTAGCGAGAAGTAGTATAATTGCTGAAAAGAACTTTACGTAAACTTTACGCCATTGCCTGACAACACTATTGTTTTTTTACGACCCCACCCTCTAGCCTAGCAACACAAGTTCATGACAGGTGTTGTTCATGCAAAGAGTGTTTAAGGCGTTAGAAAAATACCATTATCTGGCTGCCTTGTTAATCATGTTATTGGCGTTACTGGTTTCCCTGTTATTGGGAAACTGGTTTTTGCCACCCTTAGGCGTGTTGCTGATTTTACAACTGGGCGTGGGGGTGGTGGCGTTCATTGGGCAACGTGCCTCGGCAATCCTCGCCGGAGTATTTGGCGCAGTGGCGTTCAATTACTTTTTCACCGAACCGCGTTACACCTTGCACATGCACGAGGTGGAAGACACCGTGAGTATGCTGGTATTTCTGGTGATTGCGTTGCTGACCAGCCAACTGGCGATGTTGTACCGGCGGCAACAAGCGGAATTGCAACATACCCGCTTGCGTTCCAGCATTTTGCTTTCGGTATCCCACGATCTGCGCACCCCACTCGCCAGCATTATCGGCACATTGAGTACCTTGCAAGCCTACCGCGAGCGGCTGCCCACCGCAGAGCAGGATGAGTTAATCAGCGGGGCGTTGGAAGAAAGCCATCGGTTGCACCATTACATCGAAAATGTGCTGCAAGCCACCAAGATTCAACACGGCGCAATGAATTTCACCACCACCATTCAACCGCTCATGCCGATCGTGCAACACGTGCTGAAACGGGTGGACAATCCCAGAATCCGGCTGGAAGTATTGCCACCTCTGCCCGAAGTCAAGGTGCGCGAATCCTTGCTGGCACAAGCCCTGTATAACCTCGTGGATAATGCCCTGAAATATTCCCGTGCTGCTGTCATCCTCAAACTGCGTTTTGCTGCCCCGTGGGTAGAAATCACCGTGATGGATTACGGCGCAGGCATCCCCGAAGCCTTGCGCCACAAAGTGTTTGAATCGTTTTATTCCACCCGCAGCGGGGATAGCGGCGAAGGCGGCACAGGCTTGGGCTTGACGGTTGCCGCTGGGATTATTCATGCGCATCGAGGTCATATCAACATCCTGCCCGCCACTGCACCCGACGCGCTGTTTGGTGTGCGCATCCGCTTACCTGCCGTCCCAGAGGAACACACCTAATGCAACAGCGTATTTTGCTCATTGATGATGAAGTGCAAATCCGGCGTTTCATGCGCATTTCCTTGCAAGCGGAAGGGTTTGCGTATCTGGAAGCCAGCACAGCTCGCCAAGGTATCGACATGATTGCGCTGGAAAGCCCTGATCTGGTGATCCTCGATTTGGGCTTGCCGGATGAAGACGGTTTCAAGGTCTTACAAACCTTGCGTTCTTGGAGCAATTTGCCGGTATTGGTACTCACCGCCCGCGATGCCGAAGAGGAAAAGGTCAAACTACTGGAAGGCGGCGCGAACGATTATTTGAGCAAACCGTTTGGGATTCGCGAACTGATTGCGCGGGTGCGGGTGCTACTGCGCGATTTAAAAGAGAGCAGCAACGAGGAAACCACCCCGGCACGGCTGGTTTTCAACGATTTGGAAATTGATATTCCCAATCATCAGGTGCGGCATAAAACCCAATTGCTGACCTTATCCCGCAAGGAGTTTGCCTTGCTGGTGATGTTGGCGCGGCATCCGGGGCGTTTGATTACCCAGCAACAGTTGCTCACCAGCATCTGGGGTAAAAGCCATGTGGAAGACACCCATTACCTGCGCATTTTTGTCAGCCAATTACGGAAAAAGCTTGAGGATAATGCCGATGACCCGACCTATATTTTAACCGAGCCGGGCATTGGCTACCGGTTTATCCCCTTGCCCTTATGTTAAATCTAGCGAATACCCTGCTGCTGTTATCCGTGCCGGTGCTGTGGATGGGCGTGGTGCAATTGTGCTTTGGGCTGTTATCCCGCTGGGTGTTTGACGATGGCTTGATACTGATCTTTGCCGAATCGGCGCTACCGATGATTTTGGTGGGATTGCTTATGTTTGTGGTGGTGTGGAAGCGCCGCCTGAAAACGGTGTCGTATCGCGGTGCTTTATTGTTTGCTACCTTGACATGGGTCACCACCGGCGTATTGGGGGGGCTGCCCATTATGCTGATTGCTCAGGTCAGTTTTACCGATGCCGTGTTTGAATCCATCAGTGCCCTGACCACCACAGGGGCAAGCATCCTCATCGGGCTGGATAGTATGTCCCCCAGTTTTCTGCTTTACCGCCAATTTTTGCAATGGATGGGCGGGCTGGGCGTGGTGATTTTCGTGGTAGCGGTGCTGCCAATGCTCAACGTGGGCGGGATGCGCTTATTACGTGCCGAAACCCCAGGGCCGGTCAAAGATGACAAACTTACCCCGCGCATTGCGCACACCTCGCATTATTTGTGGCTGGTGTACGTGCTGATCACAGTCTCGTGTGCGCTGGCGTATTACCTAGGTGGAATGACATTTTACGATGCACTAGCGCACAGTTTTTCCACCGTTTCAACCGGGGGATTTTCAACGCATGACAGTGGCATGTGGTTTTACGAAAGCCATTGGCTGCTGGCTATCAGCAACGTGTTTATGCTGTTGGGAGCGCTCAATTTTGCGCTGCATTTCAGCTTTTTGTACTCCGGCAAACCCGGTGTGTATTGGCGCAATGAAGAAGCGCGGGTATTCTTGATCACTGTTACCTTGTTGTCACTGGGACTCGCCGCATGGCTATGGGCACAAGGGCGTTATGGTATCGGTGATGCCTTAGGCTTTGCGTTTTTTGAGATTATCACCTTCATCACCAGCACGGGATTTACGGCGGCTGATTTGACAAGCTGGCCACCGGGAACCGATTTATTTTTGGTGACGGTTGCTTATCTGGGGGGCTGTGCGGGGTCAACGGCGGGAGGCAATAAATTTATCCGCAACATTGTGGTATTCAAGTTGTTTCGTCACCTGTTGCAACGGGCGCTTCACCCCCATGCGATGCTACCGATCCACTACAATGGCGAGGTAGTGGGTGATGCGGTACTCAACGCGATCATGGCTTTTATGTTTTTGGCGGCGACCAGTAGTGTGGTATTTACCTTGCTGCTGATGATGACGGGCTTGGATGCATGGTCAGCGTTTACCGCCGTTGCTGCTTGCATCAATGTGCTGGGGCCGGGGTTTGGCGTCGTCAGTAGCAACTATCAACCCGTAAGCGATGCGGGGATATGGATGCTTTCCGCCGCCATGATTATCGGGCGCTTGGAATACTTAACGGTATTTGCGTTGTTATTGCCCGCCTTCTGGCGGTATTGAGTGATTAAATAGAATCAGGAGTGAACTGTGGAACGATTTTTGGTGATTGGCTTAGGGCGCTTTGGCACTGCGATTGCAAAGGAATTAGTCAGACTGGGCAATATTGTAGTCGGGGTCGACACCGATGCTAAGTTGGTCAACCGCCTAGCGGATTCCTTCACTGAAGCCCTGATTGCAGATGTTACCGATGAGCAAGCATTACGCGAACTGAATGCTACACAATACGATGCCGTGATCGTAGCGATTGGTAGCAGTTTAGAAACCAGTATCCTGTGTATTTTGCACCTGAAAAGTTTGGGCGTGAAAAACATCTGGGTGAAAGCAGCCTCCAAGGCACACCACACCATTTTATCCAAGCTGGGTGTCACCCGCGTGATTCATCCCGAAGTGGAAATGGGTGTCCGTATCGCCCAAGCCTTAAACTACCCGATGATTAACCAGTTCATGCGCTTAGGGAATGGGATCTATCTGGTCGAAGTCGATGTTAAACCCCAATGGCATAACAAAACCCTGCGTGAAATTTTCAGCCAACTTAATGAGGCTGATAGTGTGCAAGCCGTTACGGTAAGACGTAAAACGGAGATAAAAACGGTATTGCCCAAGGATTTTGTCTTGCTGGAAGAAGATCGTCTGGTGTTAGCAGGCTCACAGTCTGCCCTTAAATCATTGGCGAAACGGTGGTTTTAGCGCATGAAAATCTGGCATTTTTATCAGCGATTCTCGCGAGTTAAGTCTGGACATGGGCGACTTATTCACCTCAGCCCCCCGGTACTGCTGACGCTGGGCTTTTTGCTGTTAATCGCCTTAGGTAGCGTATTGCTCAAACTCCCGATTGCCAGCCATGTAACGACCACTTGGTTAGATGCAGTGTTTACCGCAACATCAGCCGTGACCGTCACTGGGCTAGTGGTGGTGGATACCGGCACGCACTTTACCCTGTTTGGGCAAGTAGTCATTGCCTTGCTAATCCAAGTAGGTGGCTTGGGTTTCATGACCTTTGCAGTGGTAGGCGCGATTATGCTGGGTACGAAAATCAGTTTTATTCAGCAACGGGTGGCGCAGGAAGCGTTCAACCAAACCAGTCTGGATAAAGTGATTCAAACAGCTAAAGCGGTACTGATTTATTCGCTGTTGATTGAAGCCGTGGGTTTTATCCTGTTAACGCTCACTTGGCAGTCAAGTTTAGGGTGGCAACAAGCGAGTTGGGAGGCCTTTTTTTATACCATTTCGGCGTTCAACAATGCGGGGTTTGCCCTGAATACTAATGGTCTAATCCCTTATGTGAGTGATTGGGGGGTTAATCTGATCATTACCAGCTTATTCATTATCGGCGGGATTGGTTTCACGGTATTGATGGATATTCGGCAGAAACGCCGCTGGCATCAATTTAGCACTTATACGCGATTGATATTGCTGGCAACGCTGATTATCAATACCTCGGCGTTTTTGTTGATTTGGCTGCTCGAAGCCAATAATCCGGCTACGTTGGGCAATCTGTCGTTATCGGATCAGGCATTAGCCGCTTGGTTTCAGGCAGTGACACCACGTACCGCAGGTTTCAATACGTTGGATATTGCGGCAATGACAAATGCCTCCATTGTGTTGATTTTATTATTGATGTTTATTGGTGGTGGCTCATTGAGTACCGCGAGCGGGCTAAAAATCGGCACTTTCGTGGTGTTAATAATGGCGACTTATGCATTTTTGCGCCAACGTCAGGATGTCACCGTGCTAAAACGCACGGTTCCGCTGGTACAGGTGATGAAGGCATTGTCCTTGGCGATGACTTCCATGCTGCTGATCTTTGTTGGTGTTTTTATTCTGGATGCCACTGAAAATGCCACATTCTTAAATATTGTCTTTGAAGTAGTATCAGCACTGAGTACCGTTGGACTATCGCTGGGCTTAACTGGGCAATTGAGTGACGCTGGGCGAGTGGTAGTCATTTTCCTGATGATTGCTGGACGCTTGGGACCGTTAACACTAGCCTATTTAGTTGCTCGTCCCCATAAAAGCCGTATTCGTTACGCCGATGCACATCTGCAAATTGGCTAATAATTACCTTGCACTCACGCTATGACGCATAGTGTTTGCTATATCTGTTAGGCTTGCCGGATGAATAATGCCGACATGCACATGAGGCTTCCACCCGCATAGCGCCAATACAGCCAAGGCGGGCAGGAAGCTATTGAGCGAGCGTTGGGCTTACTCGTCGTGTTTGAGGAAGTGGTCGAATTCTGGAAAATCGGTGATTGCTCGAACGCATCGAAGTGTTCACCGCGCCCTAGGTTTTGCACCACAATGAACTGACTTTTTCGCCGCCGATGAAATGTACCCTACCCATTATTGTCTCCATGATTGCTGGTGGTTAAGATGCGCATTATGCAACATTCAAGCCAGCCCGAACTCACTCTCCCCATTGATGCCGTCCTCGACGCTCTCAAACAAGCCCTGCGTACACGCCACGAAGTCGTGCTGGAAGCCCCACCCGGTGCGGGCAAAACCACCCGCGTGCCGCTGGCTTTACTGAATGAGCCGTGGCTTTTGGGCAAAAAAATCCTCATGCTCGAACCGCGCCGCATTGCCGCCAAAAATGCCGCGCACCGCATGGCAAGCCTGCTGAATGAAAGCGCTGGGCAAACCATCGGCTACCGGATGCGCCTCGACAACAAAACCAGCCGCCAGACCCGTATCGAAGTCATTACCGAAGGCATCCTCACCCGCCAGTTGCAGCAAGACCCGTCGCTGGACGGCGTTGGCTTGGTGATTTTCGACGAATTCCACGAGCGCAATCTTGATTCCGATCTCGCCCTCAGCTTGTGTCTGAAAGGGCGTGAACTGTTCCGCGATGATAGCCATCCGTTGAAATTACTGATCATGTCCGCCACCTTGGATGGCGTTGCGATTGCCAGCTTACTGGATGACGCGCCCGTGGTACGCAGTGCAGGGCGCACCTATCCGGTCAGTATCCGCTACGGGCAAGCTGCCAAACCCGGTGAGCGCATTGTCGAACGCATGGTTGCCACCTTGCGGCAAGCTTTAAGCGACAACCCTGACAGCAGCATCCTCGCCTTCCTGCCCGGTCAAGGCGAAATTCACCGCACCACCGAAGCCCTCGGCGCATGGCTGGTGGAACGCAAAATTCGCGGCGTGCATTTGCGCCCGCTGTATGGCACCCTCACGCTGGATGAACAGCAACAAGCCATTGCGTCGCTCACAGGTTCAAGTGCTGGCGAACGCAAAGTGGTGTTCGCAACCAACATCGCCGAAACCAGCCTGACCATCGAAGGCGTGGATGTGGTGGTCGATTCGGGACTGGTGCGCGAAGCCCGTTTCGACCCCGGAACCGGTATGACCGGCTTGCACACCACGCGCATTTCCCGCGCCTCCAGCACCCAACGCGCCGGACGTGCGGGCCGTCTTGCCCCCGGTGTGTGCTACCGACTGTGGACAGAAAGCCAACAAGAACAACTTGCCGCGCACAATACCCCGGAAATCTTACGTGCCGATCTCGCCCCACTCGCCCTGCAATTGCTGCAATGGGGTGTGGGTGATCCGACAGAATTGGGGTGTGACCGGAAGTGATGCATGGTCTACTATTCGTTATTATTTTCCATGAG
>CAZVBY010000016.1:0-4000 GCA_964625895.1 uncultured Thiobacillus sp.
GTGGCCGCGCCGAGGGTGGCCGCCGCGCTGCCGGCGAGCGCCAGGCTCGCCGTCCCGGCCAGCGTCGCGGCATCGAGCGTGCGCGAAAGCGTGCCCTCGATGCCGGCGCCCAGGGTGCCGGCGGCCGCCAGCGTGGCAGCATCGAGGGTGGCGGCGCCGGCGCCGGAGACCGCCAGCGTGGCCGAGCCGGCCAGCGTCGCGGTGGCGAGGGTGACCGCGGCGCTGCCGGCAATGGCGAGCGTGCCGGCCCCGGCCAGCGTGGCCGCATCGAGCGCGGCCGCCACGGCGCCGGCCGAGGCGAACGACGCCTTGACCGGCAACACCGCCGGGGCGAGCGAAGCGCCCGGCGCGGCGAGGATCAGCGGGCCTGGTTTAAGTAGCCCGCCACCCCCAGCCGACCCGAAGCGAAGCTTGCGCTGCCACACGGCTTACTCGCTGACCACGCGCAGCAGGCCGCTGTAGTTGGTCGCCGTGGTCGCCGGCTTGGGCAGTTCGAGGAAAGACAGGCAGGCGTTGTCCATGACCGGCGTCAGGTTCATGGCCGTGTAGAGGCCATCGTCGAGACAGGCGAGGTTCGCCACCGGACAGGCATTGATGGCGATCGGATGCCCGATGATGGCGTCGAGCGTGCCCGTCGCCACTGCCGCCGACAACTGCATCTGCTGCAGGCTGCGGATGCCGATGTCGCCGGCCTGGAGCGGGATGAACCAGTTGCCCACCGCGAGGTCGATGCCGCCCACCACGCAGGCCGACACGCCCGCCAGCGTCTGAATCGCCGTGCCGTTGTGGTTGAGGCTGCGCCCCGCCGTGTTGGCCTGATTGGTGTAGTTCCACACCGCCGTCGATGCTGCCGTGACGTTATGCGCCGTCGCGGCCAGCACCGTCGTCGGGTTCGCCAGCGTGACGAAGTTGCCGCCCGAGTAGTCCAGTGCAGAGGCGGACGTGTTCTGGTAGCGCGTCGGCACGCCCGTTACCGCTTCGGTCGCCGTGCTGTTCATGGTCTTCGCCACCGCGAAGAGGCGGTCGTAGAGCAGCAGCGAGTTGTTGACGACGGATGCCGTCAGTGCCCAGTTCAGATACCGGTTGCTGTTCGCACTGGCGCCGTTGAGGTAGGGCATCGCCCCCGCCGTCGCATTGGTCGGCACCGTGCCGCCGGGAGCCGCCGCCGCCGCTGCGCCCGCCGTGGGCCAGCCGGCGCGCGTCCAGAGGTCATTGCCGTTGCCGATGGCGTTCGCCGCCACCCCGGTTTTCTGGAACGGATGTGCCTGCCCCTTGCCGCCCGTCCAGGCCGCGACCACGGCGTCAATCGAGGCGAATGCCCCGACCGACAGCATCCGCCGATCTTCGGCATGCAGCAAGTCGGCCAGCGTGCGCAGGGCTTTCGACTGCCCCAGCCTGGCGTCGAGGCGGGCCTTGAACTTCTTGATCGTCAGGGCCGCGCCGTCTGCCGCCGACATGAACGAACCGGCCGCAATCTCGCCGGCGAAGTCGCCGCCGGGCATGACGAACACCTTGCCCGGTACGCCATTGACCGGCACCGGCCAGTAGAAGTTGCGGAAGTCGCGCGAAATGCGCTCGACCTGATCCTTGCCCAGCCAGCGTTCGAGCTTGTCGGCGTGCGTGGGTTTGCCTCGGCTTAGTGTGTGCATGGCCCCATCCATTGGTCCGGGTTTTCGGGTGCCGTCCAGTCCGCGCCGACTTTCACGGCGCGCGGCTCGCTGGTTTCGGCCTTGTTGAAGCCGATCAGTGCGCCGCACTCGGTGCAGCGGAATACGGCGTCGGTGTCGGTTTCGTGATCGAAGACGAGGGCGTGCATGATCAGGCGTTGCCGTCGGTGAGCGTGAAGGCGGTGATCGTGAACTGCTGGCCGACCGCGAAGTTGACGTTATCGACTTGCAGATCGCCGCCGCCGCCGGTGGCCGTTACCGTGCCCTGGAGGTGGCAGGTGGTGCCGGTCGAATCGTGGATGCGAAAGTGCGCGGCGGTGCCGGCGGCGTCGGCGGCGGCATCCTGCCAGGTGCCGGACAGGGCCTTGGCGCCGGCCGACGCGTTGGCCATCCAGTCGGCGGGCAGGTTGAGCGTGGCGAGCACGGTGCCGCTATTGGCGGCGGCGCAGTTGGCCGGCGCGGCGCCGGTGCGCACCGTGAGGATGGCCGAGGCGCCGGTGGCGCTTTCGATGGCGTCGAGACGGGCGTTGCGCACGGCGACGGATAGCTGGATGGGCATGATCTACTCCTTTTCGTTGGGGTGGGGGGTGGGGGGGGTGGCACGGCCGAGCAGGCGGGCGGCGAAGCTGCCGCTGGCCAAGAGGCCGACCAGGGCATCGGCGTCCATCTGTTCGAGCACCTGGGGCAGCCGGGCGCGGAATTCCTCCAGCGTCTTGCACTCTTCCATCAGCCGCTCGATGGGCGAGACCAGCGGCTCGGTAACGCGCTCCCAGTCGCTGGCCATGTCGGCGGCCAGCTGGTCGAGCTCGTCGGCCGGGGCGGCGCCCGCCCGCATCGCGGCCAGGGCAGCGGGCTTTCCTCCCCCGCCCTGGGGCGGGGGTTGGGGGGTGGGGGACGTGCCATTGGCCAACGGCGAGGCCGGAACGGCCTCGCCCAGGGCCGGCATGCCGTCAGGTGGCGCCGGGATGCGCAGCTTCTCATGCGCCCACTCGGGATCGATGCGCATGCCGATGCCGGTGAGCTTGGGCAGGGCGTCGGCCATCTTGACGATGTCCTCAGCCTCGCTGGTGTCGAACACCAGGCGCGGGCAGCGCGACAGGCTGTCGATGCCGCCCCGGTTGAGCGCCAGCAGCGGATAGATCAGGTCGCGCGTTACCGTGGCGGCGATCTGCCGGGCGTCGGCGTTGCGGATGTCCTGGCGCACCTCGTTGTGCACATTGGCCACGCCGGAGCCCATTCCGGTGGCGCGGGCCTCGCTCGATGTCGTCTGGCCGAGGACGGCCTTGGACTGCGCGCGGTCGGCCCAGTCGATCATCGCCAGGTGCGGGGTGCCGCTGCCGTCGGCCGAGACCTTCTCGATCTCGATGGCCATGTCGGCCGGCATGATGGCGCGGGCGTCGTGGCCGAGCGCGGTAACGGCGCGCATCAGGCTCGCCTTCTCATCCTTGCTGGCGCCCTGGTAGTACTTGCCCAGCACGATCGGCAGGCCGTAGGTCTCCAGGAACTCGGCGAAGTCGCCCAGGCTGTACGCCTTGTAGAGGAAGGGCCAGACCAGGGCGCGGTGCAGGCCCATGCGGCCGAGATAGCCGGTCTTGGCCTTGCCGTGGGTATGGAGCACCCAGCCGAAGGGCTGCATGGCGGCGCCGTCGGCGCTGGCGTCGATCAGGCGCAGCTCGCGGCGGAAGCGATCGAGCCGGAACCATTCCTGCGGCCGGGGGTGGAAGGCCGGGAGCCACTCGGCCCCCTCGCGGCGCCACTCCAGTTCCGTGGCCGCGAAGCCGTGGCCGACGCCTTCCATGAGCGCCAGCAGCAGATCCTCGACCGGGTCGACCGCGTCGGTCAGCACTTCCTTGACCCAGGAGGCCGACGCCTTCTCGGCCGCCGTGGCGTTACGGGGCGGCACGATGTCCCAGTCGAGATCCATCACGGCCAGCTTGCGTTTGTTCATCTCGCAGAGCAGGTGCGCGTCGCGCTCTTCCATGTCGGCGAAGAGGCGGTGCTGCGCGGTCAGGTCGCCTTCGTCGGCCTGCTTGAGGATGGCCGAGAGCCGGCTCGGCGTGAGGCCGGCGAGCATGGGCGTGAGGTACTGGTTTTCCAGCTGGGCAATGCGGCTGGTCTGCGGTTCCTTCAGCACGTCCCTATCGATGGGGTTGCCGTATTGGTCAATGATGCGGGGCATGGGCATTCCTCAATGGGCGAGGGTGCCCCCGGCCATAGAATGGGCGCGCAGGCTCGACATCTGCATTTCCATCCCTTTCACCGGAGACCCCTCATGAAACAAGACGACATCAATGACAACGTGCAGGAACGGCTGCGCGGCATTTCCGCCAACC
>CAZVBY010000016.1:4100-21305 GCA_964625895.1 uncultured Thiobacillus sp.
AGGCGCACCCGTCAGACACGCGCCGACTGCCGCCCCGCAAGGGGCGTTGTTGTTTCTGAGTTTCACGCCGGGAAGAGAAGCGGAAATACAAGACTCTCGGGGAATACCGCTCAAGGCGCCTGTGCGCCTTAGTTGATTCCCGGCACCCAGTACCGGAAGTCCACTACTTAAACGACACAGGAGATCATCATGGCTGAATCGATTCAAGTCTTTGCCGGCACCCTCGCCGGGCAGTCCCATTCCCTCACTACCAGCCGCATCGTCGCCCGCGTCTTCGACAAGGAGCACAAGAACGTGCTTCAGTCGATCCGCGCCCTCGAATGCAGCGAGGAATTCCATCGGCTGAATTTTCAGCCGATCACCTACCGCGACCAGGCGAAGCGGGAGCAGGAGGAATTTCTCATGTCGCGCGACGGCTTCATGTTCCTGGCGATGGGCTTCACCGGGGCAGAAGCCGCGCGGCGCAAGGAGGGTTTCATCGGCGCCTTCAACGATCTGGAGGCCCTCGCCGCCCGCGGCCAGCAGGAGGTGAAGCGGCTGGCGGCGCTGCTCGGGCGCGAGCTGCTGCGCGCCGATCCGCGCCGGCGCGAGATCGTGCGCTACCGCAAGATGGGCCTCAGCATGCGCGAAATCTGCCTGCTGGTGGGCCGCAGCCACAACATCGTCGCGCCGGAACTGCGCCTGCTGGAGACCTGCGGGCTGATTCCGGTGCCGCCGGAACAGGCCAAGCGCCGCGCCGTGGCGATGGCGAATCTGGGCGCGCTGGCCAACAAGCGGGAGGGCTGAGCGATGAACGACACCGCCGCCGACCTCGACCTGGAGGAACTCTCCCTGCTGGCTTCGCGCTGCGAGAGTGTGGGCCTGGCCTTGCAACTGATCGTCTCCGGCTCCGGCCTGCCGCCCGGCCCGGAGCGCGACGGCCTGTGCTACGAACTGGCCGCCATCATCAACGAGTCCGCCCGCCGCGCGCACCGCCTGATGGCGATTTGAGCACCGCGCCGCGTTACAAGACGCCCGGCCCCGCCGGGCGTTTTTTGTGGACGCACCATATGTATACAGCAGGGCGCTCAAAACATCCTCCGCGAATCGGCAAACGCTTCGTCCCAGTCGCCGTCGCCTTCGCCGCCAAAGTCAGTTCCCGCGGCACGGCGCGGCATCGGCACGTAGCCGTCGCAGCGGCCCGGCTCGCGCTCGCGCGTCATGGCGTAATGGCCGAGGAACAGGGAAATGGCGAAGTCGCCGTGGCGCTGCACGCGCCGCGCGTCGGCGGTCTGTGTCTTGGCCTTGCCCAGCTTGGGCACGCCGTTGATCTTCTTGATGGCGCGCAGGTCGTCGCGGCACTGGTCGTCGCGCGGCAGCTCGTCGAGCGTGGCGTCTTCCAGGGCGGCCTTGAACTTGGGCATCTGTTCCAGGTAGAAGGCATCGGACAGCTTGATCTGCTCGATGCGGCTGTGCCCCCACTGGTCGGCCGCGTATTCGGCCAGCTCGGCGCCGTTGCCGCCGGCGTCCAGCGCGCCGGAGAAGAAGCGCGGCAGGCGCGAGACGATATAGCCGAGGATCTGGCGCTGCTGGCTGAACGGGCAGTTGCCCAGCTCGACCACCAGGCGCGGGCGCTGCACCACGTCCCGGCCTTCTTCCAGGGCGGTGAGGATCGACAGGTCGCCCACGCGAGCGAAGTCGAAGCCGAAGCCGTGGCGGCGGTCGCGGTCAAGCTGCGCCAGCACCGGCCCCAGGTGCTCTTCGCACCAGGCGGCCGCCTCGGCGGATCGGATCGGCTCGGGCAGCAGGCCGAATTCGACCGTCCAGCGCATGCGAACGATGGGCACGATCGGCACACCCCTTGACACCATGCGGGCGTCGATCAGCGCCAGCGGCAGGTAGGTGCCGCCACCGCGCGCCGGGATCGCGTCCAGTTCCTCGGCCGAGTCGTCGCCGTAGAAGTTGCGCACGTCGGCGACCCATGCTTCCTCGGCGCACCGGCTCCAGTCGATGCCCTTGCGCAGGCAGACGCGCCGATAGAGGCCGTCCGCGACCGCGTCGCTGAAAGTGATGCGATGCACCGTGCCCTTGCGCTTGCCGGCACGGATCTCGTTGATCAGCTCGTTGAACGGGTTGTCGTCGCCGTTGTGGGTGCTGATGATCCTGACCTTGTCGCCCCACATGAGCATGGCCATCGCGGCCTTGATGAGGCCGACCAGGTCGGGCGCGAAGGCAGCCTCGTCGATGACCACCACGCCCTGCTTGCCGCGCAGGTTGGCGGGCCGGCTGGAGAGCGCGACGATGCGCTTGCCGGACTTGGGGAAGTCGATCTTGTAGAGCTTGATTTCCTTGTCGCCGTCGTCGTGGAAGATGCCCTCCTCGATCTGGCCGGCGGCGAGGTCGAAGGCCCGCGCCCACATGGCGCACGCCTCGATGTATTCCAGGGCCATGTCCTGCGTGGCGCTGATGTAGAAGACGTTGGAGCCATCGCTGCCGGAGGCGATCAGCACGTCGTCGGCGGCCTCGCCCCAGGTGAGGCCGATGCGGCGGCTCTTCTCGGCGAGCTTGAGCGGCGACTGATCGGCCACCCAGCGCTGCTGATAGCCCAAAAGCACCGGAGGCGGCGCCGCATTTTCATTGGTGGCCGCCTCGCGGGAGAGAAGTGATTCGAGCGGGTTGCTCACGTCGCGATCCCGAGGATGCTGCGGCGGATCTCGTCGACGGACGCAGCCGACAGCCCGCCCTTGCGGGCAATGCGCTCGGCGGCATCGGCGGCGGCCTCGATCTTGGCCTTGACCTCGGACTCCCACTTCTTCTGATTGACGGCGGCGCGCGACAGCTTGGCAATCGGCTCTGCGGCCTTGGCCAGGAGCTTGATGCGGTCAACGGGATCGGCGAACTGCGCCTCCTGGAGCGCGATCATGGTGTTGAACAGATCGGTCTGCACCAGGCTCATGACGGCAGCGCTGCGCAGGTCGGCATCGTCCGGCGCCGACTCGGCAATGGCGCGGGCGGCCTCGGTGCTGGCCTTCACGGCCGCGAGCTTCTGTTCCAGTTGCTGGCCGTAGCGGTGGATGCTGCTCTTGCCGATGGTGAAGCCCTTGTCGGTGAGCAGCTTCTCCAGCTGCTCGTAGCCAGAGAAGTTGCCCTCGGCCAGCGCCTTGTCCAGCCAGGAGCGCACCTCGGCCGGCAGCGTCGAGATCTTCGATCGCTTGGCCATCATGCCTCCCGCCGGGCCGCCCCAAGGGGGGCATGCGCCCCCTCGGGGGGCAGCGAACGAATGTGAGCGTGGGGGGCCGTCATCTCAGCCCCAATACTTCGCCGGGCGGGCGATGCCGGGATCGCACTCGACCGTGTATTCGGCGACATCCACGCCATAGCGCGTCAGGTCGGCGAACCAGCGGCCGGAGGGTTCCTTGTTCAGCTCGACCAGCTTGCGGTCGGCCAGGTAGTCCAGCTCGCGGCGCAGCTCCAGCGGCGTGGCGTCCGGGTAGGTGCTGCGGATCACCGTCATCACCAGTTCCTCGTAGGCGCCGATCGGCCGGGCGTTGTTGAGCGTGAGCAGGATCTGCCAGCGGATGTCCTCGCGGCGTACCTTGTGCATATCAACCATGTCCGGCTCCCTTTATTTGTACCACTTCGAGTTTGTTGTAGAGGGCGTCGAGCTTGGCCTCGATCACCGTTTGTCCGCGCACGTAGTCCTCGCGGCGCACGTAGTGCACCGGCAGGTCGGCCTGCCATTTCAGGAAGTCGCGCTCCAGGTTGGTCACCTGGGTGGCCGTGCGGTCGGCCAGGCCGATGTAACGGTCGATGTGTTCGCGCAGCGACTTGGCGCCGGCCTCCCTGGCCGTCTCCTGCGCCTGGAATTTCTCGTCGAGGCGCTTGTCGATCTGGCCGCCGAGCACCTTGGCGAATCCGAAGACGCAGCCCAGAAAGGTGATCAGCAGGCCGATCAGGAAGGTGAGCAGCGCCCACAGCTCGATTTGTACGTGCATCAATTCCCCCCGCCTGTGGCGTGTTCGAGTTCTGTCTGGCATGTGATGCAGGTCTGCACGCCAGGCACCGCACGACGGCGGGCGACGGGGACGCGTTCCTCGCAGACACGGCAATGCGTGGCTGATTCGTCGCCAAGCCCGGCGTTACGACGGCGCGCCCACGCCTCGATGGAGTCGGCGCGGAATTCCTCCTCCCGCTCGGTGGCGCAGTCGTAGATGTCGGTCACTTGGACGCCACTCCCTTGATCTTCTCGAAGGTGCGCAGGCCGCCCAGGCCGAGCATGGCCATCACCAGCTCCATCAGGTGATCAACCACCAGCACCGGCGGCACGAAGGCCGGCTTGGCCAGCGCGGCCCACCAGGTCAGCAGCGGGTAAACGAGGAAGACGTAGGCCAGGCCGATGCCGCAGCACCAGCCGATGAAGGGCCGCCAGCCGGCGACGAAGATGGACGCCGACTTGGCCTCTTCGGCGTTGATGCCGGCCTGCGCCAGCGCAATCTTGAGGTCGGCATCGAGCGCAGCCAGCGCGCCGGATTGCTGCATTTCCATCACCTTGAGCTTGGCCTCGGCGGCAGCCTTGGGGTCGGGGAACACCTGGTCGAAGACCTTGCCAATCAGGGGGACGACGAGTTGCCACATGTCAGTTTTCTCCAAGAAAAAGGGCGCGCTCGGCGGCGCGGCGCGTTACCAGACCCGGCAACACCTTGCCGGCGCTCTTGTTCCAGCGCGGGAATTGATCGGCAGCACCGGCCATGTCGCGCGCGGCCAGAAGGCGCGCCAGGGTCGACTTGCGGAACGCGCCCAAACCGATGTTGTAGATCAGGGACACGCAGGCGTCGAACTGCCCCTGCGGCAGCCACGGGAACATCTCGCCCAGGGCGCGCTCGGTCGGCGCCAGATCGTCCAGCATCAGTGACAGCCCGCGCTCGCGCGTGATGGGCGGATCGATGCGCTCGCCCGGCTTGACCACGTGCCCCCAACCGATGGTGGGCAGCCCGGCCGGGCAGGTGTAAATCTTCGCCGACCAGCCCTCGAAACGCTGGATCAGGGCGATGCCGGCCGGCGAGGTTATGCGCCGGCCGGCATCGGCGGGCGGGGCGGTATCCCTTGCGGACTGGCGCAGCGTGCTCATGCGCCCGCCTTCCGGGGCACATCCTGGTAGCGTGACGGCTGGAACGTGCAGCCCCCGGCGCTGGGCAGAAAAAGGGCGCGCTCCTCCGGCGTCCGTCCGGCGCGGCAATAGCCATAGCCTTCGAGCTTGGAGGGTTCAGCGTGGCGGCAGGAGCCGCAGGTGTGCGGAGTGGGGTGCATGCGCGCCAGTGTCGCGCGCGCAGGGAGTCAGGCTCCAGTAACCCCGGTTAGAAACAAAAAGCCCCGCCGGGCAGGAACCGGGCGGGGCCGCAAGTCGGCGCTGGCGGGACGGCGCTACTGGAGCGCCGCCGCCAGGCGATGCACCTGCTGGGCGGATTCTTCGCCTATAAACAGCCCCTTCATTGCGTTACCTCCGTAAACAAGTCTCCCTGGCTCTTGGCTCTCATGGCTGCCCCGACTGACTTGATGCGCCTGTAAAGATGCACAACGCTTAAATCGTACTCCTTTGCCAGCTCGGCGTGGTTGCGGCCGTTGAACTTCTCCCAGATTTCCTGATCGCGCCGGCTGATGTCGATGGCCACGCCCTTGGCGAAGTAGATGGCCTGGCCGCCCCAGTCGGCGCGCATCTGGTCGGCGACTTCGACGCCGATCTGCGCGGCAGCTTCCGGCTCGACGCCGCGCTTGGCGACGGCGTCGGCGACCTTGTCTGCCAAGTCAGCAATGAGCTGGGGAGCGCCGATCATGACGATCTCCGGCCGACGTGTTTGCTCAAGGCGGCGACGATGCGCCACAGCTCGCCCTCGTCGCACATGGCGAGCGGCTTCTTGACCGGGCCGGTTCCGGCGCCCAGCCCCGCCATTTGTTTGGCGATGCCCTCGATGTAACGCACCTGCCCGCCGCGCCGGATGCGGGCGGTCTTCGCCAGCATGATGAGCTTTTTCAGGAGCGGACGTCGACCTGCCGGCGCAGTATCAACCCACGACCACTCGTTATCTTGCCGCCCCGCCAGCGCCGACTTTTTACGCAGGTGGTCGAGTACCCGCCGGGCGGCGTCGGCGCTCATGTCGGTCGTCGATCCACTCGCCACCTTGCCGATGTCGCGGATGATGGCGTGGCGCGTATCCTCGTCGATGCCTTGCTGTCGGCATTCGGCGAAGATGGCGCGCCGGGCGGCGCTGAGATCGTAGGGCATGGTCATTCTCCGGTTGGCTGCTCATCAGTACCGGGGCACCACCCCCGGCAGACCCCGCAGAAGCGGGGTTTCGCGTTACAACAATTCGCCCTGTTGGCTATAGATTTCGCCAATCAGGTCGGCCTCGAAGGGCTTGATGACGAAGTCCTCGCCCTGCTCGATGCTGATGCCGGCCACGCCACGCACCGCTTCGGGTTCGTTGAGGATCGCGTCGCGGTTGATCTCCTCTTTAGTGCGGATGAAGCGCGACAGACCGAGGCGGCTCAAGGTATCGAGCACGGCCTCGGCGCCGCGAATCACGCAGCGCGGCGGACGCACGCGCCATTGCACTTCACCAGCCGGGAAGGCGGCGGTCTTGGCATCGCCCTTGAGCAGCTCGGCGCGATGCGCCTCGCACCAGACCTGCACGCCCTGGGTAAGGTCTGAAATGCGCTTCCTGGGCAGGTCGGCGGCCGCTTCCCAGCGCTCTTTGACGAGCGCCATCTCGTCATTCATGGCGGCCTCGATGCGCGCCAGCTCGCGTTGCTCAATGCCGATGGAAGCAATGGCGGCTGAGACTTCGGCGGCGTCGCGCGGCACGGCGAAGGCCACGGCGGGTTTCTTGAGGCGGGCTGGTTTGGTCATGCGGTTTCTCCTGCGGGGTGGTGGATGGGTGGGTTGAGGCGGTAGAGCCAGAGATCGCCCTGGCGGCGGCAGACGATGTCGAGGCCGTTCTCGCGCAGCTCGGCGATGGCGCTGTTGACGGCGCAGACCTGGGCATGGGAGACGATCTCGGCGGTGCTGTATTCGCGCCCACCTTCGAGCAGCCGGGCGACGCGTTGCAGGCGCGGCGAGGTTTCGAGGCGGGCATGTTTCATGGCGCGATCTCCCAGCGGTAACGCACGGTGGCGGGGGTGTCGTAGGGGCCGGCGCTGCGGTTGCGGCAGGCGCCGCAGAGGCGGTTGTGCGCGCCCTCGGAGAGGAAGGTCTTGCCGCAGCACATGCAGGCGCGTTCGGTGGTGCCCTTGCGGCGATGCGGATGGGGCGCCTCTTTGCCGTCGGCATTCCCCAGCCGATAGCTGATCTGGCTAAGGGTCAGGCCGGTGAGGTCGCTGATTTCGCGGTAGGTGGCGCCGGCGGCGCGCAGGCCGTGGATGTCGTGGCAGACGGCGGTCATACCTGAGCCTCCACGTTGCAGCCTTCGACGAAGCGCGCCAGGGCGCGCATGTCGTCAGCGTCGAGGGTCATGGTTTCCTCGCCCTTGACGATCATCAGCGAGCGATCCGACCACCAGCCGAAGCGGGCCGGCTGCTGGCGCAGCAGGAACTGCGGCACCTGGCGTTCGAGCACCTTGGTTTCCGGGGCGTTCATCAATGCACCCTCCGCGCGAAACTGGCGATGCGCAGCAGCTCGGCCTCGGCGCGCGTGAGCGTCCAGCGCACCTGGCAGTTGAAGCGCACGGTGACGAAGGTGATGTCGGCCTGAGTCTGCCGGTAGGTGCCGCAGTCGCGCCAGAGCGGGCTGCTGTGGTGGGGCGGCATGATCTCGATCTTCGGGTTGCCGCCGACGATCCGCACGATGAGGACGGTCTCGCCGTCCAAGAGCAGACGCTCGACGCAGCGCGCGGTGTCGAGCTGGCCCTTGATCACCATCGCATTGAGCGCGGCGCGTTCTTTCTTGGTGAGTGCGGTCATGGCTTGGCCTCCGGGAGGGGTTTGAAGGGGCACACCTGGCAGGCTTGCCAGGCGGCGTGGCGGGCATTGCCGCCGAAGGGTTCGGGCGCGTGGGCGCGTTTGCGGCAGTGGGCGATGGGGACTTCGTCGCCGTCGTGCGGGCAGGCGCGCATGCCCTGATAGCGGTCGTAGATGGCGGCTTCGAGCTTGACGGCGCCGGGGTAGTCGCCATTGACGTAGCGCGACAGGGCCGGGCGCGAGTAGCGCAGTTCGCCGGCAACACCGGCCAGCCCGCGCGGGTGGAGGGCGGCGGCGGTCTTGAGCAGGGCGATGGCGTCAGATGGCATGCACGGTCTCCGTGTTGGGGTCGTAGACTTCGCCCGTCGAGGCGCGCCAGACAGGGGCGGCACGACCGCCATCAACCACCAGGCGGTAACGCAGACAGCCGTTGCTGGTGGGCGAGGTGGGCCTGGCCCGGCCTTCGACCCTAAGGATGCCGGCCTGCACCAGGGCGCGCAGCCAGCGGCCGAGGTTGCCCTCGGCATCGCGCTCCATCCCTTCGGCAACCGTGGCGAGCAGATCGGGCAGCGTGAACACGCGGTGGCGGCGCATTACCCACCAGGCGCGTTGTCTGAGGCCGATGGTTTTGGTGCGCAGGGCGATCTGGCCGGGGTTCATGGGCATGGCTGCTCTCACTTCTTCACCTTCGTCAGCACGTCTTCGCATAACCGCAGGCCTTTCACGTCTGCTGCTGTTAGCCCGCTTGCGCCCTTCTTGGCGGCCACCGCTTCGAGCATGCGCCCGGCGTTCGCCATCAGCCGGTAACGCCCGCGGCTTTGCTCGTGCACCAGCCGGGCAATCTCGGCATCGACCTGTGCTTCGCACAGTTCGCCGAGGTAGGCGGCGACGTCCTCGACGCTGGCCGGCTTGAGTTCGGGCGCGGCGCTGATGCGCGTGGCAATGTGCGCCAGGCGCTCTTCGCCGAAACGATGCGCTTCGCTGGTGTGGGCGACCAGCACGAGGATCGTGCCGGCCCGCTCGGCGATGCGCCGCAGGTATTCGATGCACTCGGCCTTGTGCGGCAGGCCATGCTGCGCCTCGTCGAGGATGATCGGAAAGCCGGCGCGCTTGAAGTAGTCGACGAAGGCTTTGTCCTGCGCAAAGCGGCGCGGCTCCTTCACGCCGGTCTGGTCGGCGAGGTAATCGCGCACGAAGGTGATGCCCATGCCGGGCACGCCGTCGATGAGCACGGCGTTACTTTTCGAGGCCCAGTGATCCACCGTGGTGGTCTTGCCGGTGCCCGGCGCGCCGGTCAGCCGCAGGATGCAGGCTTCGCGGCTGCCGCGATTTTCGACGGCGGCGAGCGCGTCCATGAAGCGCTGGTGATTCGATGTTTTGACGTAGTGTTGTTTCATGCGTGTAAACTCCTGGTTGCGTAGTGCTGTAAAAAAGGCCGTCGCGTGATTCCCGTCACCCGGCGGCCGCCTCCTTCGGGGCGGCTTCGCCTTCCCCGTCTTCTTCCTCGCGGCGCATGTAGAGCGCGCAGGTTTCCTCGAAAGTCAGTTCCCGCTCCCCCTCCGTCTTCGCCGGCAGGAGATCGATCAGCCGCACGTCGGCAAGCTGCGGCTCGGGCGCGCGCTCCGCCGGCAGGTAATCGAGGATCGCCGGCCGGTGCTCGACCACCAGCCCCGGCTGCGCCTGCCGCTCGGCTTCGATCTGGCGTTCCTTGTGGCGGATGCGGGCGGCGGTGCGCTTCTCTTCGGCGGCTTCCTTGGCCGAGAATGTGCGGTAGCCGGTGGCCTCGACGAAGTCGGCCACGCAGATCGGCTCGCCCTTGAGGGTCTTCACCCACACCTGCCGCCAGTCGGTCATGTCGTAGGCGACCACCACGTCCTTATCGAGCCATTCGTTGAGCGCGGCATGCCGGTAACGCATGCCGCCGTAGGGGGTGACCGTGCCGCGCCGCACCTTGAGCTGGATGTGCGGCCGGAACAGGCCGACCAGGTGCTGTTCCAGCGAGGTGTCGGGCAGCTCGGGCAATACCGCCTCCCAGCCGGCCTCGATGTGCTGCATCAGCGCCTCGAAGGGGGTCTGGTGCCGGAGCTTGCCGGTCTCGGCGCAGCGCACTTTCGGCAGGCTGCGGTGCGGCCGGTGGTTCCATTTCTGGCGCTTTTCTTCCAGCCAGGCGATGGTTTGTTCGTAACTCGTCAGCACCAGCCCCTTGTTGGTGCGCTCCAGCTCGTGGCGCTTGGCGTGCATGGTGGCCACGTCGCCGGCCTTGGCGGCGCGCACCATCTGCGCGGTGAGCCGCCGGCCGCGCACGAAGGAGAGTTCGTCCATGCGCTTCGGGTTCTGGTAGGTGGCAAGCTCGCGGCTTTCCCGGTCCAGCCAGGTGTTGAAGTTCTCGGCGATGCCGTTGGCCTGGCTGTTGCCCACCGTCTGCGGATGCACGATGGTGAAGCCGGCGCGGTCGGCGATCGCTGTCGCGGGATTCGTCTTGAACTTCTCGGAGAGCTTGACGATGCGCGTGCTGTCGGTTTGCAGGAAGGCCATGCAGCCGCCGGCGCGGTAGGCGTTTTCGACGCACTTCATGATGACCTCGAAGTTCTCGGTCAGGCCGATGCCGAAGGGCGGCACGTAGCGCGTGGCCACGTCGTGGGCGTGCCAGACTTCATAGGTCACGTATTCCGCCGTCACGGGGTGCGGCGCGGTGAAGTGGGTGTTCCAGCCGTCGGCGTGGATTTCGTCCCAGGGCTGCATTCCGGCGCTTGAGCGGTGCTGGTAGAAGGTGCGGGCGCGCAGCTGCGATCCCGTCCAGCGGCCCTTGATCTGGTCGAGCGCGGAAAACTTGTCGCGGAAGAAACGCGCCACGGCGTCGTAGCCGACCGGCGCGCCCCATGCCGGTTGCCATTGCGCGACGATCTGCTCGTGTATCCACTTGATGCAGCCGCCCTGCGGCCGCTGGCGCAGCGGCACCGCTAGGGCATGCCAGGGCTTGACCGCCATGTCCGGCGCCACGACGGCGGGCACCAGCCGCTTGCCCTTGGCCTGGTCGGCGATGAAGCGCTTGATGGTGCGCGGGCTGGGGAATTCGTCGCCCCCCGCGCCCTTCTTGCCGCGCGGGTCGCGTGCCGCCTTGAGCATGGCGAGCTTGCCGGCTTCGAGCTTGCCGACCCGCGCCGAGGTGAGCAGCGTGGTGATGGCCGCTTCCTGCGAGCAGCCGGCCTCGGCCATCAGACGGTTCAACTCGGCGAGCAGCAGCCCGCGCGCCCATTCGACGCGATCCTGCCGCTCGGTGGTGGGAATAAAAAAGCCCGCCGGGCGCTCTGGGCGCTCGATGGCGGGCAAAGCCCCGGCGGCTGAGACCGGGGCAGGAGGGTTCGTCAAAGTCGGCGCCGGCGGGACGGCGGCACCGACGGCGGCAATGGCTTGCTGCAAGGCCCACTGCTGGGCCGGCTCGCGGATCGCCACGGCACAGCCTTTGATCGTCAGCGCCCCCGGCAGATCAGGAATGCGCCAGCGCTTTTCCGGGCGGCCGCCGTTGCTTTCGGCGGCGGTTGGGGCGGGGAATTCGGAGCGTGTGACGAGGGTGTGAATAGCGCTCTTACCCATCCCAAGCGCCTCGGCCAGTCCCTTGGTGCCTATCGTGTTCATGGTCGGCCCTGGTGGCGTTACAGGTCGCTTTCGATCATGTCTTGCGCCATCCGGCGCAGGGCGGCGAGACCCGCCTCGTCGAGGCGGGCGGCATGGATCGGCGCGGCGGGTGCGTCCGGCCCGGCCCAGCCCCAGCCGACGAACAGCGCGCCGCCTTCGCACCAGGCGCGAAACACGAAGGGCGACCGGCCAGCGGCGTTGTAGGCCTGGACGTTCAGCGCGGTCTGGTGCAGGCCCAGGCCGGCAATGGCGGCGTAGCAGTCCGGCAGCGCAATCGCCCCGGCGCTGACGTGGTGCAGGTAGGCCCAGAAGAACATCGGCTCGGTGAAGCGCAGGCCGGCCGAGAGGAAGGTTTCGCCGTCTTCGGTGAAGTTGGCCTGGTAGCCGTAGCCCTTGGCGTTCGGGGCGCGCTCCAGGCGCAGGCGGATGGCCGGGCCGCCATCGTCGTCGGTGGCGATCAGCGGCAGGTCGAGATACAGCGCGTTACTGGCTTGCATGGAAATACTCCTTGCGTTCGTGGGTGAGTCAGTCGGTGATCACGCCATCCTTGAGGCCGAGCAGCACGGCGATCTTGTGGCTGTTGCCGCGCTTGCAGCGGCGGCGGCTGGCGAGCACTTCATAGACGAGGCCGCGCTGGAAGCCGTTTTTGCGCGCCCAGGCGGCGATGGAAACGCCGATCCGGTCGAATTCGGCGCGGACTTCATCGGGCGTCTTGAGGTGCGGTTTTGTGCGCATTGGTCTATCCTTCTGAAAGCGTGTTTTGAACTTGATGCGCACTGTAGTTCAGTTTTCTGAACCTGTCAACGGGTGAGGTGCAAAAAAATGTCCATTGCCGAAAGATTGAAGGCAGAGCGTGAGCGATTGGGCTTTAGCCAGACCGATTTCGCCGCAATAGGCGGCGCTTCAAAGGGTTCGCAGATTTCGTGGGAGAAGGGTCCGACCACCCCGAATGCAGCATTTCTGGCAGCAGTGGCCGAGAAAGGGGCGGATATTCTGTACATCGTTACAGGCCGCAGGGAGGGTGAGGTTCAGAATATTGAACTCTCATGGGATATTGCGAGGCGCGCGATCTTCGAGCTTCAGACGTGGCAGGTTCGCAATCAGCGCTTCATTGACACACACAAATTCGTCGAATCGGTGGCTGCAATTTCTGATTTTGTCGGGGGTGATCCTGGGCAAGTAAAACCGGCCGCTGATAGGGTGCTACGGCTGGTCGCTTGATGACGTTAACATGACCACAACCCGGAAAAAGTCTTTTTCCGGGTTCGCCTGTCAGTTGTTTAATTTCAGATGGTTACACCTTTTTCCGGGTTGCGTCGAACCCGGAAAAAGTCCCCGGACCTTTTTCCGGGTTCACATAGGGAGAAAACCATGTCGGACGACAAGAAACTGACCCTCATCCAGGGCGCGCTGGCCTCGGCCACGCCCGCCAAGCCGCCCAGGAAGCCCCGCGCCAACAACGGCCTGTGGCGGGCCGATCTCTACCCCGGCATCTGGGCGCGCAGCAAGGAACTCGGCATGTCGCCCGCCGACGTGTATGCTCTGGCCTTCGAGAAATTCGGGGTCAAGGTGGTCTCGCTCAAGCAACTCGGCGAGCGCAACCTCAAGGCGTTATACGACCACGTGTTCAGAATGGCTCGGTAACGCGGCGGTCTGTGCCAAATAGAGCGCAAAAATTATCCGAAGCCGCTCGATTTCGCGCAAAACGGGCCGCCGCCTCGATTTTCGCGGCCCTCCCCGGAAAGCCCCGCCGTTTCAGCCTTTCCCGGCTTTTCCCGGCTGTTCCCAGTGATCTTCGGCTGTGCCAAAACGATCACCTCCCCACACTCCTGACCGCTCCGTCACGGGTCTTGCTGATAACCCCGCAAGCCCCGCGCCGTCGCTACCGCCTCGCATCCTGAACCCCGCCGTCGCGCATAAACCCGCGCCACGGCTCAGTGCCTCCGATCACCGCCTGACCTCCTGCCCCGCCGCCGCTGCGCCACTGCGCTGGCCAGCAGTGAAACCGCTCGCCAGCTTGCGGCTTGCAGGCGGCTACCGCATCGCAACCTGAACCACGCCGTCACGCTGCGCGTCACGGCTCACTCTCTCCTGCTATCGCCGTCCCGCCAGCGCCGACTTTTGCGCTGAGCATGCTGGGGTGCGTGCTGCCCGCCGCCTGCGTCGCCAGCTTCGCTCGCGACTTCGTCGGCTACCTCAAAGCCTGCTTGCTCGCTGTGCTCGACTGCACCAAGGCCGCTCCGGGGTAAATGCTCCGCTGTGCTGCGCATTCAACATAACAGCCTCTTATGCTCACTCGGCCAGTCGCTCCGCTCAAGCTGCGCTTGGTGGCCGAGCGCTTCGCGCCCTGCGGGTGTCAGTTGGTAGGGTGCCGTCTCGCCAGCGCCGACTTTTCACTGTCGCTACAGGCCGATGTCGCCAGCGACCTTGCCGAAGCGCATCAGCATGCCTGCCAGTGAAGACTCGACATAGGCATCATGCTCGGCCTGCAAGCGCTCGAAAGTGCGCCAGTGCATTCCCTTGGGCTTGTCGCCGTCGCCATTGAGAATTCCCGGTTCCCAGCCAAGCCGTTGTCGAATCCTGTCGGCCCGTCGCGTCAATCGATCATCCCAGCGCTCGCGCTGGCTGTCGTAGGCCAGTCGATGACAATGACGGCAGGCGAAGATGCTACCGCCGTAGAGAACTGCCACGCGCTTCCCACAGCCGCGTGCTGGGCAACGGAACCAGGCGCGACGCCCGCCGAGGTGGCAGGCGGTCCACTCCAGATAGACCGGATATTCCATCGGTTGCCACTCGCCGCCGTAGTCACGGGTGCGATAGATCAGCGTGACACGGTCCTCGCCGACACGCATGCGGATCGAGGCAATCTCCTCGCCGTTGCGCGACCATGTCCAGCCGAATGCGCTGCCTGCAGTGAGCAGCCTCTCGCGCTGCAAGCGCCGTACATCCAGCGCCCGATACGCGCTCGTCGTGTTCTTCCCGTTTTGCCAGCCACCGCTACCCCATCCGCCCATCATTCACCTCCTGAAATTTTGCCGAAATCATTTGGCAACTTTGCTGTTTTCAAACGGCACGACTGGCACGCAAGTAACCCGCAGGGCGCGCAGCGGCCCAAGCCGTGAGCAGCTTTGCTGCGGGAGGCGCAGTGGCTTTGGGTAATGCGCTGTTATGTTTTAGCTCGACGCGCAGCGGCGAATTTACCCCGGCCTGGCGGTGTGCCGTCGAGTGCAGCGAGCAAGATGGGTTTCCCCGGCGTAGCCGACGGAGCCGTGAGCGAAGCTGACGGCGCAGGCGGCGGGCAGTCCACGCGAATGCTCGCCAAGGCCAAAAGTCGGCGCTGGCGGGACGGCGGTAAAGACACGCGAAAAGCCGTGGCGCGCAGCGCGACGGCGTGATGGAGTCCGCGATGCGGTAGCGACGGCGCGGGGCTTGCGGGGTTTGTTGCAAGTGCCGTGACGGAGCGGTCAGAGGGGCTTACGCCGCCCGCACTTCGTTCAGCAAATCCGGGTGCCGGTCCAGCACCTTGAGCAGTTTCACCAGGGCCAAGGGCGGCTTGGTCTTGCCGTTCTCGTAGCGCGAAAAGGCATTCACGCCGCCGCCGAAGAGTTCGGCCGCTTCGCGCTGGTCGAGCTTCAGTTTCTTGCGCACGCCGGCGATGAACTGCGGATCGACGATGGCGGCATTCACTCGTTTCGAGAACTCGCGCATTTCCTTCATGACGCGATCCGTTTCCTCCAGATCAAGCAGGGATTCCGCGCAGGCCGGGCAGTAATCGCCGGTCACCGCCTGGATCAGGGTAGTCTCACCCTTGTAGGTGTAGGGCATGTCGCGCGTGTCGTGGATCAATTCCGCCGCGCCGCAAACTGGGCATTTCATGGTCATAGCTCCTTGAAGGACACGATGAGCACGTCGTCGATCACCGTCAGCTTCAGATAGACATCGCCCACCGCCGTGCTGGGGCGGTATACGTCTTGCCAGATGGTGTGATCCGCGTGCGTGGTCATGCTCTTGTAGAAATTCGTTGGTTGGAGTCCCGCTACCACTGCCAGCATTTCGGCATAGTCGAACCCCAAGGCGTTGGCGCCGCTACGCGCCGCGTGTGTGGTTCGCACCTTGCCGGCCTCGATCAGGGTTTTGATCACTGGCAGCGGACAGTGCGGCGTTTTCTTCTCCATGGCGTCAAATTAACCTATTTGGTTATGTTTGGCAAGTTGGTTAGTTTCGTTCAGGCGGTGAGCGATTCCGCTGACTTGTTGCGGCGCTTCAAGGTGACGACGTTGTCGTCGCCGCGCGTCAGCAATTCGAGCCGTTCGCCAAGCAGTCGCCAGGCTTCGCGCTTTTCGGCGTCGTAGCTGTGCCGCTGGTAGGTGCGCTTCACGCGGCTTTCCTCGGTGTGGTTCAGGCATTTCTCGGCAACCTCGGGCAGCACGCCCAGCGCGGTCATCAAGGTGGCGGCCGTGCGGCGCAGGTCGTGGGGCGTCCATTTGCCGCCGGGCAGCGTGAGGGCGTTGGTGTAGGGCGAACGGCGGGACATCGGCGTGGCATCACCGCGCTGGCGGTCGCCAAGCTGTTTGGTGACGGTCTTGACGCAGACGTTGTCGCTGTCGTCGCGATTGGGGAAACACCATTTGCTGGTGCCGTTGATTGCTTGCAGGGCCAGGAAGTGGCGGGCGGCGAAGTCGGACAGGTAGATGGTGTGGGGCCGGCCGTTCTTGCTGTTGTCGGCGGGGATGAACCATTCGTGGGCATCGAGGCGGACATGCTGCCACTCTGCACGCAGCAGTTCGCCGATGCGGCAGCCAGTGGCAAGCGCTAGCCAAAGCGCAGCCTCGGTGGTGTGAAGGAGGCCGGCCGAAGGAATCTGCCGGTGCAGGGCGCGAATCTCGTCTTCACTCAGCACACGGTCGCGCTCGGTGTCCTTGCCGCCGATCTTGGACTTGCGAATGGCGGCCGTGGGGTCGGCCTCGATGATGTCGCGGTCAACGGCGAAGCGGAACATCTGGCGGATCAGCGAGAAGATCATCTTCGCCATGCGCGTGACGCCGCGCGCGAGCAGGGCGTCGGTCACGGCGGTGACGTGGCCCTTGCGAACGTCCTCGACGGCAAGCGTGCCGATGAGGGGTAGCACGTCTTTCGCGAACATGCGGCGGATTTCCTTGCCCTGATCTTTGCGGCGGATGAGTTCGACGGTGGCCCAGCGCTCGAACAGATCGGTAACGGGAATGCGGGCCTTCAGCGCCTGCAACTCCGTCAGGCGGGCTTGCTCGGTTGCCACCGCTTCGGCGGCTTCCACCTGTTTGCGCAGTCGCGCCGCCTGGTTGCGGTCGAGCGGGTCGTCGCCGTTGTTGACGCTGGTCCGATATTCGTCGCGTTTCTCCCGGATGGCCTTGAGGCTCTTGTCCGGCCAGGTGCCGCAAACAATCTGGCGAATCTTGTCCTTGGAGCGGTAGCGGTATTCAAACTGGACGATAATCTTCCCTCGGCGCTCCCTGATCTTGCCGGTCAGTCCGCCGCCATCGACCAGCCGGGAGCCGATGTCGCCCGGCTTACCTGTATGGGGTGCAAGGGGTAGCGAGTTCGAATCCCGCCGCCCCGACCAGTAATACCGAGGGTTTCCAGTCGCAAGCTGGAAACCCTTTT
>CAZVBY010000017.1:0-20981 GCA_964625895.1 uncultured Thiobacillus sp.
TTTTTTGTTTTGGAGAGTCCATGAACCACACCCTGCTGGGTTTCGTCATCTTTTATCTGGTCATTTCCATCGGCATCGGCATGTACGCCGCGACCAAGGTCAAGAATACCGAGGACTATGTGGCGGCGGGCCGTTCGCTGCCCATGTTCATGGTCATCGCCATGGTGTTCGCCACCTGGTTCGGCGCGGAAACCGTGCTGGGCATCCCCGCCACGTTTCTGGACGAGAATCTCGGCGGCACGATTTCCGATCCCTTTGGCGCATCACTGGCGCTGATCCTGTTCGGGCTGTTTTTCGCCCGCAAGCTCTACAAAATGAACCTGCTGACGCTGGGCGATTTTTTCCGCAAGCGCTACAACCGCCCGGTGGAAGTCGTCATCTCGCTGGCGATTGCCTTGTCGTATCTTGGCTGGGTGTCGGCGCAGGTCACCGCGCTGGGACTGGTGTTCAACGTCCTGTCCAACGGCGCCATCAGCCAGGCCGAAGGCATCCTGATCGGCGCCGCCGTGGTACTGCTTTATACGCTGTATGGCGGCATGTGGTCGGTGGCGCTCACGACCTTTGTGCAGATGACCGTCATCGTCATCGGCCTGTTGTGGATATCCAAACTGGTCGGCGATATGCCGGAAGTCAACGGCATCGCGCCGGTTGTCGCGCACGCCGCTGCCGCTGGCAAGTTCGAATTCTGGCCGCCGCTGGAATGGGCCGCCATCATCACCTTCATTGCCGGCCTGCTGACCATGGGCTTCGGCTCGGTGCCGCAACAGGACGTGTTCCAGCGCGCCAATTCGTCCAAAAACGAAACCGTGGCGGTATGGGGCACGGTCATCGGCGGCACGCTGTACTTCCTGTTTGCCGCCGTGCCAATCTACCTCACCTACGCCGCCACCATGGTCGATCCAGCCATGACCGGCGAACTGCTCAAACAGGACGCCCAGCTCGTGCTGCCCACCTTCGTCAAAACCCATTTGCCACTTGCGGCGCAAATCATTTTTTACGGCGCCCTGCTGTCGGTCATCATGTCCACGGCATCCGGCACGCTGCTCGCGCCCTCGGTCACCATCTCGGAAAACATCCTCAAGGAATTCATGCCCCACCACCGCATGAGCCAGAAAAAGCTGCTCTGGGTCACGCGCGGCGTGGTACTGGCTTTCTCGATTCTGGTCGTTGCCTATTCGCTCTGGGCCTTGCAATCCGAAACCAGCATCCACCAGATGGTGGAAAACGCCTACAAGGTCACCCTTGCCTGCGCCTTCGTGCCGCTGGTCGCCGGGCTTTACTGGAAACGCGCCAACAACCTGGGCGCAACACTCTCCATCGTCTTCGGGCTGGTGGTGTGGATCGCCATGGAATTCATCGCGCCGGAGGCGGCGTTACCCCCCCAGTTTGCGGGGTTCATTGCCAGCGCCACGGGAATGATCCTGGGCAGCCTGAAAAATTAGCCCGGATAGTTCACCAGGTCGCGGGATGATGACGGGGCAAGTTGCGAGCAGCCCACGTACCGAGGGGCCACGCTCCTGCGCTGCCCGCGAAGGCCGGCGGCACAAAGTGATTTGCCGACACATATCCTGAAAAGCCTGTGCTCATGCGCCTTCCCATAAAATTCTTGGCCGGCCTGTGAAATATCTGGGCTCGCTTGCACGCATCACGACGCCAACCGCCCAAACCGGGCAGACAATGTCGATATTATTTACATGCAGCGGCATTAATTGTCTGCCACAACTCGCTATTACAGATTAACTATTTGTTTAATAGGGACTCTTTGCCGCCACACTCATTTGGCACAAACCATGCTTGACGCTTAATCAAAATTAACAGTTCTGAATGATGGAACCTTGCGTTCCAGAATTTAAGGACAAACTGCCACGTTTTTCCTGCCAAATACCAAGGAGCTTCAAAATGAAAAAAAACGCTATAGCCCGCGCACTGTTCGCAACAGTCGTCCTGGCGGCCTCTGCGGCCCACGCTGCCGCGATTCATGATGCAAATCTGTTCACCAACATTTTGCCCGCCAACGACGACGGCTCCACCGGTTTGGTCAATCTGGGCTTTACCGCCAATATCAACGGCACGAATTACACCCAGACCTACGTCAACAACAACGGCAACATTACCTTCAACAACGCCTTGGGAACATTCACACCGGCGGCGATCGATACCGGTTCTTTCGGCCCGATCATCGCCCCGTTTTTTGCTGACGTGGATACCCGGGCAGCAGGTTCAAGTCCTGTGACCTATGGCAGCGCCACGCTGGGTGGGTTCAACGTATTCGGCGTCAACTACATCAATGTTGGCGTATTCAGTTTACAACCCATTTTCAATAGTTTCCAGATGATCCTGACGGATCGCTCGGACATCGCCGCGGGCGACTTCGACATCCAGTTCAACTATGACAGCATTCTGTGGGAGGCAGGCACGGCAAGCGGCGCGCCTTCTGGTGGCCTCTGCGACGCGACCTGCACATCCGCATTGGTGGGTTACTGGACCAGCCCGACTTCGACTGCCACGCTGCCAGGCTCTCTGGTACACGGCGCGTTGATCAATGGTGGCCCGAATGCGCTGATCAGCAACTCGCTGAATTCCAATATTCTTGGTCAGTACAACTTCCAGGTCCGTGGCGGCAGAGTGATTGATCCCAATCCTGTTCCCGAACCCGCCTCGCTGGCCCTGCTGGGCATTGGTCTGGCTGGCCTGGGAGCGATGCGCCGCCGCAAGGCCGCCTGATCGGGGTCTTTCAAGACCGGACAATAAAACGGCGGCCACCAGGCCGCCGTTTTTGTTGGTTTGCTCGATAAGCATTTCATTACCATTCGGATCATTTCCGATATGGCTGTCACCCATCGCTTTTCGGAATCTTCCGACACTGAATCACGCCAATGAGCGGTTGCGGTTAAAACCACCTCGCTATCCTTTGCATGTCGAATAATTTTACACTCGCTTAATCCACCCCTCACAATAAAAATTCGTAACCAATTGAATCAATATGATTTTTTCCTTAGATTTACCCTTGGCACGTAACCTGCATACACTTCAGCGCGAAAGCTATTTCATCTTGACGGGGGAGATACACATGAAAAAACATGCAATTGCAGTCGCCATTCTGTTTGGCCTCTCTGGCGGCACGGCCCAAGCGGGCGTCGTAACCGTATGGGGAGAAGCGCTCAGCGGGTTTAGCCTCAGCACTATCAATAACTTTTACAATGGCCTGTCCGGGCATTCATCCAGCATCGCTGCCGGCACGCTTGACACGGTCAACCTGTCTGGCGTCAACCTCCTCTGGGCCACCCAACCTGCTGACGCTTACACCGCAGCTGAATTATCCACCATGGCCAATTTCCTGGCGGGTGGCGGCCGTATCGCTTTCATGGGTGAGCACGGCTCTTTTGCCCCGAACCAGAACGTCCGCATCAACGCCGCCCTTTCTTTCCTGGGCAGCACGATCACGATCAACAATGTTATTCTGGATAGCGGCTTCCGCAGCGCAAGCGTAGGAGATGGCCAGATCCTGGCACACGCACTCACCACCGGGGTAAACACCTATCAATATGCGGCGTTTGCCCCCCTCTCCATTAGCGGCACCGCCGAAGCCCTGATGCTGGGTGAAGATCTCTATCTGGGCAACCCCAGCGTCATGATGGCCTATCAGAATATTGGCCCCGGCAGTATTTTCCTGATCACCGACCAGAATGTTTGGGACAATTCCCCCAACTGGCCCGGCGGTTTCAACAATGCCCGCATGTTCGAGAACCTGTTAACCGGCAATACTGGGGCGCCTCCGGTCAATGGTGTTCCCGAACCCGCCTCGCTGGCCCTGCTGGGCATTGGTCTGGCTGGCCTGGGAGCGATGCGCCGCCGCAAGGCCGCCTGATCGGGGTCTTTCAAGACCGGACAATAAAACGGCGGCCACCAGGCCGCCGTTTTTGTTGGTTTGCTTCGATCGGTTATTTCATGATCGATCACTTCAGCCGATCGCCTTTCAGCGCAAATAGCCCTCGTGCTCCAGCTTGAGCAGGATGCGCTGCACGGCTTCGTCCACGGTGAGATTGGTCGTGTCGATGGCGATTTCGGCTTTTTCCGGGATTTCGTAGGGGTCGGACACGCCGGTAAACTCCGGAATCAGCCCCGCCCGGGCCTTGGCGTACAAGCCTTTGCGGTCGCGGGATTCGCAGGTTTCGATGGGCGTGGCGACATGGATTTCGATAAAGCCGCCCACGGCTTCGATCATGGCGCGCACATCGCGCCGGGTCTGGCGATAGGGCGCGATCGGCGCGCAGATGGCAATGCCGCGGTTCTTGGTGATTTCGCTGGCGACAAAGCCGATGCGCCGGACATTGATGTCGCGGTGTTCGCGGGAAAACCCCAATTCCGAGGACAGGTGCTGACGCACGATATCGCCGTCCAGCAGCGTGACAGGACGTCCGCCCATTTCCATCAACCGGATGGCCAGTGCGCGGGCCAGCGTGGATTTGCCTGCGCCGGACAGGCCGGTGAAAAACACGGTAAACCCTTGCCGGTCGCGTGGCGGACAGGTGCGGTGGATTTCCGCGATGACTTCGGGAAAGGCGTACCAATCGGGAATTTTCAGACCCAGCTTCATGCGCCGGCGGAATTCCTCGCCGCTCAGGGTCTGGGTGCGGGCGCCTTCGGTGATTTCGCTCTCGGGCAGGTATTCGGCGCAATCTTCCACGTAGCGCATGCGCGGGAAGGGAATGATGTGTATGCCAATCCGTTGGGCTTCGCCGACCAGGTTCTTGCCATCCTGGTCGAGATCCGCATCCGCGCCGCGTCGGGCATCGCCCTCGAGGTCATGCTCCCCACCCACGATCAGGTGGGTGCAGCCATGATTGCGCGCGACGATGACGGCTAGCAAGCGTTCACGCAGGCTGGTCGGCTGCGCCGTGACGGGCAGCATGGCAAGCTGCGTGGTGGCGGAAGGAAAGCGCGGCAGCAGCGCCTGAAAGGTTCGCATCAGCGTGAAATAACCCGCATGGGCCGTCAGATCACCGCCGCCATAAGGCAACAGCAGCAGGCTGGCTTCGTGGCCGATGGCGCTCTTCAGGCAAAACTCGAACTGCGCTTTGTGCATGGGCTGGCGCGCCATATAGGTGACAATCCTGCGCCAGCCGCGTTTGGCGAGTTGCGCCCGCAGTTCGTGCGGCGTCACGCGCAACGCGGCAAAATCATGGTGCCGCGGCATCGCAACCCCTTCGATGGGGCCGCCGGCCAGCCAGCGGCCTTGCATGTTGAATGGCTGCCCATCCTTTTCTGTATCGGCCTGCCAGAGGTCGCTCACCGTCAACACGGCAAGCATGAAGCCTTCGCCATCGCGCAGGGCGACCCGCTCGCCAATTCTGAGCGCGGCTGCCTGCTTTTCGTTCAAGGCCAGCGTCATCGGCAACGGCCAGGGCGTGCCATCGGCCAGGGCCATGCTGTTTTGCACGCTGTTGCAATCGGCGCGGGTCATGAAACCCGTGAGCGGTGAATAGGCGCCGCTCATGAGCATCTCCAGCTCCCCGGTCTGGCGCCAATCCAGGTCGACGGAAGGAAAATTGAGCGCCTCCTTCTTCAAGGCTTCAGCGCGTTCCGGCGAAACCAGCAGATTGACCAGTTTGCCGCCATATGGCTCGATCAGGTGCTCCACGTTCATTCTTCTTGGTTCATCCCTTGTAGGTTTGGAAGAAAGTATCGACAAACCGGGCAACCTCGCCATCCGGCAAGTGATTGACGCCGGCCGCGCCCTTGCGGCCTCCGCCTGTATCAAACTGGCTGCACACATCGTCTGCGCCAGTCTTGTTGGCGAGCGGCGCCCTGACGCTCACCACATAGCCGCCGCCGGGTTTTTTGGTCAGCACGGCATGTGCCTGATTGGGCGCGTCCTCGGCCAGGCGGTTTCCCAGCACGCCTGAAATGCGCCGCGCCCATTTTTCCGCCGGCAACAGATAAATCCGTCCCCCGGCGCGTTCAATTTCTGGCCTGGCGTTGTCGGCGCGGCCAAGGTCGTCGGCGAACCCGTTTTTCAATACCTGGAACGCCGGTTCCGATGCGATCAGTTCGAACGGGTCGGCATATTGATGGACGATGCGGTACAACGCATCCGGCGCATAGTGCAGGTCTTCCAGCGTCTCGCCGTAGCCGTTGTAATTGAGGCATTCGCCCAGTTCGCGCAACTGATCGAGTTGCGCTTCGTTCAAATCCAGCGGCGCTGCCGCGCGGCGGGCGGACTGGGCCAGATTGTCGCCGAATGCCGCCGTCACGGCCCAGATACGGTGCCTGCCGCCAAGATAATCGTTGACCAGCAAGCTCGTGCAGGTTTCCGGACTGGTGTCGATATGCGGATCGAAACAGGCGTGGGCCGGAATCTCGCCAGCTTGATGGTGATCGAAATATCGCACCCGCGCACCGGCAGCCAGCGCCGCGTCCAGCGCTTCGCGGTTTTTCGACAGCGCCACGTCCAGCACGGTAATCCGGTCGCCCGCCCGGGCCTTGACGCGCTTTAGCAGGCTGATGTCGCGCTTGGGACCCGTAACGAGTTGCGCATCCGCCGGCTCCGCCAGGCGAAGTTGATGCAGGGCGCATACGCCGTCGGCATCGCCGTTAAAAACATCGTAAAACAAAGTCTCCCCCAGAAAAATCCATGCTTGCGGGGTTATCCCGGATTATCCATTAGGCGGCCCTGCGGGTCTACGCGAGCCCTGGCGGCGGTTTTGCGGCGTCTTGCCACCCCCGCTTCGCGCCAATAGTCGCGGATATTGGCTTGGCGCGGGCGCGGCAATCCACTCGCAAACCCGCTCGCCATGCCCTCACGTCCTAATGGATAATCCGGGTTTATACCACAAGGGAAGTACTGATTTTTCGCGGCTGCGAAGTAATCAGCGTTTACCTGGCCCGGTCTGCGCTGGTTTCCGACGCCGGGCCTTCTGCGCGGTCGCACACCGGGCGCCGTGTCGCCCGCTGGCGGGACGCTCCCCAGCCAGCACTGATAAAGAGCAAACCATAAACCAGTTGCGCGAGGCGCGGGGCATCCACCAGGCTGTCGACAACACCGACGATCGTCCAGCCCACCAACACAGCGAGCAGAACAACCGCATGCATCCCGCCGCTAGCCGCTGAGCGCATCAACCTGACGAATGCGAGCGCCACAAGCGCGGTCAATAGCAACGCGCCCAGCCAACCTTGTTCGAATAGCAGGTGTACCCACAAATTCTTGGCATGCCAGAAAAGATGGTCGCCTGATTTGAACAGCCAGTCGTCCCCGCCTTGCTCGAAATCGCCATTTCTCAACAAATTCCTGCCTTGCGCATCCAGCAGTCTGACCTTGTCGACATGGACAACCGTGCCGGCTTGCGGGTTGTACAGAGAAAACTGCACCGGCCTGCGGGTCAGCCAACCGCCGGCGCCGACATTGCCGCTATTGAACGCCTGCGAGAGCGGTTGCCACGTTTGCGCGCCGGATGCGACGTCCAGCTTCAGCCATTGACACTGGCGGGAATTGAACAGGTTTTTCTCGCACAACGAAGTTTCCAGACCGGCCGGAGAGTCCGGCGCACGCACGGACACTTCCAGCCTGAGCGCTTCGTCAGGCCGTACGTCAACCCGCTGCGCCATGTAGAGATTGCCGGCCGAATTCAACGCCAGCCAGGTGTTGCCCGGCTCCTCGACATAGCGATAGCTGCCCGCCTTCTCCGGCAGTTGGCTGGCAAGGTTTGCCGCCGGCAACGTACCCAGCCCCTGGCCCAGAATGCGGGTTATCCAGCCCGGGTCACGCAAAGCCAGCAATTCGCTCCAGTGTTCATAACGAATTCCCGCATCCGTACCTGTCTGGGCAAGTCTTTGCTTCCAGAACTCGCCGGAAAGCCCTGCGCCGATAATCGAGAACATCAGTACGCCGATGATGGCGGGTAGCGCCAGCCCTCTCCGCCATTGCCGATTTTTACGATACGCGCGCCATGTTCCAAACAGCAGGATGAGCGTCACACCCGCCAGCGCCACGACACCACCACGCGCAACGGTAAAAGAAATCGCAGCCATCCCCAGCAAGAGCACGACGCCAGAAAACAGCCGCCGCAGCCAATTGCCGGATTGAATGACAAGCCCCCAGACAAACGGCAAGGCAATCACCAAATAGGCCTCGATATGCCCGCCGCCCGTATGCATGCTGGAAAACCCTGCCGTGACACGATAGTCCGCGGTGTTCGCCCCTCCGGCAAACAGCATCTGCTCCCAGAGTGTCCACAGGCTGACTCCGAACACGCCAAGCATCATGCCCAACGAAAGCTGGTCAAAAGCTTCTGCCCGTTGCGGCATCGCGCGATAAATCCAGAAAAAAACCAGCCCCCAAAGCAAGCCTTTGCCAACACGCAAGCTGTTGTAGTGGCTCCAGTATGCGCTGAAGGCATTGGCATCCAGCGGCTGCCAGGGCAACAGGCCAATCAGCAAACTAAGCGTGGCAGCCAGCACAAACAAAATCAGCAGGACGGTCATTTTCGGTACATGCCAGGCGGCGCCCCGCAAGCGCCCCTGCCATAGCGCCACGGCCAGAGTAAGCGTCATCAGGAAATCGAATTCGTCCCAGAAAAACCGGCCACTCCAATGCGCAAGGTCCAACAATGGCAAGGCGGCTGGAACGACAATCAGCCATGCCGCGGGCCAACGGACCAACAAGCCGACATAAATCAGGAACCCTGCCAGCAGTTCGAAGCGCCAAACCGGAAAATTGATCAGCCCGTACAACACGCCAGCACCCAGCATGACCGCAAGCGTTCGGCCCGCCCAGGTGGAATGGGCGTTATCTGTCTGATCAAGCTGTTGCGTTTTCTGGGTTGCGGCCTGGATGACAGGGCTTATCGCCGTCTTCGGACGGGGCTCAGCCTGCACAGCAGATTTGGCATCTTTGTCGCCGGCTTGCCGCATGGATTCGCCCAGCCTAAGCCCAAGCGCCAGTCCCGGCAGAACAAACACGATGTCCTTGACGTCCTGCCAGCCAAACCCTGGCATGACTATCCAGCCGATCAGCAGAGAAGCCGGAACGATCGTGATCGCCCAGACACGAATAGCCGTTTTTGAAGTTGCCAGCGTCAGCAGCATGCCTACAACCACCCACGGCATGCCTGCCTTGATCATTGCATAGAGATTGCCGGCCACGCTGGACAGATACCCCGATCCAGCCATTCCAGAGACTTCTTTGGAAGGAACGAACAGAATTGCCAAAGGCAACAAAAGAAACAGCATCCAGAACAGGCGCAAGCCACGCCCGACCTTTTCCGCCCTGTTGAAGGAAACGTGTGCATGACGCCTGCCAGGCGCCCGCGACGCTGCATTGTTAGAAGCAGGTGGCGTCAACGATGGCCGCCTGCAGAGCCACCTGGCTCATGCGCCTTCGCAAAAATTCCGGGCCGGCCTGGTGAAATATCCGGGCCAGGCAACACGCCACAAGAATCAGCCGCGGCGGCGCCGGGCAAGCATCAACGCGCCCAGGCCCATCAGCGCAAGCAGGGCCGTTTCCGGTTCCGGCACAGCCGATATCGTGTTGCGCGCATCGTAAGGTTGGCCATTGACGACCGTCGTCGTGGATTGATTACCACCTGTGCCAGTGGTTTTGGTCACGGTAAACGTCCTCGGCCCGGACGTGAACGTCATGGTGTAAAAAACCGCGTTTGAGCCGCTACCCGTTGTTACCGTTCTCAAAGATCCGGTAATCCCCACCAGATTCGACCCCTGGTTGTCTCCCGTATTGGACGTGGTATTGGCCAGCACGGCCTGGATGGTCGAGTTCTGGTTGAACGTGACCGCCGCCCCGGGTTCGCTTGCCGTGAAACAATTGGCAGACACGTTGACGGAAGGCGCTGTTACCGGGTAAGACCCAGGCGGGGTGGAAGGCGTATGGGTGTAAGTAAACCCCCCCGTCGCGCAAGCCAGTGCGGCCGCCCCGTTTTTGAGGATGATGTTGTAGGTGTCCGCCATGGCCACGCTGCTTGCGGCAATCAGGATGCCGGCCAAGCTGGTTTGCAGGGCCAGGCGTTTCGCGGGAGAGTGTGAAATTTTCATGATGTATCCAGTCGCGCCTTGGTGGAACAAGGCTAAATTTGTGTTGTTTGCCAACCTGCCATTGCCACGAGCAAGAAACATGCTCGCACCTTACTACACACGGAAAATCAGGACATCCAAACCAGCACCGATTGTATCAGGCCGAGTGAGTGTAAAAAAACCCGACGTCTTGTCCATTATCCTAGAAACCGCAGCTGGACGCACCCGATGGTGCGTTTGGGCGGGTGTCTGCCGCGAAGCGAGGAGGCAGCAGGCTCATGCCTGCAACGACGAGCAACATAGGCAGGCGCGCGACCGGACATGCCAGCGGGTGCGTAGCGCGCTCACCCAAAGGGTGACGGCGATCGAAGACAGGAAATCCAACATCCATGCGGGATTCGTTACAGCAAAGAGCGGTCAACTGCGATTTTTAGGATTATTGTCGGTTATGGTGCGTCAACCGGCTGGATGCGCTGCGCCGCGTTCACAAGACGGCTCACAAGAATTGCGCAAGCAAGCAGCATCAACAGTAATGGCCAGTAGGCAATGCTGAGAAAGGCCGCGCCAACCATATAACCCAGCAAAGACGCCCTCAGCATGGCCGCCCACCGTATCAGGTTCGCCTGCCCCGTCTTTCCGGCCCGCCAAACCAGGCGGCTCAAGCTTGCCACGCTGCCCAGCACCACCCCCAGCCAAAGGAAAAATCCCGGCAGGCCATGCTCAACGGCCATGTCAAAGTAGGCGCTGTGCCAAACCAGGGAAGTCCCTGTCGGCAAGCTCAGGTAAACCCAGCTGCCAAACCCGCCGCCGAACCATGGGTGTTCCACAATGTAACGCCAACCCAATTGCCATAGCGCCAGCCGCGTGGATGCAGACTGTTCCTGCGCTGGGGACATCAAGGTTTGCATTCGATCGAACCATTCGCCTGGCAACACCAGCCAGACAACACCAATCGTCGCCACGGCAATGAGCGCTGCCTTCCCCCATTGACGACTGTGCCAGGCCAGCAAAATCGCAACCACGATCACGCCCAGCAGACCACCGCGTGACCAGGATGACAAGGCAGAAACAAACGCGAGCGCAATCAATCCCGCCAGCACCCATCGCAGCCACTTCTCATGCATTTCGAGAAGCCATCCGGCCAGCAAGGGAATCACCATGACGGAAGCCACCGCAAATTCATTGTTGCCATAGTAAGGGCTGCCGGGAGGGCCGTACACCCGGTCCTGGAAACCATGGATGATCGCCCAGTAGCCCCCCTTTATCATGACAACGGAGAGCGACAAGGCGATCGTCGCCATTAACCACTTCAGTTTTTGGGGCGTATCAATCAACAGCAGGATCAACACGAAAACCGGCAGCGCCTTGCTGACCTCGAACAATCTGGGCCAACCGATCCAAGGGTTGATGCCAAGCCAGGTCGTGACGAAAAACTGCCCCCAGAGCAAGGCCAGCAAGCCCAGCCGCCAGTCCCAGAAAAAAGTGCGCCATGCTTTCTGACGATATATCTGCCATGCCGCAGACAGCGACAAGAGAGCGGTCAGCGCTGCGTAGGCGGGGAACTCCCGCATGAGCGGCCCGGCATATCCTTGCGGATGCATGACGCTGACGAACACCAGGCCCAGCAATCCAATCCATGGGCTGCGCAAAGCCAGCCATGCCAGTAACAACAGCATGATGATCAAGCTCACATCGCGCATGATTTCGCCTTATGGAACATTTCGCGGACTGGAACCTGACCTTGCGTGCGCGGAGGCTGAACGGCGAGCGATCGGCCTGCCCTGGTTACGCCTCCAGTGCGAGGCCGTGATCCTGAAAAGCACATATCCGAGCGCCCCTCCCATCCATTGCAGTATCGGGTCCATGATATCCGGGTGCTTGTCCGGCTGGGCCAGCCGTCCGGCGAGAACCAGCAAGGCCGCGCCCGCCATTGCAATCAGCGCAGCGGCCGCCCCCCAGCTGCGCCATCTCCATTTGAGCCGGGTGACAAACCAGCCAAGCAACATTCCCAGCGGAATGAAAAACAGCACCTTGTGCATGACTTCGGTTGCCGCGCGGTACTCCGTGCCGAAGTAATACGCCTCGAAAGGCGCGCTGGAAAGTAAATCATGCAGGCGTCCGCGCAAAAAAGCGCCGTCGCCCCTGAAATCAAACGGAAACCAGAACACGGCCAGAATGCCGAAAGCCCAGATTGCCGCCAGGATCAGTGGAATTGCCATGGAAAAAGCCGTCGACAATGCAGGTTGCGAGGGCAGGTCGTCCGAAACTGCGGCCGCAATTTTATTCCCGGTAAACCTTGCGACCCACACGCCAACCGCCGCGCCGAGGGCGGCGGTAAACACATCGGTGACATCGGACACGCGTGAATAGACAAACAGTTGCAGGATTTCCAGCAACACGGCGGCGCCGGTCATGCCCGCCCACACACGCAGCGCCGAAGCCTTGCCGCTCAAACGCCACAACAAGGCCGGCACAAACCAGAGCAGCGCATCGCTCGCCAATTCGTAAACCGCCAACGCAGGTTCATCCGGAAGACGTGCAAATGGAATCAGATTGAGTTTGCCTTCGCGGAACTTATGAAAAACCTCCACCAGGCTGATGGTCAAATCGAGCGGCAGCAAGCTGTAGCCGAACAACAACGCCAGATACACCAGCGTCACACGCTGCGCAATCTCCAGATGGGTTCTGGCCGTGCGCCAGCACGAAAGCCAGCGCGCGAAGTTCTCGCCCCCCAGCCACCAGGCGGCGATGCCGATCAGCCCTCCCAGCGTTTCCGCAATCAGATCGTTGAGCGATACCGTGCGCTGCGGAAAATAGAGCTGGGTAAATTCGATGGTCGCACTCAGCATCATCGCGCAAACAACCATTGCCAGCGATGCCACGATGCTTGCCGCCGCGCCACGCCCTTGCACCAGCGCCCCCATCCACAAAAATGTCAGCGGGATGAACAACAATAAATTCGCCACCCAGTCAGCGCGTGACGCAATGCCAAGCCGCAAAAACGGAATTTGCCGAAAGCGCGAGAGCGCTTCATCCAGTGGAATGGCGTGATAATCGAGCGGCACCAGGCTTCCGTAAATGACAAACACGGTATAAGCGAGCGCGACGATCCAGAATACGCCGCGCGATGCAATGCCGGCTTCGTCGGTCGGCGGCAACGCGTTGCCCGTTCTCATGGTGCGGCCTCCGCAGGCAAGGGCACGCCCGCTGCCCATCGACGGTCGTCACCACGCCAGCCTGGATAAGCCGTCCACTCGCGCAGGAGATGTTGCGGAACCCCCGGCAGCCGACGTACCTTTGCCAACAAGCCTGCCGTCAGATTCTCTGGCGCCGCATCAATCAGTTCCGGTTGATAGGGCAGACGCACGTTGACCGCCTGTGTGCCGCCCTGGATGGGCGCGGCGGCGGAAACGACATTTGCCGTGACATGCTGCGCGTAGTCAGCGTCCTCCCGCTGGCGGATGCGAATCCCTGTGCCTTGCGCCAGCACGGTATTGGAAAAAATCGCCATGTCGCGCGGCACATCATGATGGGGCTGAACATGAATGGCATTGCCATGGGCATTGACAAACAGATTGCCGTAAATCGCCACGCGCCCCTCGGCCTGCAACAATGCCTCGTCCGGATTATGCAAAAAAAGATTGTTATAAATGAGATAGCGGTCTTCACTGCCGGGCCCGCTTGCCGGGAAATGGCCGACCAGCACATTCGGCCGAGGGTGCTCGCCGCGCGTCAGGCGTTTGGTGAAGAGATTATGCCGGATGAGCGTGTCATGGCGTCCTGCCGCACCCGGCCCGTTTTCCGCGCGCGCTGTCTGATGCTTGATTTGCAGGCTGTAACCCAGGGTTTCGCGCACAATGTTGTGTTCAATCAAGCCCGCCACAAATGGATCGCTGCCGTCCGAATCACCAAAGTACATGCCTGTGCCGACACGCTCGATACGGTTGCCGCGCACCACCCAGCCAAATGCCGGGCATTTGCTGGAAATGCCAACATTCTGCTGCGATGCCGCGTGATCGTGAATATAAAGATTTTCCAGCGTCACGAAATCGGCAAAACGGCTGTGCCCCTCGGCCTTGATGGCATCGACCGGAAGATTGCGCCCATCCAGTTCGAGATGGCGGATGACGACATGACGGACATCCACAAGGCTCACGGTGTTGGCCCCCTGACGCGCCACGAAACGGGGCGGCATCTGCCTGTTAGCGCCCTCGATGACGATGGGACGTTCCACAGTGCCGCTCAAACCATGCAGGGGCAAGCCGTGCAGATAATCACCTGGCTCCAGCCGCAGGCGGTCGCCGGCTTGCAGTTTAGGCAACCAGTCACGGTACTCTCCCGGACCGGCAAGATAATCCGCCGCATACGCCGGCAAAGGAAAAAGCAAAAGTCCTGGCAAGAGCGCAAACGCACACCGAATCATGTCGGCAAGGCGTGGCGGCTCAATGCTCTGAATCCAGCGCATCGGCCGGTCCCAGGGAAGACAACTGCAGCAGTTCAAGCTTGTCCTTGAGCTGTCGAGCCAGACTGGCGACACTTTGCCGCCCGGTATCGACCACCAGATCGGCCACTTCGCGATACAGCGGATCTCTCTGTCCATACAACGCCCGCAGCCTGGCCAGGGGATCCCCGGTTTGCAGTAGCGGGCGATTCTTGTCATGGCGGGTGCGCTCGAACAACTGCTCCGGACTGCCGCGCAAATAAATCACCGTCCCGCGTGACTTGAGCCGCTCGCGGTTGACGGGCGAGAGTACGGCGCCGCCGCCCGTGCCCAATACGATATTTTCGCGCGCGGTGAGTTCGTCAATCGCCGTTTCTTCGCGTTTGCGGAATCCGGCTTCCCCCTCGATCTCGAAAATGACGGGAATGCGCACACCTGTGCGCGCTTCGATTTCATGATCGCTGTCAATGAAGGTCTTGCCAAGCTGCTTTGCCAGCAACCGGCCAACCGTGGTCTTGCCGGCGCCCATCAGGCCGACCAGAAAAATATTGTCGTTTTTGCCCATGACTTCATTACCCATGACTTCACTAGCCATGGCGGCATTGTAGCCGAGGCGCAAAAAATAACGCCCCTTGCGGGGCGTCATGGCTGATGCGGATTCAGGTTAACGCAAGGACAGGCGGTCATCCACAATCCGGGGCGTCAGGAAAATGATCAACTCGGTCTTGTTTTCCTGCTTGAACGTGCGCTTGAACAGATTGCCCAACACCGGCACATCGCCCAGGAAGGGGACCTTGTCGACATTCTTCAATTCGGTCTGGTCAAAGATCCCGCCCAGCACCAGGGTCTCGCCGTTGTTGACGCGCACCTGGGTCTTGACCCGTTTGGTCGCGATGGCCGGCACGGTGATCCCGCCGCCGATCGACACGGTGCCGGTGGGGTCAACGTTATCTTTTTGCACTTCCACCGTCATGATCAGCGAATCATTGTTGAGGATTTGCGGATCCACCAACAAGCACAGGAAGACGTCCTTGAACTGCACTGTCGGTGGCGAATTGGCCGTGCCCGGGGTGATGAATGGGATCTGCGTGCCGTTGAGGATTACCGCCGGTTTCTGGTTGGACGTCATGACCCGTGGATTGGACATGATCTTGCCGCGGTTGTCCGCCTCCAGTGCGGACAGTTCCAGGCTCAACAGATTGCCAGTGGATTTATCCAGCAGGGACAGTGCCAGTTGCGCTGCGCCCGTACCCGCCGGGAAATTGACCAAGTTGGTGCCAGTACCGAGAATTGGCACATCGGTCACATATTTGTTCGGGTCTGACGGATCAGGACGGGTTCCTTTCACGGGTTGTTGCGGAAAGTACCCCTGCGAGACTGAAGACGCTTCGTTCTGGGTTCCGGCCAAACCCGTGTTGTAGCGGCCTGCCCGGTTCATTCCCACCACACCCAGTTTGGCCCCCAGGTCGCGGCTCCAGCCGCTGTCGGCCACCACCACGCGCGCTTCGATCATGACCTGACGCGCAGGCACGTCGAGCCGCGCGAGCAATTCGCGGATTTCCTGAATCTTTCTGGCGGTATCCGTCAGGATCAGCGTATTGGTTTTCAGTTCATACGTCGCACGGCCACGCTTGGAAAGGATTTTCTGGTCGGTTTTTTCGTTGTCCTTGCCCTGCTGCATGGCCTGCGCCACCGCGGCTCCCCCCAGACCCTGCGCTTGCGCGGAACAGTTCACCGCATTGTTCTGCGCCGAGTTGAGGAAGGCGCCGGAGGCAAAGCCATACAGCATGGTTTGCGCCTCGTCCGCGCGCATGTAGCTTAACGGGATGTATTCCGTCACCAGCGGCTCCAGGTCGGCAACGGCCGCCTTGGCTTCAAATTCGAGCTTCTCCTTGGCCAGTAATTCATCCTTGGGCGCCACCCAGATGACATTACCGCTGGAGCGCTTGTCCAGGCCCTTGGTCTGCATGATGAGATCCAGCGCCTGATCCCAGGGAACATCTTTGAGCCGCAGCGTCAGATTGCCAGCCACGGTATCGCTGGCGACGATATTCAGGCCGGTAAAATCGGCGATCACCTGCAAGACCGAGCGCACTTCGACGTTCTGAAAGTTGAGCGAGAGCTTTTCACCCTTGTATACCGGTTTGCCGTCTGCGGTCTTGCGCTGGCCATCCGTGGCCGGTTTGACCTCGACGATAAACTGATTGTTGGTCTGATAAGCAGAATACTCCCAGGCACCCTTGGGTTCGATCACCATGCGGCTGTTGTCACCCAGCGCATAGCTCTCGACGAATTGCACCGGCGTACCGAAATCGGCCACATCCAGGCGACGTTGCAAGGTTTTGGCAATATCCGTGTCGATAAAGTCGACCACCACGCCTTTGGCCTGCTGACGGATATTGATACCGGTCTGCGCATCGGACAGGGTGGCGACGATCTTGGCCTCGCCGTTCTCGCCGCGACGGAAATCGATTTCCTTGATGGCATGGCGCGCGCCGCCCGGAGCGGCTTCGGCAAAACGCGGCGAAGCATTGACGCTTGCCGCGCCAGTCGCCGCATCGGTCAGGCTGACCAGCAAGGTTTTGCCCTCGATACGGGTTTCATACGCTGCCGTCCTGTTCAGATTCAACACCAGCCGGGTGCGCGTGCCGGCCTGCACGACATTGACCGAAGTCAGCGGACCCAGATTGGCCTCAATCATGTTTTTGCCAGTGGCGTTGCCGGTATCCGCCAGGTCGAGCGCGATGCGCGGCGGGTTGCCGACCGTAAAGCCGGCCGGTGTTTTCCCAAGGGCTTGCTTCAGGCCGATCTTGACCATGGTTTTCCCGCCCGGCAATGCGGCCGTTTCCACGCTGGTGACAGCATTGGCCGTGGGCGGCAACGCCGCCTGCGCGGCCATGGCCGCCATCAGCAGCAGGATCGATGCGGCCCAAAAAATCCGGGGCAAACCAAGGGTAGCGAAGCGTGCTTTATTCATATCGGCCTCATTCTTGCAAAGTCAGTACGCTAATGCGTTCGGTCCAATCGCCCGCGCTATCCTGGACGATTTCCTTCAAATTGATATCGCTTTCGGTGATTTTGGTGATGCGCCCGAAATTCTGCCCCATGTAGTTGCCGAGCTGAACATGGTAAACCCCCTTGTCCGGCGTGGCGACGACGGCGTGTATGCGGCCTTTTCTGCTGACCACGCCGACCATCTTGAGCGTTTCCAGGGAATACGCTTCCAGCGGTTCCTTGGGCCGGCCCAGATCGGGCTGCAAACCACCGCCGCCGCCTGCGGGCGAAAGCTTGCGCGGCTTGAACGGATCGGGCTGATCGAAGGCATCGTAGTTAAAGGCATCGTAAGGCTTGACCTGGGGCAGCGGTTCCACCTTGCCCTGCATGTCCTTGCCGGCTTCAGCGACGAATTTCTCCAGGTCCTCGGTACCGATTCCGCCGCAGGCCGACAACGCAAACGGCAGCAATAAACAGAGCGTGCGCCGGTTCGTCATTTTTTACCCCCCTGCTGGTTTGCCTTGTTGTCCTTCTTTTCCTTTTCCGCGGCCTTGCGGGCAGCGTTGATTTCTTCCTCATCCAGATAGCGGTAGGTCTTGGCGGTGGCCTCCATCAGCAGCACGCCTTCCTTGTTCGGTTCGATGGCAAGGTCGTGCAGCGTGACGATGCGCGAGAGCTTGGCCACATCGCTGGTGAAGGCGGCGATGTCATGGTAGCCGCCCATGACCTTGACCTTGATCGGCAACTCCGCATAAAACTCGCTCGGGGTTTCCGTCTCGGGCTTGAACAGTTCAAACTGCAATCCGCGCCCCAGGCCGGCCTGGTTGACGTCGGTGATCAGCGCGTCCATCTCCTGTCTGTTCGGCAATTGCTTGAGCAGCGCGCCAAAAGACTGTTCAATGTCCGCCAGTTGCTTCTTGTAGGCCTCCAGATTGACCGCCTGGCCCTTCTTGGTGGTGAAGGTGGCGCGCAATTCCTGTTCCTTGCGCTGACCGGTTTCGAGCGCTTCAAGGCCGGGTTTCCAGAAAAACCACCACCCGGCGGCAATGATGCCCACAAACAACATGGCGAGCAAACCCAGTTTGGCGCCCAACGGCCAATCGGCGACCGTCTTTAAATCAAGTTTGTTGAGTTCGTCGAGCGTCATGACTGTCTCCCATCCTTTTCGCCATCCCCGTTTTGCTTGCTCTGGGTCACAGTCAGATTGAACTCGTTCGCGCGCAGGTTATTGATGGTCGCCGCCTTGATTTCGACCAGGCGGGGGTTCTCGAACCATGGCGAGGCTTCCAGATTGCGCATCAATGTGGAAACACGCGCGCTCGACTGGGTATAGCCTTGCAATTGGAGCTGGTTGCCCGTCTGTTTGATGGCCTTGAGATACAAGCCTTCCGGCAGTTGGCGGATCATTTCATTGAACAAGTGCACAACCTCGGTGCGGTTGGATTGCAGCGTTTCCACAATCTGCTTGCGTTCCAGAAGCGCCTGGGTCTGCTCACGGATTTTCTTGATTTCACCGATCTGGACATCCAGTTTGGCGATTTCCTGTTCCAGATACTGGTTACGGTTTTCCTGATTGGCCTGACGCGCGGAGATAACGGTCTGTCCGACCACGGACACACCGACCGCGCCGATCAGCGCCGCTGCCAGCAAAAAGTTGAACTGGCGGCGACGCGCGGCGCGCTTGAGTTCACGGTGCGGGAGAAGGTTGATGCGGATCATTTGTCGTCAAACCTCCTCATGGCCAGACCGCACGCCACAAACAACGCCGGCGCATCGGCCGCAAGCTGCTGGGCGCGAACCTTGGCGCCGACCGCCATATTGGAGAAAGGATTGGCAATCATGGTCGATGCGCCTGTGCGCCCGGCCACCACCTCGTCAATGCCAGGAATCGCCGCACCGCCCCCCGCCAGCAGAATATGGTCTACCTTGTGGTATTGGGTCGAGGTCGTAAAGAGCTGCATGGCGCGGCCGATTTCCATGGCCAGTGTTTCGCTATAGGGCCTGAGCACTTCGATCTCGTAACTTTCCGGCAGGGTGCCCTTGCGCTTGGCGGTTTCCGCCTCTTCGCTGGTCATGCCGTAGCGACGGGTGATCTCGTGATTGAGCTGGCTGCCGCCGAATCCATGTTCGCGCAGATAGACCGGCTCATTGTTATGCAGGATGTTGATATGCATGTTGGCGGCGCCGATATCGACAATCGCGATGGTCTGGCCGGCGCCGCCATTGGGCAGCAGATGCGCGATGCGTTCAAAGGCTGCCTGAGTCGCATAGGATTCGACGTCCATGACCAGCGCCTTGAGCCCGGCCGCTTCGGCCACCGCGACACGGTCCTCGACTTTCTCCTTGCGCGCGGCCGCCAACAGCACCTCGACATCATTGGGACTGCCCGGAGAGACGCCCAACACCTGGAAATCCAGATTGACTTCGTCCAGCGAAAACGGAATGACCTGGTTGGCTTCACTCTCGACCTGGTTCTCCAGTTCGACACCCGCCAAGTTGGCGGGCACCAGGATTTTTTTCGTAATCACTGCCGAGGCGGGAAGCGCCATGGCCACATTCCTGACGCGGGAGCCCAGGCTTTTCCAGGCCTGCCTCAGCACATCCGCCACCTGATCCATGTTGGCGATATTGCCTTCACTCACCGCTTCCTTGGGAAGGTTTTCGATGACATAACGTTCCACACGATACAAATCCTTGCCGGCCTCGGCCAGTTCCACCAGTTTGACCGAGGTGGAACTGATATCCAGGCCCAGCATGGGCGGCGTTTTGGTGGTGAAACCATCCAGGCTGAATTCGAATTTCAAGGATTTTCCTTTGGTTTTTGGCCGCTGCCCTGATCCATTGGCCGTTCTGCTCTGAACGTCGGCACGGCATCACGCAAACAATTTTCCCCTGGACGTTGAACCCCGATTGACGATTGTGTTCAAAATCCGACACTCATAACGCCTATAATCCCGGCAAACTTTAGGGAAACACTGATTTATTCAGTGTTTCCCTGACAAGCCGCGAAGCGGTTTGCCGCGCAATGACGCAAGTCATTGAAAGCGCAAACTTTCACGGACATGCGCCGGGAAAGTTTTTTTGCTGATGTTTCGCGCGAGCGAATAAATCAGCGTTTACTTGGGGAAGCGTGGATGAATTCGGTTCTTCGCGGGTCGACCAGCAGCCCGAACGGAAGACCGTGCCGCCATTCAACCCGGATAATCCATTTAGGACGCGAGGGCATGGCGAGAGGGTTTGCGAGTGGATTGCCGCACCCGCGCCAAGCGCATATCCGCGACTATGGGCGCGAAGCGGGGGCGGCAAGACGCCGCAAAACCGCCGCCAGGTCTCGCGTAACGTTGCCTCGAGACGTGCGCAGTGAAGCAAGACAAAGGGGCAGCGTATCAGCGTTTGCGCGAGCCATGTTCGCCTGCGCTGCCCACGTGCCGAGGGGCTACGCTTCGGCGCTGCCCCGCGCAAGCCCGCAGGGCCGCCTGATGGATTATCCGGGTTCAATGAGGCAAGTCATTGAATACGCGAA
>CAZVBY010000018.1:0-20905 GCA_964625895.1 uncultured Thiobacillus sp.
CTAAGTTCAAACCAACAAACGATCCACGGCCAGCCCCGCAAACACCACAAACCCAAACCAGGTGTTGTGCAGAAAGGCCTTGAAGCATGCGGCCCGTTCCCGGCTTCTGATCAGCCACAGGTGGTAGCCGGCGATGGCCCCTGCGATGGTCAGCCCCGCGTAAAAGAATTCCCCCAGGCCGGCGCGCATGCCAACAAGGGCAAGCAGCAGTAACGCAGCCATGTAACACACGGCGATGGCGGCAATATCGAATTTTCCAAAGGTGATGGCGGAGGTCTTGATGCCGATTTTCAGATCATCCGGACGATCCACCATGGCGTACTCGGTGTCGTAGGCCACCGACCAGAACAGATTCGCAGCCAGTAAAAGCCAGGCCTCCACCGGCACCTCATTCCTCACTGCGGCATAAGCCATGGGGATGCCGAACCCGAAAGCCATGCCCAGATAAGCCTGTGGAATGGCCAAAAACCGCTTGGTAAACGGATAGCTTGCCGCCAGCAGCAAGGCGGGAATAGAGAGAATGATCACCAGCTTGTTCAGCGGCAGGATCAGTAAGAATGCCACCACGGAAAGCCCAGCCGCCAGCCACAACGCCTCGCGCGCCGAAACCTCACCTGTGGCAAGCGGGCGGGCCTGGGTGCGCTCAACATGCGCATCAAAATCGCGATCAGCAAAGTCATTGATCGCGCATCCGGCCGAACGCATCAATACCACCCCGGCGACAAAAACCAGCAGGATGTGCAAAGGCGGAAGACCGCCGGCGGCAAACCACAAGCCCCACAGTGTGGGCCACAATAGCAACAGGATGCCGATGGGCTTGTCCAGCCGCAGCAGGCGAAGGTAAGGGTGAACAGCGCTATTGGTCATTGGGAATCCGTCTGATGGACGGCAAAAAGATCTCCGTTACCATGATGGCATGGCCTTGCAGCGTAAATGCAGAACGCCGCGCCCACAACGGCTGACGCCCATCATGCACCCCCGCACGTTGCGCTTGCCAGGCCAGTGGATGACGCGCGCAGATGCGTTTGTATTGCAGCCGTCCGCGTGTCACCCGAGGGTTCTTAAACAGCGCCTCGCCCAAGGGTCGCGCGCCCAGCCTCGTCACCGCTGCCCAAGGCCCGCGCAGCGAAGCAAGCGCCACCACACTGTGCGCAAACACCACCGCCCGGCCATCGCAGTTCAACACCACCTCGCGCACATAGGCCAGGCGATTCCCAACGATGGCAAGCGGCGCATGTTCGTCCTTGCAGGCACGTAATAAACCAACCCGCACTGGCCGCACCGCAAATGTCTTGCAGCGCTGCTTGAGACGGCGTGTCAGCGAGCCCTGATCGGTCAGCCAGCCCCGTAGTGTCCTGGGCAACAAAAAGGGATGATTTAGCCAGCCCGAACGGGCGGCATCGAGAGTGAAGCGCACTACACGTAATCTGGCAGGAAAAATGACATTATCCCGGATTATCCCAAAGTGCGGCAGCGCGTTATGGGGTAAACATGAAGCGAGGCGTCCGGGCTAGCTCGTCGCCAGCGCGGTACGCATGCCAAACCATCTGGAAAGGTGGGCCCTGGTGGCATCGGGGTGTTGTTTGAGCAGTATCGGCGCTTGCCTTTGCGCGATTTCCAGCAGGTCAATGTCTTGCTCGGGGTTGGCAAATTTCAGTAAGGGCACACCGCTTTGGCGCGCGCCGAGCAACTCGCCGGGACCGCGCAGCAGTAGATCCTGACGGGCGATTTCAAAGCCGTCGCTGGATTCAAAGATGATTTTTAGTCGCGTGCGGGCATCTTCGGAAAGTGGCGTTTGATACAGCAAAATGCAGACAGACTCCCGGCTGCCCCGCCCGACACGGCCGCGAAGCTGATGCAATTGCGAGAGGCCGAAGCGCTCCGCGTGCTCGATGATCATCAAGGATGCATTGGGCACGTCCACGCCAACCTCGATGACGGTGGTTGATACCAGAAGTTGAATGGCGTTGGCCTGGAAGCCGTTCATGACGGCGTTTTTCTCGGCGGTCTTCATGCGGCCGTGCACCAGGCCGATGTGAATGTCAGGCAATTGCGCGCGCAGGGTTTGATGGGTATCCAGGGCGGTTTGCAACTGGATTTTTTCGGATTCTTCGATCAGCGGGCAGACCCAGTACGCCTGACCGCCGGACGCGCACACGCTGCGCACGCGTTGCAGGATATCGTCCCGCCGGGTGTTGGCGATCAGCCTGGTGGTGACGGGCGTGCGGCCGGGCGGCAGCGTGTCGATGGTGGAGACATCGAGATCGGCGTAATAGCTCATCGCCAGCGTGCGCGGAATCGGCGTGGCGGACATCATGAGTTGATGCGGTTCGGCGCCTTTTCGGCTCAATTCGAGACGCTGCTTGACCCCAAAGCGATGCTGTTCATCGATGATGACCAGTCCCAGTTGGTGGAAGCGGACACCCTTCTGGAACAGGGCGTGGGTGCCCACGGCCAGCCGCGTTTTGCCGGATGCCATGTTGGCCGCTGCGGCTTTTTTTTGCGCGGGCGAAAGGGCCGCAGCCAGCCAGGTGACTTCGATGCCCAGCGGCGCCAGCCAGGCGTGCAATTTCTGGTAATGCTGTTCGGCCAGGATTTCGGTTGGCGCCATGATGGCGGCCTGCGCGCCATTTTCAATCGCCTGCAAGCAGGCCAGCGCGGCGACGATGGTTTTGCCGCTGCCAACGTCGCCCTGCAACAGGCGGCGCATGGGCTGGGCTGAACTCAAATCCTGGCGTATTTCGGTCCAGGCGTTTTCTTGCGCGCCGGTCAGCGAGAATGGCAGGTTTTCCCTCAGGGCCTGTTCCAACTGTCCATGCGACTTGAGCGGGGCTGCGCGTTTTTCCGCGCGCGCCGCACGGGCAAGGCGCAAGGAAAACTGTTGCGCGAGCAATTCATCGTAAGCCAGCCGCCTGAAGGCTGGATGCCCGTGCGATTCCAGTTGCGCCATGCTCAGGTCGGGTGTGGGCTGATGCAATCGCTGGATCGCCTCGGCAAAAGACGGCAGTTGCATCTCTGCATACGCTGTATTTGGCAGGGTTTCCGATAAGTCGGCATTAGCAAGCACCTTGGCGATCATTTTGCGCAACGCGGATTGCGCAAGCCCTGCCGTGGTGGGATAGACTGGCGTGAGACAGAATGGCAAGGGCGTCTCCGCAGTGACGGGCTGAAAGCGCGGATGAACCATTTCCATGCCGAAAAATCCGCCGCGCGGCTCGCCGGAAAAGCGCATCAGGCGCCCGGGTTGCAGGGTCTGCGCCTGGCTGGGATAAAAATTCAACAGACGGATGACAAGTTGGCCGCTGTCGTCGGCAACCGTGGCAACCAGCTGCCGCTTTGGCCGGTAGAGGGTTTCCGCGCTGACGATGCTTGCCTGGACGACGGCTTGCTGGCCAGCTATCAGGTCACGGATCGGGGTAATCCGGGTTTCATCTTCCCACCGCAGTGGCAGGTGCAATACCAGGTCTTCGTCGCGGGACAGGCCCAGTTTGGCGAGCTTGTTTTTGACCGTGTCCGATACTGAAAAAGAAAAACCCACAGATCTGTGGTGTCAGCCGATCACCATGACGGCGTCTGCCTCGACCTCGGCACCGCGCGGAAGCGCGGCGACACCAACGGCGGCACGCGCGGGATAGGGCTGCTGGAAGTACTGCCCCATGATTTCGTTGACCTTGGTAAAGTGCGCGAGATTGGTCAGGAAAATATTGAGCTTGACGATATCCGACAGCGAACCGCCGGCCGCTTCGCAGACCGCGGAGAGATTTTTGAACACTTGGTGGATTTGCGCCTCGATGCCATCCGAAAGGTGCATGGATACGGGGTCCAGCCCGATCTGGCCGGACAGGTATACCGTATGGTCGATTTTGACAGCCTGCGAATAGGTGCCGATAGCGGCGGGAGCCTTGGGAGTGGAGATGATGCTTTTCATGTCTGTTTGAGTGATGAGCGAAATTATTGCGAGGCGGCGCGTCCGTCTTTCTTGCCCTTCATGCGGAAAATCCGCACGACTTCCGGAAGCTGGCGCAGGGCGCGCATGATGCGGGCCAGATGCAGACGATCCTCGACTTGCAGCGTGAAGTAAAGCATGGTGTAGGGGCTACCGTCTTCTTCTTCCATGGCGACGTTGCCGATGTTGGAGCCCTGCTCGGAAATGGCGGCGGCTACATGCGCCAGTACGCCGCGCTGGTTGGCGACGACCAGCTTGATGGAGACATCGAACAATCGGCCGGGTTCGGTTTCCCATTCCACGTCCAGCCACTTCTCCGGGTCGGAACGGAAATTGCGGATGGTGGAGCAATCATGGGTATGAATGACGAGCCCGCGATCCTTGTGGATGAATCCAAGAATCGGATCGCCCGGAATCGGATGGCAGCAATCGGCCAATTCAACGGGCACGCCTTCGGTGCCCTTTATCGTGATGCTTTGCGGATGTGGTGGGCGACCGGTTTCATCGCCCATCAGGTGCAGCAGCTGATGGGCGACGACCATCGCCGGTTTGCGTCCCAGGCCGATATCGGCATACAGCTCGTCAATGCCTTTGCTGCTCTGCTCCTTCGACACCCTTTGCAGCATGGGCTGCGTGGGGGACGGCGCTTGGGGATTGAGCGCCAGGATGGCATTGCCAAGCAGCTTCTTGCCCAGGCGGATCGAGTCCTCGATACGTGTGGTGCGCAGGAACTGGCGGATCTGCGATCGCGCCTTGCCGGTGACGGCGAAATTCAGCCAGGCAGCGTTTGGCGCGGCGTTGGCGGCAGAGATGATTTCGACATGATCGCCGTTTCTGAGCTGGGTGCGTAACGGCATCAGATCGTGATTGATCTTGACCGCGACGCAGTGATGGCCGACATCGGTATGCACGGCGTAGGCAAAATCCACCGCTGTGGCGCCGCGCGGCAGTGCCATGATCTTGCCTTTGGGCGTGAACACGTAGACGTCATCCGGGAACAAGTCGACCTTGATGTGTTCGAGGAACTCGGGCGAATCCTTGTTGCTGGCCTGGATGTCGAGCAGTGATTGCAGCCAGCGGTGCGTGCGTTTTTGCACGTCGGACAGGGCAGCGTCGGAACTCTTGTAAAGCCAGTGCGAGGCGACCCCGGTTTCGGCGAATCGGTGCATTTCCTGTGTGCGTATCTGCACCTCGATCGGCGTGCCCTGCGGCCCGAACAGGATGGAGTGCAGCGACTGATATCCGTTGGCCTTGGGAATGGCGATGTAATCCTTGAACTTGCCCGGGATGGGTTTGTACAGGCTGTGCAAGGCCCCTAACGCAAGATAACAGTAAGGGCTGTCCTTGACCACGACACGGAAACCGTAGATATCGAAAACCTCCGAGAAAGCCAGGTTCTTTTCCTGCATCTTGCGGTAAACGCTGTATAAATGCTTCTCACGGCCGGCAACCGAGGCATCGATGCCCGCGGCATGCAGCTTCTCCTGGATGGCTTCCTTGATTTTCCCCACCAGTTCGCGCCGGTTGCCGCGTGCGGCCTGTACCGCCTTCATCAACACCTTGTGGCGATTGGGGTGCAGGTGCTGGAAGCCAAGATCCTCGAGTTCCTGGTAGACCGTGTGCAGTCCCAACCGGTTGGCGATGGGGGCGTAGATTTCCAGCGTTTCGGCAGCGATGCGCTTGCGCTTGTCGGACTTCAGCTCGCCGAGCGTGCGCATGTTGTGCAAGCGATCAGCCAGTTTGATGAGAATGACCCGGACATCCTGCGCCATGGCCAGCAGCATCTTGCGGAAATTCTCTGCTTGCGCGTGCTGTTCGCTGGCAAACGCCAATTTGTCCAGTTTGGAGACGCCCTCGACCAGATGGGAGACCGCCTTGCCAAAACGCACCTGGATGTCGTCGGCTGTGGCGGAGGTATCCTCAACCACATCATGCAGCAGTGCGGCGGCAAGCGTCTGTGCGTCCAGGTGCCACTCTGACAGAATGCCGGCTACCGCGATGGGATGGGAGATGTATGGATCGCCGCTTTTGCGGAATTGGCCGGCGTGCGCGTCGCGGCTGACGTAAAACGCATCGCGCACCAGTTCGATATCTGCGGCCGGCAGATAGTCCAGGCGCGTGGCGAGGGCAGAGAAGTCAGCCGCAGGCAGCATCAGGGCTGACTGCGACGGCTGGGAAAGATCAGGCTTTGCCCCGGTTAAGGATCTCAAGTCCCACCTTGCCTGCCGCGATCTCGCGCAGCGCCGTGACGGTTGGTTTGTCCCGACTTTCCACCTGAGGCTGCGAGCCTTGGGCGAGCTGTCGGGCGCGATAGGTTGCCGCCAGGGTCAGTTCGAAACGGTTTGTGATTTTTGACATGCAGTCATCTACGGTGATGCGGGACATACTCAACTCCGGCTGGGCAAAATGTTGGCGACATGAAATTGCTCGAACAGGGATGCGAGCCGGTTTGTCTGGCGTGCGGTGGCAAGGCGGGAAGCCTTGACGACCGCCACAAGGTCCAGCAGCGCCTGATCGAAATCGTCATTGACAATTATATAGTCGAACTCGCCCGCATGGCTGATATCGTCACAGGCGGCAGCCAGGCGTTTTTCAATGACTTCTGCGCTATCCTGCGCGCGCCCGATTAGGCGGTTGCGCAGCGCATTGAGCGAGGGTGGCAGGATGAAGATGGAGACGGCATCCGGAAAATGCCGCTTGACCTGGCCTGCGCCCTGCCAGTCTATTTCCAGCAGAATGTCACGGCCGGACGCCGTTTGTTCGGTGATCCAGCGCTGCGAGGTGCCGTAGTGATTGCCGTAGACCTCGGCGCTTTCCAGAAATTCGCCACGCGCCGCCATGTCGAGAAAAACCTCGCGGCTGACGAAGTGATAGTCACGCCCATCGGATTCGCCCGGGCGCGGAGCGCGCGTTGTGTAGGAAACCGATAGCTTGACCGCAGGGTCGCTTTTCAAAAGTGCCCTGACCATGCTGGTTTTGCCGGCGCCGGATGGCGCGGCAACGATGAATAATACGCCGCTGCTCATGTTCTACTCGATATTCTGGATCTGCTCGCGCATCTGCTCGATCAGCACTTTCAGTTCGATGGAAATCCGCGTGGTCTCGGTCGAAACCGATTTTGACCCCAATGTATTGGCCTCGCGGTGCATTTCCTGCATCAGGAAGTCCAGACGCTTGCCCGCCGCGCCCCCTTTTTCCAGAATTCGCCGGACTTCCACGGCGTGCGCGGCCAGACGGGAGAGTTCCTCTTCGACGTCGGATTTTTGCAGGAAAAGCGCGAACTCCTGGGAAATGCGATCGTCAGCCGCTTCGGCCAATGCTTCGCGCAAGCGGGTGGCGAGTTTTTCCTGCCAGGCGGTCATCACGCCGGGAAGAATCTGACGCGCTTCCGTTACCCAGGATTCAACACCGTGCAAGCGTTCCAGTATGTGCGTCTTGAGCTTTCCGCCTTCGCGCAGGCGGCTGGCAGCCATGTCATTCAAGGCGACATCGAGCGCGGACAGGAGGGCGGCCGGCAAGTCCACGCCGACCTGGTCGCTGGCAGTCAATACGCCATCCCAATTGAGGATGCTGGACACGCCAAGTGGCGAGGCGTCAGGAAAATGGGTCAGGATGGTCTGCTGCCATTGCTTGAGGGACTCAAGAACCGTGCCATTCAGGCCGATATCCAGATAGGCCTCTGGCAAAGGAGTGTAGGTCATCCGGCATTCCACCTTGCCGCGTGACAGGCGGGCCGCGATGGCTTCGCGGATCGCGGGTTCATGCGCCCGCAGTTCTTCCGGGAGGCGAAAGCTGATTTCCAGGTAGCGCTGGTTGACCGAGCGCAGATCAATGCCGAGGCGGGCTTTGCCGATGTCGACGTGGTGGCTGGCATAGCCAGTCATGCTGGAAATCATGCGTAAACTCTGGATTGCGGAAAACCAAGGACAATAGCGGCTGTGGCCGCACATGAATGAAATAATAACAGTTTATTCCCCTGATTTATGGCCAATCAACCCAACCAGTCCCTGCCCAACGGCTACCGCCTGAACGAATATACGGTCGTTCGCAAGATAGGCGGCGGTGGCTTCAGCATGGTTTATCTGGCGCGTGACGAGGCCAACAATCCGGTCGCCATCAAGGAGTACCTGCCGGGCGCGCTGGTGTTGCGGACCGAGGGTTCTGTCGTGGTTGAAGCAAATTCGGATGAGAACCGCAATATTTTCCGTCATGGCATGAAGTGCTTTTTCGAGGAAGGCCGGGCGCTCGCCAAGATCAATCATCCCAATGTCATTCGCGTGACCAATTTCTTTCGCGCAAATGATACGGTCTACATGGTCATGCGCTACGAGCGTGGAAAAACCTTGCAGCAGCATATCCAGGCGCATCGCGGCAACATCCGCGAGAGCTTCATCCGGCGGGTGTTCGGCCGGCTGTTGACCGGCTTGCGCGAGGTGCATACGCACAAGCTGTTGCATCTGGACATCAAGCCTTCCAACATCTATATCCGGCTGGATGGCTCCCCGGTGCTGATCGATTTTGGTGCTGCGCGACAAACGCTCAATCAAGAGGAAAATCGCCTGCAACCGATGTACACCCCCGGTTTTGCCGCACCCGAGCAATACCATAACCGTGAGCGGCTGGGTCCCTGGACCGACGTTTACAGTATCGGCGCCAGCATTTATGCCTGTCTTTCCGGTTATCCCCCGCAGGCTGCCGATGCGCGGATGTTGAATGACAAACTCACCGCCGCCAGCGAAGCCTGGCGGGGCGAGTATTCGGATCAACTGCTGGGCACGGTGGACCAGTGCCTGCAACTGAATTACATGGAACGGCCGCAAAGCGTGTTCGCCCTGCAAAAAATCCTGCTGGACAAGTCGGAAATGACGCCACGTAAGCCTTCCCTGTTCGCTTCGATCAAACGATCCTTGAACAAGGAAATTTTCTGATGTGCCGCGTTAATTTACTTTTGCCAGTTGCGCCATGCCATGTACCTATATGACACCCTGCTAAACTAGCAAACCATGAAGTTCACCATTTATCAGGCTTCCCGGCAGGGGGGGCGCAAAAGCAACCAGGATCGCGTGGCGTACTCGTACAGCCGTGACGCGTTGCTGATGGTGGTGGCTGATGGCATGGGCGGGCACATGCATGGTGAAATCGCGGCGCAAATCTGCGTGCAGACCCTGACCGACGTTTTTCAGCAGCAGGCCAGGCCGCGTCTGCCGGACCCGCTTCACTTTCTGAGCGAAGTGCTGGCGCGCGCGCATTACGCCATCAACGATTATGCCGTCGAGCACGACTTGCTGGAAATTCCACACACGACCTGCGTGGCGGCGGTGATTCAGGACGACATGGCTTACTGGGCGCATGTTGGTGACTCGCGACTGTATTTTTTCAGCGAGGGCAAGCTGATTGGCCGCACCGAGGATCACACCGCCGTGGCCAGAATGGTCAAGGAAGGGTTGATTACCGAGGAGGAAGTCGCCCACCACCCGGACCGCAACAAGGTCAGCAACTGCCTAGGCGGGTACATCGCGCCGGAAGTTGAATGCGCGCCGCCGATGCCAATACACGCTTCCGACTCGATGTTGCTTTGCACCGATGGCGTATGGGGCTCGGTCAGTATCGCCGAAGTCTCAGCCATTCTGCATACCTATACGCTGGAAGATGGTGTCAGGCATCTGATGGATCACGCCGAGTTTCGCGGCGGCGAAAACGGCGACAACCTTTCGTTGATTGCCATGACCTGGGGCGACGCCAAAAAACCGGGCAGAGAGCCGATTTCCACTCTGTCGCTGCCGGAACATGGCTTTACCACGCAAATCAACAAGCCAGAACCTGGTCGCGCGCCGGCGATTACCGATGAGGAAATCGAACGCGCCATCGCCGAAATCCAGAATGCCATCAAAAAATTGTCCGGGGGTGGGTAATCCCGCTAACGATCAGATGGTCTTTCGAGTCCGGATGAATAATCGGGGTTCGCCGGCCTGTTAAAATTCCGGCTTTTCAGGCAGGAGTTTCCCCGTGTCCAATCGTCCCAGCGGCCGCCCGGCCAACACCCTGCGCCCTCTGCGCATCACACGCCGATACACCAAGCACGCTGAAGGTTCGGTGCTGATCGAGTGCGGCGATACCAAGGTGCTGTGCACCGCCAGTGTGCTGGAGCGCGTTCCGCCGCACAAAAAAAGCAGTGGCGAAGGCTGGGTGACGGCGGAATATGGCATGCTGCCACGCTCCACCCACACCCGCACCGACCGCGAAGCCGCGCGCGGCAAACAATCCGGCCGCACCCAGGAAATCCAGCGCCTGATCGGCCGCAGCCTGCGCGCGGTGGTCAATCTGGCCAAACTGGGCGAGCGCACCATCCATATCGACTGCGATGTCATCCAGGCCGATGGCGGCACCCGCACCGCCAGCATCACCGGCGCCTGTGTGGCGCTGGCCGATGCAGTGAACTGGTTGATGGCACAAGGCAAACTCACCGAGTCGCCCATGACCGATCACGTTGCCGCCATTTCCGTCGGCGTCTATCGCGGCGTGCCGGTGCTGGATCTGGACTACGCCGAGGATTCCGACTGTGACACCGACATGAACGTGGTCATGACCGGCAGCGGCGGCATGATCGAAGTGCAGGGCACGGCCGAGGGCGCGGCGTTCTCACGCGCGGAACTGAATGCGCTGCTGGACCTGGCCGAGTCCGGCATCCAGCAACTGGTGGCCGCGCAGGAAACCGTACTGGAGGCAGCGTGAAAAAGATCGTCATCGCCTCTGGTAACGCTGGCAAGCTGCGGGAGATTCGCCGCATTCTCGAACCATTGGGTTTGCAGGTGGCGCCGCAGTCGGATTTTGCGGTGCCGGATTGCCCCGAGCCTCACGTCACGTTCATCGAAAACTGTCTGGCTAAGGCACGTCATGCCTCGCTGCATACCGGGCTGCCAGCGCTGGCAGACGATTCCGGCATCTGCGTGGATGCGCTGGGCGGCGCCCCCGGCGTGTATTCGGCCCGCTACGCGGGCGAACCAAAATCCGATCAGCGCAACAACGAGAAACTGATTGCCGTGCTTCAGGGCGAGGCCAATCGCAAGGCGCACTATTACTGCGTGATCGTGCTGGTGAAACATCCTGACGATCCACAGCCGCTGATTGCCGAGGCTAGCTGGCATGGCGAAATCATCGACACACCGCGCGGCGAAAACGGTTTTGGCTATGACCCGTATTTCTATCTGCCCGAGTTTGGCAAAACCGGCGCCGAGCTGGAGCCCGATCAGAAAAATGCAATCAGCCATCGCGGCAAGGCGCTGGATTTGCTGGTCAGAAAGCTGCGCGAGGAGCAATGATCGACCGGCTGGCGGCAGATGGTTTATTGCTGCTGCATTTGGTATTTATTCTGTTCGTGATGGCGGGCGGTTTGCTGGTTGCCTGGAGGCCAGGGCTGGCCTGGCTGCATGTCCCGGCTGTCATTTGGGGCGCATGGATTGAGTTCGCCGGTTGGATATGTCCTTTGACGCCGATGGAAAATCATTTTCGCGAACGCTCTGGCGAACAGGGATATGAGGGCGGGTTTATCGAGCATTACCTGCTGCCGCTGATCTATCCGGACTGGCTGACCGTTGATGCGAGATATGTCCTGGGCAGTCTGGTAGTTATCGTGAACGGGGGGATTTATCTCTGGCTGTGGCGGGACGCATGGAACAAGCCCTGATCTTGCGCACAGCGCCTGGAGTAAGCCAGTCGCCGCCATTGACCCTGTATATTCACCTGCCATGGTGCGTGAAGAAGTGCCCTTATTGCGATTTCAATTCGCACGCCGCCGAGGCCATACCAGAATCCGCCTACATCGATGCGCTGGCGCGCGATCTCGAATCGGCCTTGCCGGAAATCTGGGGCCGCAGAATTCAGTCGGTTTTTTTTGGCGGCGGCACGCCCAGCCTGTTTTCACCGGAAGGCATCGACCGTATTCTGACGACCGTGCGTACCCTCACGCAACTGGAGCCGCTTGCGGAAATCACGCTGGAAGCGAATCCGGGCACGGTGGAGGCGGGGCGGTTTAGAGGATACCGTGAGGCAGGCGTGACGCGCGTGTCACTTGGCGTCCAAAGTTTTCAGAACGATCTGTTGGCGCGCATCGGGCGAATTCATGGCGGAGATGAAGCATTGCGGGCGGCGGAGCTGGCCGCGCAATTTTTTGAGACGTATAACCTGGATTTGATGCTTGCACTGCCTGGGCAAAGTCAGGCCCAGTTCGAGGCTGACATCGAAACAGCGTTGTCATTCTATCCGCCGCATCTGTCCTGTTATCACCTGACGCTGGAACCCAACACGCCGTTTGGCCACACACCGCCCGCCAACCTGCCGGACGACGACATCGCCTCGGCCATGCAAAACTGGCTGGATGCGCGCCTGGCGGAAGCGGGTTTTGAACACTATGAAATATCGGCGTATGCAAGACCGCGCCACCGCAGCCGGCACAATCTCAATTACTGGACGTTTGGCGATTATCTCGGCATCGGCGCCGGGGCGCATTCGAAGCTGTCTTTTCATGACCGCATCATCCGGCAAATGCGCGTCAAGCATCCCGCGCAATACATGCAGGCGGTCGGGAAAGCAGAGCATGTCACGGAAATACGTAAACTTGTCAGCAAAGAGCTGCCGTTCGAATTCATGATGAACGGCCTTCGGCTTACCGAAGGCGTGAATTCCGACTTGTTCATACAGCGCACAGGCTTGCCGATCAATGTTTGCGAGGCGGCGTTGAAAGCCGCGGAAGGCAAGGGTTTGCTTGAACGTGGTGCAGGTTTTGTCCGGCCAACCCCGTTGGGACAGCGGTTTTTGAATGACCTGCTGACACTGTTTTTGTGAGCGCATTTTTCTCATGCCGGTGCTATCTTTCTCATTGAGTCAAACATTAGGAGGGTTTGCCCATGAAGTGGTTGATGTCTTTGGTGTTGGTGTTGCCCATGACAATCCAGGCTGCCGTGATTGGCAGGACGGTCGAATATGAGGCCGATGGCGTGAAAATGAGGGGCTACATGACGTATGACGACGCCATCAAGGGCAAGCGCCCCGGCGTTTTGGTCGTCCCAGAATGGTGGGGGCTGAATGCGTACGCGAAAAAGCGCGCCGCGATGCTGGCCGAGGCGGGCTACGTGGCCATGGCGGTGGATATGTATGGCGAGGGAAAGACCGTGGACAACCCCAAGGATGCGGGCGCGCTGGCGGGGTCGGTCAACAAGAATCCGCCCTTGATGCACGCGCGCTTTGACGCTGCGCAAAAATTCCTCAACAGCCAGTCCCTGGTCAGGAAAAATGAATTGGCCGCGCTGGGTTACTGTTTTGGCGGCGGCATCGTTCTCAACATGGCGCGCGCCGGCCAGCCGCTGAAAGGCGTGGTCAGTTATCACGGCATTTTGGCCACGGATGTCTCCGTCAAGCCTGGCGGAATCCGGAGCAAGGTTCGGGTGTTCACCGGCGAGGCCGATCCCTTGGTGCCGCCAGAACAGGTGGAAGCCTTCAAGACCGAAATGACGAACGCCAAGGCCGACTGGCTACTGGTGTCCTATCCTGGCGTGAAACACACCTTTACCAATCCAGAGGCCGATGTCTATGCCGCCAAGTTCGGCTTGCCGCTGAAGTACGACGCACATGCCGATCACAGCTCCTGGGCGCATACGCTCGATTTCCTCAAGTCTTTATTCAAATAGTGGCGGCCAAAAATTATGGCAGATTCTTGCGAACACGATCAGTGTGGTCATGAGGGAGGCGCCCGGCCGTCCGGCTATGGCATTGCCCAAACCGGCAGTTTTGATCCCGCGGCATTCGAGAAAGCCGTGAAGGATTTGCTCGCGGCTTGCGGCGTGCCATCGGACACGGTGCATACCGGCCGCACCGCTTTGCGTGTACGCGAGTTGTGGCAAAAACGCCTGCTGGGCGGCTATGCCATGAATCCGGCCGAGGCGCTGGGCGAGGGTTTTGCCGACGACCGCCGCGACATGGTGGTGGTGCGCGGCATCGCCATCCACGGCGTTTGCCCGCATCATCTGGTTCCTTTTCGCGGCGTGGCGCATGTGGCCTACATCCCCGGCGGGCGCCTGCACGGCTTTGGCCGCATAGCGCGGTTGGTCGATGCCATTGGCCATCGCTTCACCTATCAGGAATGGATGACGCGCGACATTGCTGAAGCCATGATGACGCATGGCAAGGCGGCTGGCGCGGCCTGCATCATCGAGGCCGAGCAGTTGTGCCTGCTGCTGGGCGAGGACCGGCGCGGCGATGAACGTGTGGTGACGCAAGCGTTCTCGGGCTGTTTTGAAAAGAGTGATCAATTGCGCAACGAGTTCTTGCGCGCAGTCGGCTAGCGGATCGCGAAATGCAATACAAAAGCGCAACGCTGCGCCAGGCCAATTTCATTCGCACGTGTCTGCTGCTTGGTTTTTTCGGCTCTGGCGTCTGCGGGGCGAATGAAACCCGTCACCTGGTTGATACGGAAAGCGGGCTGTCCACCTGGGAAACCGAGGCGCACGCCGTTCATCTCCGCCTGACCGAGATCAGCCCTGAGCAGGCGCGCGCTTTCATGCAAGCGCGCGGGCTGGATGAAAAATCGGTGGAAGAGTTTGCGCGTACGTGCGTCTACATGACGGTAGTGCGCAACGAAGGCAAGGCGCCGATCCGGTTTTCCATGTCGGAATGGCGTTATATCCCGCGGTCTGACACAGAAGCCGACGCCTCGTCACAAGTCCCGCACATCATGCTCGGCAAGCACGATTGGCTGGCCAAATGGCAGCCGCGCAAGCTGCCAAAAACGGTCAGGCTGGCTTTCGAGTGGTCGCAGTTTCCCTTTGAGCAGACCTTCGCGCCGGGGGACTGGAATCAGGGCATGACGACATACGAACTGCCAGCAGGCAGTCGTTTCGACTTATATGTTCGATGGCATCAGAACGGTAAATTCAGGGAAGGGGTCGTGCGTGATGTTCAGTGTCCGGCAAGCTTTGATTAAGGAGCCTCTGATTAATTCCTCCATGAGCCGCGTTGCAGCCAGATTTTGCTGTCTGGCGATTTTATTCGTGGCAGGCGTGGGGCACGCCGCCGAACCGCCGCCTCTGCAAAGTTCTCTCGTTGCCGTCAAGCCCAGGCAAGCGGCGCCCGGCATGGTGTTGAAAGATGTGAATGGCAATACCGTCAGTCTTGCCCGGTTGCGCGGCAAGGTCGTGGTGGTCAATTTCTGGGCGACCTGGTGTCCGCCCTGCCGGCGCGAGTTTCCCTCCATGGAGCGATTGCGACTGGCGTTCGACAAAAAGCCGCTGGTCATTCTCGCGGTCAATGAAGGCGAGAGCGCCGAAATCATTGAAGGCTTCACTTCACAACTGGATTTGTCTCCCAATTTCCCCGTCCTGCTCGATCCGGAGGGCGCCGCGATGGCTTTCTGGAGCGTTCGCGGCTTGCCCACCACCTACGTCGTCGACAAGCGCGGCCGCATTGCCTTTCGTGCAATCGGCGGGCGCGAGTTCGATCACCCGGAAATCATCCAGACCATCAATACGTTATTGAGAGAAAGGTGAAAATCTTGCGAGATGGATTTTGTTGCTTCGTTTGCAGGAATCCGCAATGAGCCGGAGTGCATCCTCACCAAGGACGATTATTTTGCCGCCCGCACCCTACGCAGCAGCCATGATTGCCGGCTGGTGGCTCGATCGACGGGTTTACCCGCTGCCCTGGGAGTGGGGTGTTCTGAATCAGGTGCTTGGCTGGCTGGCGGTTGGCGCAGGCGGTTTCTTGCTGTTGTGGACAGTGTGGACGTTCTGGCGCCACAAAACCACGGTCAACCCTTACAAGTCTGCGTCCTGCCTGTGCACGGGCGGACCGTTCCGGTTCAGTCGCAACCCGATTTATCTGGGTGACTGGTTCATTCTCGCCGGCGTGTCGTTGTTGTTGCAGACATGGTGGCCGTTGCTATTCTCGCCTTTAATTTGGGCCTTGCTTCGCTATGGCGTCATCCGCCACGAAGAAACGCATCTGGAGGAGAAATTCGGTGATGCCTATCGGGAATACAAAAACCGGGTCAGGCGCTGGATTTAGTTTCCACGCGGATGGAGATCAGATTTCGGGAAGGCCGAAGAGCTGATTTGCGTTTCGTGTCGTGGTTTCCGTGACCGTTTCCAGGTCGGCTCCTCGCAACGTCGCAAGACATTGGGCAATCCTTGGCAGTTGGGCTGGTTCGTTGCGCTGTTTCGCGATCCAATCAGGCGGGATGTCGGGACCGTCGGTTTCCAGCACGATGGATTCCAGTGGCAGCTCAGTGGCCAATTTCCTTAAATTGGTGGCGCGCGAGTAGGTGAATGCGCCGCCGAATCCCAGTTTGAAGCCCAATTTGATGAAATCCCGTGCTTGTTGCATCGAGCCATTGAACGCGTGAACGATACCGCCAGGCACTTGGATGCGGCGCAGATTCTTCAATATCTGATCGTTGGCGCGCCGGCTATGCAGCAGCACCGGCAGATCATGTTTTTTCGCCAGCTTGAGTTGTTCGACGAAAAAAAATTCCTGTCCGGCCAAATCTTCCTGGTGCACGCCCGGGCGGTCGATGCGGGATTGAAAATGGTCGAGGCCGATTTCGCCGACGGCAAGCGGGCGATGTTGCCGGATCAAATCATCCAGCATGGCAAGATGGCTTTCCTCGTGCATGTGCACGTACATCGGATGCATGCCGAGCGCGATGTCCACGCCAGCGTAGCGACGGCAGTCGATGGTGGATTGAAAATTGAAGGCCGCGACTGCGGGCACGAGGATGTCCACTCCCTGGTCGCGTGCGCGTTGCACGACCAAATCGCGATCTGCATCGTATTCCGCGGCGTCGAGGTGGCAGTGGGTGTCGATCAGTCGCATCTCACGATTGACCAAGTGATTGCAGCAGGGTCTTGACCGGCTTGGGGATGGCCGACTCGAGCGCGCTGGCAAGATCCATCCAGATTTTCCCGGGTTCGGCTGCCGGCTGGCTGAGCCTCGGCAAACGCAGTTCGACGGAGCGGATATCCAGCCGGAAATGGGTAAACGTATGCGTGAAGGATGTCAGTTCGCGCACAGCCTCCGGGGCTTGCCCAGTCAATGCGAGGCAGCTTTGTTCGGGTGGCAGGCTGGTTTCGGGCAAGCACCACAGCCCGCCCCAGATGCCGGCTGGCGGGCGTTTTTCCAGCAACACATCGCGCCCATGGCGCAACACAATGAGCGTCGTCTGGTGTTGCGGCAATGGTTTCTTTGGGCGCCGGGCAGGGATCGTTGCGGTGAGATTTTGCGCACGGGCCACGCATCGGTCCGCTACGGGGCATCGCCCGCAATCCGGCCGGCTGCGGGTGCAAATCGTTGCGCCCAAATCCATCAGCGCCTGGGTGTAGATGTCGATATCCTTGGCCGGCATGAGGCTTTCAGCCAATTGCCATAGATTTTGCTCGATTTTCCTTTCGCCGGGCCAGGCCGCAATGCCATGTACCCGCGTCAGCACTCGCTTCACGTTGCCATCAAGAATGGCGCGGCGCTCGCCAAAAGCGAAGGCGCTGATCGCCGCGGCAGTGGAACGTCCAATGCCGGGCAAGGCAAGAATGTCTTCGTGGGTTTTCGGGAAAATTCCCCCATGCGCTTGCATGATTTGCTGCGCGGCGCGGTGCAGATTGCGTCCGCGCGCGTAGTAGCCCAGCCCTGCCCAGCGCGCCAGCACCTCTTCCTCGCTGGCCAATGCCAGGGCCGCCACATCCGGAAAGCGGGTGATGAATCGTTGGTAATAGGGGATGACGGCAACGACCTGGGTTTGCTGGAGCATGATTTCCGATACCCAGATGCGATAAGGGTCGCGGGTTCCTTGCCAGGGCAGGTTGTGACGGCCATGTTCCTGCTGCCAGCGGATCAGCTTGCGAGCGAAATTCATTTGGCGATGCTAACAAACAAAAAGGCCGGCTGTGTAGCCGGCCGAATCAGGGGGCCCCATTCCAATTTCCAAATCCAAATCAAGCCGTCGCCATGCTTTATGGGCTGTCTTCGTCGTTCACTTGTCGGTTTCGCGTGATGATCCTGGTTTGAAATTGGAATCAATCATTCAGGCAGGTGAAAGCCGCTGCTTGAAAAACGCAAACAGCTTGCCAAAAGCGGAATCGGTCGGTGAGCGTCGTTCAACCAGAACGGCCTGGCCGGCGCGTAATTTTTCCGCCAGCCGCTGTGGCGTGATGGAGAACATGTTAAGCCCGTCCGCGTCGGAGAAGAGGTACTGCCCCTTGACGCCGCTGATCCAGCCCAGCCGTGCCCAGCGGAACGTGCCATCCTCGTAGTGAAACTCGACCCAGTCGCCTTTTTGCAGGCTGGCAGCGCGCTGGTTGTGTTCATCGTCGATTTCCGGTTCTGCTTCCAGATCGTGGTTGGTTGCCTCATCGGAAACCTTGGGCATGGAAATTTCGCCAACCAGTTTTTCTGCTTCCGGCAAAGGGATGCTTTGCGGATTGGCGCGCACGGCATTGGCGTGCAGGGCGACCAGCTCGGAGAAGAATTTTTCCGCGGCGTCGGCGTTGATCGGTGCGTTCTGCACGCCTTCACGCAGGCGCTTGAGCAGACCAGGCAGGATGCGCACCAGCATCAGGCGGCTGTCCATGTCGGGTTTTGGCTGCACGCTCCAGAGCAGTTCGCGCATGGTCTCAAGATGGGCGGAAAGGTGTGGCGCATTTTCGCCGCCATCGATGTATTCGCGCTTGAGTTGATGAAGCCAGACATCACGCAGGAAATCGGCAACGGCTGCGGGCGATGGCTGGTCGGCGAGGGAGCGGCGGATGTGTTCCAGCGCAAAACGCTCTGCATTGCCGATGCGCTCCTCGCGCTGAATATCCGCGATGCGATCGGACAGGCCCGAATCCAGCTCCTGTTCGCGACGCGCTTGTATGGCCAGCAGCGCATAGACGGCGTGCTCGAAAACCGAGGCATCCTGGTCGTATTCAGAAATGATGCGCTGAATGATGGCTTCGACCTCGACGAGCATCGGGTCGCTTTCGTCACCGCTGCCGGATTTGACGATCAGAGAGCCCAGCATATCCAGCACCTGGCGAACGGGATGCTCGCGATTGGTGAAAAAACCGCGATCGAGGATCGCCGCCTTGAGCACGGGAACTTGAAGCTGTGCGATGAGGGATTTGATGCGGTCGGGAATCGCGTGGTCTTCGAACAGGTAGTCGAACAGCATGGCCACGGCGTCGATCATGACCGATTCGATCTGGCTGGCGGACAGCATGACAGGACTTTGTTGCAGTTCCCGCACCACATTGGCGAAACTGCCATTGCCCTGGGCCGGGCGTAAATCGATCGTGACGCCGCCGGGCAGCGACAATGCGCCACCTTGCAGGCGATTTAGCGCCTCGACCATGGACATGCCCAGCATGGCGGCCGCGCCGGCTGCGTGGTAGCCACCGGCAGTCATGCCGGCTCCGGGAGTTGCCGCGCCGATGACCCCCCCTGTGGAAACGCCGGCTTGTCCGGCGCCGGGTCCTTGCGCAATTTGTTCGATCATATCCAGCAACCCGCTTTGCTCTACGGGGGGCTGGATAGCCCGGCCACGGGCGGCGCGGGTTCTGACCCCAACCTTGAAGTCGGGGAGAATGCCTTTGTCCGCCAGCAGCCGATTGATTTGCTGGTACAACTCGGGCAATTCCGGATACAAGGCCAGATCGAACTGATTAAGCAGAACAAGTTGCACTTTGTTGTCGATGCCAAGGCTGGCCAGCCCCTCCAGAATCGCATCGCATAGCTGGCGCGGGCCAAGCGGGTTGTCGTCAGAAGTCAGTTGGGGCTTGCCGCAAAGCACGCTCACGCGAACATCCAGACCGACCAATTCCTCGGCGCAATGAAAGCGCAGCCGTGAGCTCGATTTGTTTACTGCCAGCGTTGCCTCGAAATCCGTGTCGTTTACCAGCGAAAGCTGGTCGGGCGTCGAGTTGGCGCGGCCGTCGATGGCTGATTGTATTTGCTGGTCGAATTTCTTCAGAAACGCCTGTTTGCAAACCTGAAAAATTTCGATGCATTGCTGGTTGAGCAGGCCTTGCGCGCCAAAGTAGAGATTTCGTGTCTCGATCAGGGGGGAGCGGTCGGCCAGGGATATCAGGCTGTTCTCCATTGCCTCGGATTGTCTGGACAATACGCGCGCCATGCCGTTTGCGAGCAGGTCGCGGCACTCTTCGAGGGTGGCCTGATATTCGGCGGACACGGGCAGGCGGCGCTTGCCATAGTCGTTGAGATTGACGATGTTATGTTCGGTCATGTCGTGCTCCAGGCGTGCTCTCAAATTCGGCCGTGATTGCGGCAGGCCAGAGTCAGGCGCATGGAGTTGGCGGTTGGTCAATCCGCTTGTTCATCCGGCGATCCCGCTATCTGGACGATTTCCCAGACCGGAGATTTTGCGTCCCCGCCTCGCAGCGGGTTTGCCCTGAGTCAGATGCCTGTCGTGGCATGAACATGGCGACATTTATCCAAGCGTACCGGATGGCTGCGCCGCACGGAGATCGGAAGGTACATGGGAACCCGATGCATTCGGTTTCCTGTGTCGCCACGCTCCTGGCGCTCGCTTCGATTTTGGCCGCCATGTCACACACATGGCCAGTTAACCTTGCTAACGGCGGCGGCGGAAAAAAATGAAGGGCGAAAGTGACGGAAATTGTCACTTGCCGACGAGCGGCGTCAGGGTGGCAAGGAATTGAGGCGGCAGGTCATGGAGCGGGCGAAGGGAGTGCTCGGCTTGGCATTGCCTCTGCCAAGCCTCGGGGCTTTCCCCCGGCTCACGATGTTCGCCGTCCGTCGCAAGCAGTGCTTGCTCCGCGACCCCCCAGGGTTCTCCTCTTTAAAATGTCACCATCCAACAAACGAAGCCCGCCCTTGTCTGGCGAGCTTCGTTTATTGGAGCGGGCGAAGGGAGTCGAACCCTCTTCATCAGCTTGGGAAGCTGAGGTAATGCCGTTATAC
>CAZVBY010000019.1:0-13768 GCA_964625895.1 uncultured Thiobacillus sp.
ACCAGCGGCCGGGCGATTTCGATGGCGTGTGTGAGCGGCAGCCAGGCGGAAATACTTTGCAAAACGGGCGGCAACTGGCTAACGGGATAGAACACGCCGCACAGCAGCACCATGGGCGTGATGACCAGGGTGAAGTAGTACATGAAAAAGTCGTAGCTGGGCGAAACCGCCGTCATGACCAGACCCATGCCGGAAAAACACAGTCCGATGAGAAAGGCCAGCGGAATCAGCCACAGCGACAAGGCCCAATCGGCCTGCAGGCCCAACACCCAGATCACGGCAAGAATCGCTACGCCGGACAGCAGGCTTTTGCTGGCGGCCCACAGCCATTCGCCCATCAGCACATCGTCCAGTTCCAGTGGCGTATTGAGGATGGCTTCCCAGGTTTTTTGCACATGCATGCGCGAAAACCCCGAATACAGGGTTTCGAAGGTGGCGCTATTCATGGTCGAATAGGCGACAGTGCCTGCACCCAGAAAAGTGAGGTAGGACATGCCGTCGACATCCGGCAACAGGCTGCCAAGGCCGTATCCGAGGCCGAGCATGTACAGCATGGGGTCGGCCAGATTGCCGAGAATGCTGGGTAGCGCAAGCTTCTTCCAGACCAGGAAATTGCGCCGCCAGACCGGGATGAAGCGCAGCGAGAAACGCGGGAAACGGAACAGTTTGCGCATCAGTCGCGCAACTCCCGTCCGGTAAGTTTGAGAAATACATCCTCCAGATTGGCGGGCCGGTGCAGGTATCTGAGATCGGACATGTTTTTAAGCGCATCCAGCAGCGGACCGGGCTGGCGGGTGTAGCAGAACAGGGTATCGCCGGCTTCCTCGATGCGGTCGGCAAGGCGCGCGCCCTGTTCGCGCCCCCATGTAATGGCCTCTTCGCCATAAATTTCCACCACGTCAGGCTCGATATGCGCGGCAATGAGTTCGCGCGGGCTGCCTTCGGCAATCGCTTGCCCGCGGTCCAAGATGGTCAGACGATCACAAAGCCGTTCGGCTTCGTCCATGAAATGCGTGGTCAGCAGGATGGTCTTGCCTTGGGAAATCAGCTTGCGCAATCCTTGCCAGATCACGTGCCGCGCCTGCGGGTCGAGCCCGGTGGTGGGTTCGTCGAGGAAAATCACATCGGGATCATTGACGAGCGCGCGGGCAAGCGTTAGCCGCCGCTTCATGCCGCCCGAGAGCGTTTGAATGCGCGCCGCTGCGCGTGCACCAAGTCCCGCGAAATCGAGCAGGCCGGGAATCCGCTCGCGGATGATGGGATCTTTCAATCCAAAATAACGGCCGTAGGTCAGCAGGTTCTCCGTGACGGTAAAGTCCGGATCGAGATTGTCCAATTGCGGCACGACGCCGATTCGCACGCGAGCTTGCCGGGCAAGCGAGGGTACAGGCAGGCCAAGTACATTGATGTCGCCACCGTCTGGCGCGACCAGGCCCAGGAGCATTTTCAGCGTGGTCGTTTTCCCGGCGCCATTCGGGCCAAGCAGACCATGACAGGCGCCGGGCGCGAGAACGAGATTCAGGCCCGCGACGACGTCAGATTGATCATAGCGTTTGCGCAGTTTGCGCGCGCTTACCACCGACATAGCGTGCTGGCGGCGTTTTCCAGTTCTTGTAGCTTGCCGTGAAAGAAATGGCCGGCGCCGGCAATGACAGTCAAGGGAATCGCGTGCTTTTCGGCCCAGAACTTGATGTCGGCGTAGGGCACCACTTCATCTTCGTCGCCCTGAATGAGGGACGTGCCAGGTGTGGGTGATTCAAAGTCATAAAGATTGATGGCGGGCGCGACCAGGATCGCGCAATCGGTCGAAAATTGCCGGGCTACGCGGTGTTGTACGTAGCCGCCGAAGGAAAACCCGGCCAGCCGCCAGGGCAGGCCAGGATAGCTCTTGCCGATAAATTCGATGATGGCGAGTAAATCCTGGGTTTCGCCCAACCCGCGGTCGAATTGCCCTTCGCTCATGCCGACGCCACGGAAATTCGGTCGCACTGCGACATAATCATGATCGGTCGCGACCCTGGCAAGGGTATGCACGACCTTGTTATCCAGACTGCCGCCCTGTAACGGGTGTGGATGCGCAATCAGCATAATACCTTTTCTTGACTCGCCCGGATCGTCGATCACGGTTTCCATCTTCCCGCCGGGCGTGTCGATGCGCAGTTTGTGGCGTTTTAGACGCGCATCATCATCAATTTTTGGCAGGGAAATACCCATCAGATTTTCAGCCGTTCGACGATACGGCCGTGTTGCAGGTGCTCGTGCAGAATTTCATCGACATCGGTCTGGTCAACATAGGTGTACCACGTGCCCTCGGGATACACGACCAGTAGCGGCCCTTCATTGCAGCGGTCCATGCAACCGGCAGAATTGATGCGGCATTTTCCTTGGCCGTTCATATTCATTTTTTTGACCTGCTTTTTCAGGTAATCGCGCATGGCTTGTCCGCCGGACGCGCCACAGCACTTGGCGTCATCGTCACGCTCGTTGGTACAAAAAAACACATGGTGTTTGAAATAAGGGGCGTCTGACATGATTAGAATTCTGAATATTTGTTGGCGTTGCCCAGACATTTCTCTACTGGGTATTTTTGCGCGTTGATTTCAAGCTTGTCCGCAGCCGCCTGGAGCAAGTCAATTTCCAGCAAATCTGCCAGGCGGGTCAGGTAGATCAGCACGTCGGCGATTTCCTGTCGCACCTGTTCACGCCTTTCGTTATCGAGATTGGCGCTTTCTTCGGGAGACAGCCACTGAAACCGTTCGACCAGTTCTGCGGCTTCCACAATCAAGGCCATGGCCAGGTTCTTGGGGGTGTGGTAGCGCTCCCATTGCCTGGAAAAAGCAAATTCACGGATACGCAACTTTAGCGTGTCGAGGCTATCCAGGTACGCAGACCCTGCACAAGCTGTTTTCATGCAGGAATAATAACGCATCCCATCGCCGCAATCTTTTTGTGTCGTCGAGTTTTTGACATAAGTGTCCGGTCTTTGGCATTTGCCGCGTGCCGGGCACGGCCATTCGCACGCAACTGGGCGTTAATGGAGGTGTGCTAAGCTTGGCGCGCTAGTTGCTAACAAGTCTGGTCAAGCCCGGGCGGCCGAAAACCTGAGGGTTTTGGCATAATGCCCCTATTGCGAGCAATATTTTTGAGGAGAAACCATGCCTGTCCTGAACAAAATCATGGTGAGCGCGGTTGCGGCAAGCGCAGCCATTCTTGCCGCTGGTTGTAGCCAAACCCCCATTGCCTATTCGCCGGCGCCGGTCAAAGCCGCCGTCCAGGATTGGAGCTATCTCATCGGGCCGGGTGATACCGTCAATGTTTTTGTGTGGCGAAACCCTGAGGTTTCCGGCAATTTCCCGGTGCGGCCGGACGGCAAGATGACCATGAACCTGGTTGAGGACATGCAGGCTTCAGGCAAGACCCCCAGTCAGCTTGCGCGGGATATCGAGAAGTCGCTGTCAAAATATATTCAGGAACCGATTGTTACTGTCATCGTCGGTGGTGGCGTGGGGCCGTTCAGCCAACAGATTCGCGTGGTAGGCGAAGCTGCCAAGCCGCAGGCATTGAATTATCGGGAAAACATGTCGCTGGTGGACCTCATGATCGCGGTTGGCGGACTGACGGACTTTGCTGCGGGCAATCGCGCCTACATCCTGCGCACCGAAGGTGACAAGCAGCAGAAACTGGGTGTGCGTCTGGAAAGCCTGATGAAGGATGGGGATTATTCGGCAAATGTGGATTTGCGCCCGGGAGACGTGCTCGTGATTCCGGAAAGCCTTTTCTAACCCCCTCAATACGACCATGTCCCGCCGTTTGCCGGTGGGGCTTCCGTAGGAGTTTTCATGGATCAAGTCGTCCAGCAATTGATGTCCTACGCGCGGGCCGTGTGGCACCGCCGATGGATTGTTGCCATCGTAGCCTGGCTGGTTTCCATTGCGGGCTGGGTTGGCGTCTATCTGCTGCCAGACCGCTATGAGGCGACCGCCCGCGTCTATGTGGATACGCAGACTTTGCTCAAACCATTGTTGTCGGGTTTGACGGTGGACCCGGGGGTCGAACAGCAAATCAAACTCATGACGCGTGCATTGGTCAGTCGCCCGACGCTGGAAAAGGTCGCGCGCATGACCGATCTGGATGTTCAGGCCAAGACGCCGGAAGATACCGAAAAAATGCTTGATGACCTGGCCGAGAAAATTACCATCGCTGATGCGGGCCGCGAGAATCTGTATACCTTGAGCTATCAGGACAAAAACCCGGAATTGGCCAAGAAGGTGGTGCAGGCGCTGTTGACCATTTTCGTGGAAAGCAGTCTGGGCAAGACGCGGCAGGACATCGCATCGTCGCAAAAATTCATTGAGGAACAGCTTCAGCAATACCAGCAGAAACTGGTCGATGCGGAAAATGCGCTGAAGGAATTCAAGCAGAAACATGTCGGCGTCATGCCGGGCCAGGGGGGGGACTACTATGCCAAACTTGAGGCTTCCGCAACCCAGCTTCGTCAAGCGGAACTGGATCTGGCTGAGGCGACCAACCGGCGAAACCAGCTAAAAAGACAACTAGAGGATGAAGAGCCGGAACTCTCGGCTGCCGCGGCCGTGGTGTCCTCCAGTTCCGAGCTTGATGGGCGCATCCAGGCGCTGGAAAAGGAAATCGATCGCCTGCGCCTGCAATATACCGACCTGCACCCGGATATTCAGTCAGCCAAGCGGCTGATCGCCAAGCTGGATGAGCAGAAAAAACAGGAGCTGGCTGCGCGCAAGTCCGACCCAAGGGGCGCCAAAATCCAGAATCCCGTCTATCAACAACTCACGATTGCCATCGCCGAGGCAGATGCAACGGTTGCTTCCTTGCAGGCGCGCGTCAGCGAATTCCGGGGCCGCTACGGCGCGCTGCGCAATGCGTCCAACATGATTCCGCAAGTCGAGCAGGAATACACGCAGTTGATGCGTGATTACGATGTGTACAAGCAGAACTATACCGAGCTGCTGGCCAAGCGCGAGTCGGCGGCCATGTCCAGCGAAGTCGAAAGCAAGACCGATACGGTGGATTTCCGCGTGATCGATCCGCCGCGCGTACCGTTGGATCCAGCATGGCCCAACCGGCCGCTGCTGATTTCGCTGGTGCCGCTGGCTGGTTTGCTGATCGGTTTTGCCGGAGCATTTCTGGTTAGCCAGATTCGCCGTACTGTTCCAGATCGCAAGACCTTGCGCGAATTGACGGGGTTGCCTTTACTTGGTGCCGTGACCAAGATCGAAACCGAGGAGGCGCGGCGCGTGCGCCGCAAGCGGTTGATGGCGTTCATGGCCACGCTGGGCAGCCTGTTTGGCGCCTACGGTGTCCTCATCACCCTGCACCTGATCCTCTCTCGCGCGGCATAAGGAGAACAAGCGATGAGCATCATTGAAAAAGCCGCCAAAAAACTGGGTGATATCCAGCCGACCGCGGAGATGAAACACCCCTCAAGAACCGAGCCGGTTCTGGCACGGGAGGAGAGTCTGATCGAGAACGCGCTCGCCAGGCAGCGAGAAGACAATCCTCAAGCCGAGGCCGCACGCGGCCCGCGTGAAGAACCTTCCGTCCCCGGCTTGCAGGATGAAGCCGATGGCACCAGCCAGATGCAGTCGATCAACCTGCAACGCATGCATCGCATGGGCATGATTACGCCCGATGCCGAGAAGAGCCAGATTGCAGAAGAGTTTCGCATCATCAAGCGTCCACTGATTGCCAATGCTTTCGGGCAAGGTGCCGTGCGGGTCAAGAACGGCAATCTCATCATGGTGACGAGTTCCTTGCCGGGGGAAGGCAAATCTTTCTGTGCGATCAACCTGGCCTTGTCCATGGCGATGGAAATGGATCGCACCGTGCTGCTGGTGGATGCCGATGTCGCACGGCCAAGAGTGCCGGAATACTTGGGGCTGCATACCGATCTTGGACTGTTGGACGTATTGCGGGACAAGAGCCTCAAGCTATCCGATGTGCTGATCAAAACGGATATTGCCAAGCTCACCGTACTGCCTGCTGGACGCACGTACAAGCGGGCAACCGAGTTGCTGGCGAGTTCGGCCATGAACGATCTCGTCGAGGACATCGGAAACCGTTATCATGACCGGATTATCATTTTTGACTCCCCGCCGCTCCTTGCGACCAGTGAGTCCAGTGTGCTGGCCACTCATATGGGGCAGATTGTCATGGTGGTGGAAGCCGAGCGAACTTCCCAAGAAGCTGTGCGCGAAGCCCTCGATCACATCCAGTCGTGTGAAGTTGTCAGCATGTTGCTGAACAAGGCGACGCCTTCTCCGGGCGCGGACTACTACTACGGTTACTATGGCAGTTACGGAAAGTAAGCGATTGCAAGTCAAGCGTTTCCCTGCTGGCCGCCTGTTGCTGGCTGCTGCTCTGACGTCACAGTTTCCCCTCAGCGCGGGTGCGCTTGACTGGAAACTGACGCCGTCGGTGAGCGCCAGTGCCGCCTTGACAGACAATGTTTCGCAGAGCCGCGGAGGAGATGCCGCACTGGTGCTCTCGCTGACCCCCGGCGTCGATGTGCAATCAGAAGGCTCCAGGCGCGTGCAGGCGCGGTTGAATTACGGTTTGGGTATCATCGAACGGCTCGGCGGCAATGCCAGCGATCAGAACGATATCAATCATCGTCTGAATGCGAGTGGAAAGGCTGAAATTGCCGAAGACTTTTTTTTCGTTGAGGGTACCGCCAATATTTCCCAAGCGCTTGGCTCGCTTCTTGGCGCGCCGGGCGACGGCAACCTTGACACCGGTAACAGCTTTACGGCTGGCGCATACAGCATCAGCCCGTATCTCACCAGGCGTCTTGGCACCTTTGCTACGGGTATTCTGCGATACCGCCGCAGCGGCGCGATATTCGAAGACAGCGCGAATGTCGGAAATATCGCAGCCGATTCCATCGAGGCGACCCTGAACAGCGGAACGCAATTCAAGGATCTCATGTGGGGGCTGAATTATTCCCTGCGCAATTCGGCGACCAGCAATGGAACGGATACGCGCTTCGAAAGCTACGGCGCCACGCTGGGTTATGCGCTGACACGCAAGTTTCGTCTCAAGGGCTCGTATGGTTATGACAAAAACGACTACCCAAGCCTGACCAAAACCGAGGGGGATTACTGGTCGGCGGGATTTGAATGGATGCCAAGCCGCAGGACGCAACTGGAAACATCCTATGGCAAGCGTTATTACGGAAACGACTATAACCTGCGCTTCAATCACCGCACACGGCACACGCAGTGGAACCTGCAATATCAGCAGAGTGTCAGCGACATTGCGCAGCAATTGTTGAACCCCACCGCCATTTATGCGTGGTTATGTGATGATGGCGTCTGGGGGTCGACCAGCAATCTGTTCCCGCCAGCCGGAAAAACCGGCTGCGTGCTATCCGGCATTGCGCCACCAGGCACGATCCCGCTTGGTACGGCGCAGGGGATCTACATCAACAAAACCCTGCGCGGCGGCACGACCTGGTCGGTCAGAAAGCTTACTTTCGCGTTTGATCTGTTCGATACCACGCGTATTTACCAGGACCTGGCCAGTTTGCCCGAGGACCGCTCGCGTGGTTTCCAGGCGGGCGTCATTTACAACCTTGCGCCGCATACCAAAGTGAACGCCGCCTTGGCGTACACGCATAACGAAGTGGCTGCCAGTCTGATCTCGCCATTGGCAACAGCAAGATCGGACGATCTCTACACACTGACGGCTGGCGTTGACCACCAGTTCAATCCCAAGTTGAAGGGCTCGCTGCTTTTCCGACACCAGCAGCGTGAATCCTCGAACGCGGCCTTGGCGGATTTCACCGAAAACAGTCTTACCGCGACTGTCACCATGCAATATTGAGGGCGTGCCATGTACGAGTCCTATTACCGGTTCACGGCCAAACCTTTTCAGCTCAGTCCAGACCCGCGCTTCTTTTTTGGCAGCAAGGGGCACAAGCGCGCGATGTCCTATCTTGAGTACGGGCTTTCGCTGGGCGAAGGGTTCATCGTCATTACCGGCGAAGTCGGTGCGGGCAAGACAACACTGGTGCGTAACCTGTTCAAGCACCTGGAACAGGAAAACATCCTGGCCGCGCAACTGGTGTCCACGCAACTGGACGCGGACGATACCCTGCGCAGCGTGTCGGCGTCCCTTGGTCTGGAGCATGAAGGGCTCAGCAAGTCGGCGCTGCTGAAGAATCTTGAGAATTTCCTCACTGCCGCAGCGCGCCAGAACAAGCGCGTGCTGCTGGTGGTGGATGAAGCGCAGAACCTCACGCCGCGCGCGGTGGAGGAGTTGCGCATGTTGTCCAATTTCCAGAGCGGCGACCGTTCGCTGATCCAGACTTTTTTGCTTGGGCAACCGGAATTCCGCGGCATTCTGCAAAGTCAGGACATGCAGCAGTTGCGTCAGCGTGTCATCGCTTCCTACCATCTTGGCCCGCTCGACGTCGAGGAAACCCAGGGGTATATCGAACATCGCCTGCGCACGGTCGGCTGGCAGGATGAGCCCAGCTTCAGCGATGAGGCGTTTCAGGCGATACATCGTTTCACGGGCGGCATTCCGCGCCGCATCAACACCTTCTGCGATCGACTGATGCTGTTTGGCTATCTCGAAGAAAAAAACCATTTCGGCGAGGATGAGGTCAACGAGGTTATCGAAGACCTGCGTCATGAAGTGGCCCATCAGGAAAACCTCGCGACTGGTCCCACGTCCGGGGTCCTGCCGCCGCCAGGCGTGACGGAAGACACGCTGCGGCTCGCGCAACGGGTCGAGCAGATGGAACGCTCAATCAACCGCATCTTGCCGATCGTGCGCAAGATACTTTTCATGGTCAGCGAAAAGCAGGCCGGCAATGAAGAGATTCAGCAAACAACACCGGCCGAAAAAGTCGGCTGAAATCCCATCATCATGACCCAGGTTCTCTGTATTGTCGGCGCCCGGCCGAATTTCATGAAAATCGCCCCGATCATGGCGGCCTTCCAGTCGGGGGGCGTCGACGCAAAGCTCGTGCATACCGGCCAGCATTACGACGAGGCGATGAATGACCGTTTCTTTGCCGACCTGGGGATTCGCGCGCCGGATTATCATCTGGAAGTCGGCTCGGGTTCGCACGCCCACCAGACCGCCGAGGTCATGAAACGATTCGAGCCCGTGCTGCAGGCAGAAAATCCCGCTGCCGTGCTGGTGGTCGGCGACGTCAACTCCACCATCGCCTGCGCGCTGGTGGCGAGCAAACTCAATGTGCCAGTGGTGCATGTCGAGGCGGGCTTGCGTTCCTACGACCGCGCCATGCCGGAAGAAATCAATCGCGTGCTCACCGATCAGATATCCAGTCTGCTGTTCACAACCGAGCGCAGCGCGCTGGAAAACCTCAAACGTGAAGGCATCGATGAACGCGCAGTGCATTTTGTCGGAAACGTCATGATCGACAGCCTTCATCGTAATTTGACGCGTGCGGTGCCTGCCGCGCAAACCCGGGGCGGCATGGAAGATGATTACGCGTTGCTCACGCTGCACCGACCGTCCAACGTGGATGATCCAGCCGTACTGATGTCCCTGCTGGAGGCTGTGGATTACATCAGCCGCCAATTGCCCGTGGTGTTTCCCATGCACCCACGCACGCGCGGCAAGATCGAGCAGTTTGGATTGCATGATTTGCTGAAGAATATTTGCATTTTGCCCCCGGCCGGTTACCTGGAAATGCTGGGACTAATGCAATCCGCTCGTCTGGTCATGACGGATTCCGGCGGCATTCAGGAAGAAACCACCGCGCTGGGCGTACCCTGCCTGACCTTGCGCGAGAACACGGAACGCCCTGTCACCCTGCATGAAGGCACCAACACGCTGATCGGCGTGGATACAGGCGCGCTGAAAAAAGCCGTCGCGGAAATTCTTGCCTCGGGCGGCAAGGCCGGGCGTATTCCTGAATGCTGGGATGGACGAGCAGCCGAGCGCATCGCGCAAGTCATGCGACAGTGGCTGCCAATGTCGGCCAAGGGACGGGCGGCCGCCTGATGGGTGTGAAAAATGCCATGTCCATTGACGTGGAAGACTACTTTCAGGTTTCCGCTTTTGCCGGCAGCATCAATCGGGCCGATTGGGATAAATTGCCCTGCCGCATCGAGCGCAACATGGCGGTGATTTTAGGTATGCTCGATGATGCGGGTGTCAGGGCAACCTTCTTTACCTTGGGTTGGATCGCCAAACGCTATCCCGGCGTTGTCAGGCAAATTGTTGATAACGGACATGAGCTGGCCAGCCACGGTTACGGTCACCAACGTGCCAGCGATCTCGACCGCGCGCAATTCAGCCAGGATGTCGATCGCGCAAAAAAAATTCTCGAAGATCTGTGCGGGGGGCCGGTGAATGGCTACCGCGCGCCCAGCTTTTCCATTTCCAGCCGCAACCGCTGGGCGATCGATGTGTTGGAGGAAACGGGCTATCAATACAGCTCCAGTATTTTTCCTGTTCGCCACGATCACTATGGCGAGCCTGATGCGCCCCGCCACCCCTGGCAGCCGAACGGGGAGGGCGGGCTGTGGGAGCTGCCGCCAACGACCGTGCCCTTGCTCGGACGCAATCTGCCGGCCGCGGGCGGCGGCTGGTTCCGCTTGTTGCCTTATCGCCTCTCGTGCAGCCTCATACGGCGTGTTAACGAGGGCGAGGGCGCGGCCTGCATGTTCTATTTCCATCCCTGGGAAATCGATCCCGATCAACCACGCCAGTTTGGCGCGCCGCTCAAGTCCCGCTTTCGCCATTACGTCAATCTGAAGCGCATGCAGGGCAAGCTCAACAGACTGTTGGGTGATTTTGAGTGGGATCGCGTCGACCGGGTTTTTCTGGAAAATTGCGCATGAATGCCGCGTTGAAGGCCGAAACGGCCTCGTTTTTGGCTGCGTCCCCGCGAGTTGGTCAACTTGGCGATGTCCTGGATCCGCGCTGGGATGCTTTTGTCATACGACACGCAGAGGCGACATTCTTTCATCGCGCCGGCTGGAAGCGCGTTATTGAGCGCGCGTTTGGTCACAAGGCATTTTTCCTGTATGTCGAGCAGGAGGGTCGTCTTGCCGGCATCCTGCCGCTGGTGCAAATCAAGAGCCGGCTGTTCGGACACAGCCTGTCATCGCTGCCATTTTGCGCCTATGGCGGCGTGGTGGCCGACGATGAAATATCCCGTCTCGCGCTGGAGCAGGCGGCGGTTTCGCTTGCCCGCGAACTCGGCGCGGCCTACCTGGAATTGCGCAACCTTCGCCCGGTTCACGAGGAATGGCCGGCAAAGCGTGAACTGTATGTGACCTTTCGCAAAGCCATTCTGCCCGATGTCGAAGCCAACATGAACGCCATCCCGCGCAAACAGCGCGCCATGGTGCGCAAAGGCATCAAGGCGGGGTTGATTGGCGAGGAAGATGAAGGCGTGGAGCGTTTCTTCGGCGTTTACGCCGACAATGTATTGCGCCACGGCACGCCGGCTTTGCCGAGAAAATATTTTCAAATCCTGCGCGAGGAGTTCGGCAAGGATTGCTCAATCCTGTCCGTTCTCAAGGGTGGCCGTCCGGTCAGCAGCGTGCTGAGCTTTCATTTCCGCAATGAAATCATGCCCTATTACGCGGGAGACATGCCCGAGGCGCGCGACCTGGCAGCCAACGATTTCAAATACTGGGAATTGATGCGACGCGCATGTGAAGCCGGTTACACGGTGTTCGATTATGGTCGCAGCAAGGTCGGCACCGGCCCTTACAGTTTCAAGAAAAACTGGGGCTTCGAGCCACAGCTCCTGCATTACGAATATCAACTGCTCAACGCCGCCGACGTGCCGGACGTGAATCCGCTCAATCCCAAATACCGGCTGTTCATTGCCGCCTGGCGCAGATTGCCGCTTCCGGTCGCGAACTTTATCGGCCCTTATCTGGTGCGGAATCTGGGGTGAAAGAACCGCTGCTTTTTCTCGTCCACCGGCTGCCCTATCCGCCCAACAAGGGCGACAAGATCCGCTCCTGGCATCTGCTGAAGTTTCTTGCCACGCACTACCAGGTGCATTTGGGCGCGTTCATCGACGACCCCGCCGATCGCGCGCATGCACATGCTTTGGACAAAGTGTGTGTCAGCGTGAAGACATTTGAATTGAACCCCCGGCGGGCAAAACTTGCCAGCCTCAGAGGCCTGGCATCGGGTGAAGCGCTGACGCTGCCGTATTACCGTCATGCGGAAATGGCACGTTGGGTGAATCAGACCATTGCCGCGCATGGCATCCGCACGGCAGTCGCCTTTTCTTCCGCCATGGCGCAGTACGTGCCGGCGGGGATGCCGACCAAAGTCATGGATATGGTCGATGTCGATTCGGACAAGTGGGCGCAATACGCACCCACCAAGCCCTGGCCACTGTCTTGGCTGTATCGCCGCGAGGCGGCAAAATTGGGCGAGTGGGAAACCCGTGTGGCAAGCGAATTTGGCGCCACGTTATTGGTGTCCGAAGCCGAGGCGGCGCATCTCAAGCACATGGCGCCGGCCAGCGCGGACAGGATCGGCTGGTTTGAAAACGGCGTGGATGCGGCGTATTTCAGTCCCGATTCCGCGCGGGTGTCGCCCTATGTCGAAACGGAAATTCCGCTGGTGTTTACCGGCGCCATGGATTATTGGCCCAACATCGATGCCGTTGTCTGGTTTGCAACAGAAATCCTTCCTCGCGTGCGCGAAGCGCTGCCAAACGCCGTCTTTACCATTGTGGGCAGTAATCCGGCCGAATCGGTAAAAGCGTTGGCGGCCCGGCCGGGTGTGCGCGTCACCGGCCGTGTCGAGGACGTGCGTCCCTACGTACAACATGCCGCCTGTGCCGTCGCCCCGCTCAGGCTGGCGCGCGGGGTGCAGAACAAGGTGCTGGAGGCCATGGCCATGTCGCGGCCGGTCGTGGCGAGCCCGCAAGCGGCGGAAGGCATTTCCGCGCAGCCCGGCGAAGCGTTTCTGGTAGCAAAAAACGCGGTGGAATTTGCCAGCCGGGTCGTCGAGGCTTGTCGGGGGCAACACCCTCAACTGGCATTGGCCGCCCGGGCCAGAATCTTGCAGGCGTATGACTGGCAGGCCAATTTGTCCCGTATCCTGCCGTGCCTGCAAGGCAAGGCGCCTGCTGCGCCACACGAAAACTCGACACAAACGTCATGAACCGCACAATGTTCCTATACCGTTCCTTTTCCTGGCAAGGCGCCGCGCTGTTGATGGGGCCATTGTTGCTGGTGCTGTTTGCGCTGTATTGGCCGACGTTCCATTCGATGGTCGAAATCTGGGAACGCTCGGAAACCTTCACCCATGGATTTCTGGTATTTCCCATCAGTCTGTGGCTGATCTGGGGCAGGCGGCAACACCTTGCCGCGCTTCAGCCTGGCGCGGATTGGCGTGGCGTGGCGCTCATGGCGCTGGCCGGCGCGGCCTGGCTGCTGGCCGATGCCGGCGGTGTGCGGGTGGCTGCGCAATATGCCTTCATCACGCTCTTGATCGGCGCGGTCTGGAGTGTGATGGGCCTGCATATCGTGCGCAGCCTGTTCTTTCCGCTGACATTCCTGTATTTCGCGGTGCCGGTCGGCGAATTCCTGATTCCCCCGCTGATTGAGTTCACTGCCGATTTCACCGTTGGCGCGCTGCAACTCACCGGCATACCGGTATACCGCGAGGGCACGCATTTCAGCCTGCCCAGCGGCGACTGGTCGGTCGTCGAGGCCTGCTCCGGGCTGCGCTACCTCATCGCCTCGGTGACGCTTGGCAGCCTGTATGCCTATCT
>CAZVBY010000019.1:13868-18417 GCA_964625895.1 uncultured Thiobacillus sp.
GGCGCAATCCGGAAGTGGCAACCTTGTCGTTCAGAAAATGTCCATGCCGGTTGGCTTGTTGCTGGCGACCCTGCTGGCCGCCGCAGTGTGGCCGGCCTATTCGGCCTATCTGAATCAGCGCGCGCTGCCGGAAACGAAGGGGATCGAACTCGGTGCGCTCGCAGGCTGGGAGATGACTCCCCCTTTCACCGACTGGCGGCCGCATTGGGTCGGCGCGGATCAACAACAGCAGGCCGGTTTCGCAAGCGGCAGTGGAAAGGTGTTTGTCGCCATGCATTATTACGCGACCCAGCGACAGGATGCCGAACTGATCAACTCACAAAACCTGTTTGTTGGCCCATCGTCCGGAGCGGATTGGATCGTCGTTGGCGAAAGTCCGGAGACCGTCACCATTGCGGACCAACCGCGCAAGGTGCATCAGGCGTTGCTCAAATCCGCGGATCATCCGCCGCAACGTCTGCTCGTCTGGCAGTGGAACATGATCGGCGGCAAGCCCGCAGTCAATGAGCATTTTGCAAAAATTGAACTGGCCCTGAAAAAAGTGACGTTGCGTCGAGATGACGGCGTGTCGCTAATCCTCGCGGCACCCTATGACACGAGCCCGGAAGCGGCCGCCGCTGTTTTAACGCGTTTTGCCCGCGAAAACGAGGCAAAATTGATGCAGGCGATTTCCAGGACAGCAGGCAAGTGAGACGCCGAATCGTGCATATCGTGCATCGCTTCGACACCGGTGGCATGGAAAACGGCATGGTCAATCTGTTCAATCATTTGCCGGAAAATGCGTTTGAGCACATCGTCGTGGCGCTGACGGACTTCAGCGATTTTCGCCATCGCATCATCGCCCAGCCCGTAGCGTTCCATGCCTTGCATCGACGACCCGGTCACGATTTTTCCTGGATGCCGCGCTTGTGGAAGCTGTTGCGCGCGCTGCGTCCTGATCTGGTGCATACCCGCAATCTCGCTGCACTGGAGGCGCAATTCGTTGCCGCGGCCGCGGGGGTGCGCGCCACCGTGCACGGCGAGCATGGCCGCGATGTGTTCGACCTGCACGGCAAGAATCGCAAATACAACCTGCTGCGCCGTGTGGCACAACCATTCGTGTCGCGTTACATTACGGTCAGCCGTGACCTGGCCGGCTGGCTCAAGGAGACGGTGGGCGTGCCTGAAAGGAAAATTCACCAGATATACAACGGCGTGGACTGCGTCAAATTCCACCCGCGATCCGGCGCAAGACCGGGCTTGCTGCCGGCGGGTTTTGCCGGAGGGGACAGCGTGGTGATCGGATCGGTGGGCCGCATGGCGGGCGTCAAGAACTATCCGGGGCTTGTGCGGGCATTCATTCAACTGCTGCGCGACCATCCACACTTGAAGGATCGCGCCAGGCTGGTCATCGCAGGCGACGGCGCAGCAAGGCAGTCTTGCCAGACGCTGCTGGAACAGGCCGGCGTGGCCGATCAGGCCTGGCTGCCAGGCGAACGCAGCGATATTGCGGAACTCATGCGGACCTTCGATATTTTTGTCTTGCCCTCGCTGAATGAAGGGATTTCCAATACCATCCTCGAAGCTCAGGCGTCCGGGCTGCCAGTGATCGCCACAGCCGCGGGCGGCAATGTGGAACTGGTCGAGGCGGGGGTTAACGGCTGCCTGGTCGCGCCCGGCGATGACATGGCCTTGGCACGGGCATTGCTGTCTTACCTTCAGGATGAAGGGATGCGCGCGCGTGATGGCGGGCAAGGCAGGGCGCGGGTGGAGCAGCGTTTCAGTATTCCCGCGATGGCCCACGCCTATGAGGCCGTTTACCGGCAGGTGTTGGAGCAACGCATGGCCTGATTGCGTGCGCGGCACGCCAGACCAGATATTCGGACACGTAACAAAACCAGAAAACACAAAACCATGTGCGGCATTACAGGCATTTTCGATATGACGGGCGCGCGTGAAATTTCACGCGAATGCTTGCATCGCATGAACGAAACCCAGTTCCATCGCGGGCCGGACGAGGGCGGTCTGCATCTTGAACCGGGTGTGGGGCTGGGGCATCGCCGCCTGTCCATCATTGATCTGTCTACGGGCCAGCAGCCGTTGTTCAACGAAGACCGTAGCGTGGTTGTCGTGTTCAACGGCGAAATCTACAACTTCCAGGAACTGGTGCCCGAATTGCAGGCGCTGGGCCATGTGTTCCGCACGCACTCCGATACCGAGGTCATCGTTCATGCCTGGGAAGCCTGGGGTGAACAATGTGTCGATCGTTTTCGCGGCATGTTCGCTTTCGCGCTGTGGGATCGCAATCGGCAGACCTTTTTCCTGGTGCGTGACCGCTTTGGTGTGAAACCGCTGTACTACGCCTTTCTCGAATCCGGTGAGTTTGTCTTCGGTTCCGAACTCAAGTCGCTGATGGCGCATCCCGGTCTGTCGCGCGACATCGACCCGCTCGCGGTGGAGGAATACTTCGCCTACGGCTACGTGCCCGAGCCGCGCACGATCTTCAGGCGCGTCTACAAGCTTGCGCCGGGATTCACGATGACGCTCAAGCGCGGCGAGCCGCGCGCGTTGCCGAAACAGTACTGGGACATGCCGTTCAAGCCGGTGGGCGTGGCGTCGCTTGAAGATGCTGAAGATGAATTGGTTGCGCGCCTCAAGGATTCCATTCGCCTGCGCATGATCGCCGACGTGCCGCTGGGCGCGTTCCTGTCGGGCGGCGTCGATTCCAGCGCGGTGGTGGCGATGATGGCGACGCAGTCGAAAACGCCGGTGAACACCTGCTCGATCGGCTTTGATGACCCGGCCTTCAACGAAGTCGAATTCGCCCAGCAGGTGGCTGATCGCTACCAGACCGCGCATCACGTCGAAACCGTGGCGTCCGGCGATTTCAGCCTGGTCGATCAACTGGCCACGGTGTACGACGAGCCCTATGCCGACTCTTCGGCGCTGCCGACTTATCGCGTGTGCGAGCTGGCGCGCAAGCATGTCAAGGTTGCGCTCTCCGGCGACGGGGGCGACGAACACTTTGCCGGCTACCGGCGCTATCGCTGGTTCTGCTATGAAGAGCGTATGCGGCAGGCCTTGCCGCTGATGCTGCGTCGGCCGATTTTTGGCGCGCTCGGCAAGCTCTACCCCAAGGCCGACTGGGCGCCAAAAGTGTTCCGCGCCAAGACCACCTTCGAGGCGCTCGCGCGCGACACCGTCGAAGGCTATTTCCACGGCGTCTCACTGCTTTCCGACGCGCAGCGCAAGCAACTGTTCTCGCCCGCCTTCCGCCGCGAACTGCAAGGTTACGAGGCGGTGGAAGTGCTGCGCCGCCACGCCGCCGTCGCCCCCACCGACGATCCGCTCTCGCTGGTGCAGTATCTCGACATGAAGACCTATCTCGTCGGCGACATTCTCACCAAGGTCGACCGCGCCAGCATGGCGCACGCCCTCGAAGTGCGCGAACCGCTGCTCGATCACGAACTCATGGGTTGGGTGTCGGGCCTGCCCACCGACCTCAAACTGCGCGGCACCGAAGGCAAATACCTGCTCAAGAAAGCGATGGAACCCTACCTGCCGCACGACGTGCTCTACCGCAAGAAAATGGGTTTCTCGGTGCCGCTGGCCGCCTGGTTCCGCGGGCCGCTCGCGGCCACTATTCGCTCGGTCGTGTTGGGCGAACGGCTGGCCTCAACCGGGCTTTTCAATCAGGGCTACCTGCGCGAGGTGGTCGAGGCGCACCAGTCCGGTCGCCGCGATTACTCGGTGATCCTGTGGACCGTGCTCATGTTCGATGCGTTTCTTGGGCAGGTGGTGGGTTTGACGCAGACAGAGCGGCAAGCTGCATGAAACCTGGCGGATTGATCAGCAATCTCAGGCGGGTGGTGCAGGCCATATTGGGCAATGTCGCCGCCTGGCTGGCTCCCGGCTGGTATGTCCGGTTTACCGGCCAGACTGGCCGGGGCGCGGATGAATCCAGTCTGGAAGACGTGGCAGACTATTTTCTGCAATGCTACAGCGATTATCTTGTGCACCTTGCGCGCGCGGTGGGCGCCGGGCCCGACTATTTTCATGGCAAGCGTTTGCTGGAATATGGCCCGGGTGATCTGCCCGGCGCGGCCATGGTGATGATGGCCAACGGCGCGAAGCAAACGATTTGCGTGGACCGCTTTCCGCTGGTCCAGTTGACGGCCAAGAATGGCCAGATTGCACGGATTCTGCTGGACCGGTTACCGCAGGTGGAACGCGACAGGGTGCTGGAATGCTTTATCGAGCGCGGACATCTTGAATCCGGATGCAGGCCGGACAAAATCCAGTATCTTGTCAAACCCAGCGGCCTGTCTGGATTGCAGAATGCGGTCGACGTGGTTTTCTCGCGGGCGGTGCTGGAGCATGTCAACGATTTGCCGGCTACCTTTCGTGATATGTATGAAGCGCTCAAGCCAGGCGGCATTGCGATTCACCAGGTGGATCTGAAAAGTCACGGATTGCATCGGGACAACCCGCTTGATTTCTTGTGCTGGCCAAACTGGCTCTGGTCGCTGATGTACAGCGCCAAAGGCGTGCCCAACCGCCTGCGCATCAA
>CAZVBY010000019.1:18517-20401 GCA_964625895.1 uncultured Thiobacillus sp.
GCATGATGCGCATTCTTCACGTTTTCGACCACACGCTGCCGTTGCATTCCGGCTATACCTTCCGCAGTGCGGCAATTTTGCGCGAGCAGCGTGCGTTGGGGTGGGAAACCTTTCATTTGAGCAGTCCCAAGCAACGCAATTGCACGGTTGACGAAGAAACGGTCGACGGTCTGCATTTCTATCGCACGCCGCAGCCTGGTTTTCTTTCCCGGGTGCCCGTGGCCAACCTGTTCGCGCAAATGCATGCGACCGGCAAACGGATTCGCGATGTTGCCAGGAAAATCCGGCCCGACATCATTCATGCGCATTCGCCGGCATTGAACGGCATGCCTGCGGTCAAGGCCGGCAGGGCGCTGGGTATTCCCGTCGTCTATGAAATCCGCGCTTTCTGGGAGGATGCGGCCGTCGATCACGGGACGACAACCGAAGACAGCCTGCGTTACAAGCTCACGCGCGCCCAGGAAACCTGGGTGGTGCGCCATGCCGACGCAGTCACCACGATTTGCGAAGGGCTACGCGGCGACCTGGCCGGACGCGGCATCGACGAAGCGAAGATCACCGTCATCCCCAACGCCGTCGATCTGGAGAAATTTCCGTTAGGCAGCCCGCCGGACTTGCAGCTCAAACAACACCTGGGATTGGCGGGCAGCCGCGTGCTGGGCTTCATCGGTTCGTTTTACGCCTACGAGGGACTCGATCTGCTGCTGGATGCGCTGCCGCAAATCCTGAACCACATGCCAGACATCAAGGTGCTGCTGGTTGGCGGCGGTCCGCAAGAGGCGGCGCTCAAGGCGCAGGCGCAAAGGCTTGGCGTAGAAGGCAGCGTGGTGTTTGCCGGTCGAGTGCCGCATCAGGAAGTCAACCGCTATTACGATTTGATCGATGTGCTGGTCTATGCCCGCCATGCCATGCGGCTGACGGACCTGGTGACGCCGCTAAAGCCACTGGAGGCCATGGCCCAGGGACATTTATTCATGGCCTCCGATGTGGGTGGGCACAAGGAACTGATCCGGCACAACGAAACCGGGCTGTTGTTTGCAGCGGGCGACGCCGGGGCGCTGGCCCGCAGTGTCATGGTGCTGCTTGACCATCCGCAGCAATGGCCGCGTTTGAAGGCCAATGGTCGTCGTTTCGTGGAAACCGAACGTAACTGGAAAAACAGCGTCGCGCGCTATCAGCAGGTGTATGAATATGCCAGAAACCGCGGGCGTGGATAACAAACACCCCCATATCGTCGTGTTGTCCACGTTGTTCCCTCATCCTGGTCAGCCCAATGCCGGCGTGTTCATCCGCGCGCGCATGTTTCGCGTCGCGCGGTACACATCACTGGCGGTGGTATCGCCGCAGCCCTGGTTCCCGCTGCAAGCCCTGATCAGGCGGTTCCGCCCGCATTTCCGCCCGCCTGCGCCAGCCGGTGAAGTGCAACAAGGCATCGAGATTGATTACCCCCGTTTTGTTTCCTTGCCGGGTATGTTCAAAAACCTGGATGGTTTTTTTATGGCACTGGGTGCGTACAAGTCACTCAAGCGGTTAAGAGACGCAGACCGGCTCGACATCATCGACAGCCACTTCGCCTATCCCGATGGCGTCGCGGCAAGTTATCTTTCGCGCTGGCTAAATCGGCCTTATACCATCACGCTCAGGGGCACAGAGCCAAGACATGCCGGACAACCGGGATTGCGTAAGCAAATCCGGCGGGCGTTGCAACATGCCGACCGGGTCTTCGCGGTTTCCGACTCATTGCGTCAACTCGCTGTGCAGTTGGGCGCGCATCCGGAAAAATCGATGACCGTCGGGAACGGTGTGGATACCGAAGTGTTTGCGCCGGTAGACCGGCAGGAAGCGAGAAAGCGCTTTAATCTTCCCGCCCAGGCCAGGGTGTTG
>CAZVBY010000020.1:0-19468 GCA_964625895.1 uncultured Thiobacillus sp.
GATTTGCGTACACGCGCCAAGCCAATAGCAGTGTCTATTGGCGCGAAGCGAGGACGGAAAGATGTCGTAAATTGCCCGCCAGTACCGGCGCAGACCGGTGGAACACTATGGACTTCCGCCTGCATGACCGCCAAGCCTTTGCAGGGGTGGGAGAAGGTTGCGTTCGATGGCGTCTTCATGAAATATCCGGGCTAGTGTGGTGCTTGCGAAATAGGGTGACAGGATGAAACGGATGGTTTTTTTAGCAGGGCTAGGCCCGAGGAGGCGACATAGTGGGCTCTATGGCAACGACGAGCAACGCCGCCATGCGGAAAAAGACGCCGTTTCATGTTGCGCTATTTCGCAAGCTCCACACTAGTTCTGCCGCGGAGCAAGCCGTTGATGCATGCCGTCCAGTCGAGTCACGATGCCCAACCCGCGATCACGATTAGCAAACCCACCGCCAGCCACACCAACAGCCCGCGCCAGATCATGCTGATGGCGCTGTCAATCTGCTCGATATCCGGCTCTTCGCCCAGGCCGATTTCCGTGCGCGCGATCCACTGCCCTCCCACATGCAATGGCTGTCCCAATTTGACCCCCATGGCGCCCGCACCGGCCGCCAATGCGATACTCTCCTCGTTGTCGTGCCATTGCGGCGCCTGTGTGCGCCAGCAGTACATGGCATCCTCGAAATTTCCGGCAACCGCGTAGGTCAGCCCCGTCAACCGTGCCGGCAGATAATTGAGGAGATGGAAAATCCGCGCCGCAGCCTGGCCGAAAGCAGGCGACGATTCGCTCCAGCGGCGCGCGAGGATGGAACTCAGGCGATAAAGCACGGCGCCCGCCGGCCCCAGCAGCACAAACCAGAACAGCACGCCGAACATCTGCCGATGGCTGTGGCTGAAGACCTGCTCGATGGTCAGTGACGCCATGTCCGCTGTGCCGAAGTCAGCGCTTTCGCCTCCACGCCAGTCTTCCAACATGCGCCGTGCAGCAGCCATGTCCCCCGCGCGGAGCTTGTCAGCAATGTCGTCGGCCATCAGGCTGTAATAACGGAAACCCATGGTCAGATACAGCACCACCACGCTGAACACAAGGCCAGCCAACGCAGACCATCCGGACAACCCGGCACCGGCCAGCCACACCAGCAACACGATTGGCAGCACCGCCGCGCTCCAGGCGATCAGGCCATGCGCGGATTCTCCGCCGTCAAATTTGTCCTGCAACAACCTGGCCAGTTGTGCATAAGCCTCATAATGCGGCAGCGGCTGCCTGAGTGGCCGGTAGTGCTCCAGAATGAGCGTAAAAAGCAGGCTCAGGAAGGTCATGGTTGCAGCGCGATTTCGACCGTCAGCTCACCAACACGCATGGGGCTGCCGGAAGGGCGGTAGATTTCCACTGCGGGCAGGGTAATGTCCCGGCCCTGCTGGTGCAGATGGTCGTACAAAGCCTGATAGGCCTTCCCGGGTGCGAGCATGACGACAGCATGAACACTGACCGCCAGCACCCGGCGACGCGGCAGTGTTTCCACGTTCAATCCGGCCGGCGCATTGGTTTGATCGGGGACGATGTAGCCGGTGCGCGCGCGCTGGTCTTTTTTCGGGGTCTTACGCGGGTCCGTCAGCAGCACGGTCAGCGTTTCACCCGGCGTGATGCCGGCCTGTTTCAATATCGCATGCACCCTGGCCTGGGTTTTGGGAAGCTTGGCAATTTCGCCCTGATGCTCGATCCAGGCAAAGCGGTAGGGCCCTGACTCCCGCTCGACCAACTTCGCCTGGCTAAAACCACCCCACCATGCATACACCACCAGGAGCGGAACGACGAATGCCAGCAAAAAAGGCAGTCCCTGTTTCCTGAACAAAGCGAATCCTCCAAAAGCGCACAAGATAGCATAGCTGGCGCGCGCCTTTATAATGAAAACGCCTGATACAGGCAATACGAAAACCGGCAGACGCCTAGGAGATATTCGAATGAAACACTGGATGGGATTGCTTGCCGCTCTGCTTTTTTGCAGCACGGCAATCGCGGCGACCGACGATATTGATGTGCCGATGAAAGCAAAACGCATCGGCCAGTACAGTTACTACATCCAGGGGTTATCCGGCGCGGCCTCCGCCGGGAACAAAGGCTTCATGTCCAATGCCGGCTTCGTCATTACGCGCGAAGGCGTGGTTGTGTTCGATGCATTGGCCAGCCCCCCGCTGGCGGAAAAAATGCTCAAGCTCATCCGCAGGATCACGAAGCAGCCGATCAAGCTTGTGATTGTCAGCCATTATCACGCCGACCACTACTATGGCCTGCAGGTATTCAAACGCGAGGGCGCTGAAATCTGGGCGCACCGCCACGCCGAGGGCAGGACACGCACCGAAGAAGCCGCGCTGCGATTCGCGCAACGAAAGGAAGTGTTGTTCCCCTGGGTGGACGAGCACACCCGCTTGCTGGAGCCGGATGTGTTCATCGAGGGCGACAAAAATTTCAGGCTTGGCGGCGTGCATTTCGCACTGCGCTACGTCGGCCCGGCGCACAGCGCAGAAGACATTGCCATGCTGGTTGTGCCCGATCGCGTACTGTATGCCGGGGATTTGGTGTTCAAGGGCCGCGTGCCCTTCGTCGGCGAGGCCGATTCAAAAGCCTGGCTCGCCTCGCTTGACAAGCTGATCGCGCTCCAGCCGCGCGTGTTGGTTCCGGGACATGGCGCCGCCAGTACGACGCCGATGCAGGATCTGACACTGACACGGGACTATCTGAATTACGTGCGCGCCGAGATGGGCAAGGCGGTCAATTACCTGATTCCTTTCGAGGAAGCCTACGCCCGCACCGACTGGTCAAAGTACAAGACCATGCCCGCATTCGAGGAAGCCAACCGACCCAATGCCTACAATACTTATCTGCTGATGGAGCAGGAAAACATGAAAACTTCGCCTTAGGCATGCTTTCACCATCGGCTGTTGACATGCCCATCGCGTTCAACCTCAACCAAGGAGCCAAATCATGAAACAAACCCTTGTCCTGCTCGCCTGCGTTTTGCCCCTCACCGCCTGCACGACCACGCCCGCGCCCAAAACTGCTGACGCCAAGACGCTCGACGAAACCCGCGCGGTCGCCGGGCGCCTGGTCAAGGAACTGGGCGGCCGGCTACAGGCAGAGATGGCGGCCAACGGCCCCGAATCGGCAATTGGCGTATGCAAGCAGGCTGCGCCGGAAATCGCCGCGAAACTGTCCAAAGAAACTGGCTGGCAAATCGGCCGCGTCGGCACACGTGCGCGCAATACCGCAGCGGGCACGCCCAACGCCTGGCAACAGGAGGCGCTCAAGCAGTTCGCCGATCGCCGCGCCAAAGGGGAAGCGTTTGACAACATGGAATTCACCCAGGTTGTGCAGGATGACGGCAAATCGACCTTGCGCTACGCCAAGGCTATCGGCGTGGCGCCGCTGTGCGTGACCTGCCACGGCGCGCCGGAATCAATTCCGGCTGGCGTACAGGCGCGGCTTCAGCAGGAGTACCCAAACGACCGCGCAACGGGCTATCAGCCAGGTGAGCTGCGCGGTGCGATCGTGATCCGCCGGCCGCTCTGATCCCGTTTCAAGCGAACGAGTAGGTTCTGGAAAAAAGCTCCCTGACCGCATCCGGCGGCAGGGGCTTGGCGATGAGATAACCCTGGATTTCGTCGCAGTGGCGAGCCTTGAGAAAGGCGGCGACCTCCGGGGTTTCCACACCCTCGGCGACCACGCGCAAATCCAGCGTATGGGCAAGCCGGATGATGGCATGGGCGATTTCCGCATCCTCGCGGTCAACAAGCACATCGCGAACGAAGCCCTTGTCGATCTTGAGTGTATCGATCGGCAGGCGCTTGAGCTGCCGCAGATTCGAGTGTCCGGTGCCAAAGTCGTCGATCATCACCTGGATGCCCCGACCGCCCAGTTCCGCCAGCACTGTCATGGTCATTCCCGGATTATCCATCGCCGCGCTTTCCGTGATTTCCAGGCCAAGATAGGCCGGATCCATGCCGGTTTCTTCGATGGCGCCGAGAACGTCCTGTGCCAATCCACCCTGGCTGAACTGACGCGGCGACAGATTGACCGAGAGCGCTGGCGGACTGTATCCCGCCTCGCGCCAGGCCACCCATTGCTGGCAGGCACGGCGCAGCGCCCACCGTCCGATGGGAATGATCAGCCCGGTTTCTTCCGCGACCGGAATGAACTTATCCGGACCCACGACACCCTTGCCACCCGGCGCCAGCCACCGGATCAGCGCTTCCAGGCCGACTACTTTGCCACTATCCAGATCGACCTTTGGCTGATAGAGGAGTGCGAATTCCTCTTTTTGCAGCGCCTGTCGCAAGCCGTTCTCGATCAGCAATTGCTCGTGCGCAACGGCGTTCATCTCGTCGCTGAAATACTCGAATCCGCTCTTTTTCTGCTTGGCCTGGTACATGGCCAGGTCAGCCTGACGCAGCAAGGTATTGGCATCCGTGCCGTCATCCGGGCAGACGCTGATGCCCACGCTGGCAGAGATGGCATAACGCACTTCCTCAACCTTGAACGGTTCGGACACTGCTTCGATAAGTTTCAAGGCGACTCGCCGGGCGCCACGGTCGGTCTTCGGGTGGGTGATGATGACCGCGAATTCATCGCCGCCCAGACGGCCGACGAAGTCATCCGCGCGCAAGGTATCGACCAGCCGGCTGGCGACAATCCGCAATACCTGGTCGCCGACCTCATGGCCGCGTGAATCGTTGATGTGTTTGAAACGATCCAGGTCGATGAACAGCAGCGAAACCTGCCCGCCCTGACGCAGACATTGCGCGATCGCATGTTGCAGATAGTCCTGGAAATAGCTCCGGTTCGGCAGTCCGGTCAGCGGGTCGTGGTTGGCCAGCATGTCCAGCCTGAGTTCCGATTGCCGCCGCTCCGACAGCGCGGCGGAAACCAGCAGGCCGCCAATCGACAGGCTGGCGAGTGTCACCTGCAAGGGAAAAATATCGGTTAACGGCGTATCCGGCCCCAGCGGCCCCAGTTCGATCAAGGTGGCGGCAATGCGTACCGCCCCCGCCAGCAGGATCAGCAAGGCCGTTGCACCAACCGGGAAACGCAATGCCACCCATAACACCAGCGGGAAAAGCAGGAAATCCCCGGCCCGAATGCCTATACGGCTGCCGCCCAGGAGGATGCCCGCCACCAGCAGCATGGCAAGCACCGCCGCAACCCACTCCACACTGGCAATCGGTTTGCTGGAAATCCAGCTGCGCGAATTGCTGGTCAGCAAAACGGGCGCAACCAGCAACGCGCCGACCCAATCTCCAGACCACCAGACCCAGAACGCGTGCAACAAATCCTGTTCCTGCATGACGCCCGTTTGCAGTAGCGCCGCAACACCGAACAGCGCGGACACCACCGTCCCGACCGGCAACGCCAGCAGGCAGAAACGCGCAATATCCCCGACAGACTCGAGTGAAAGCTCATGATTGCCAGCCCGGTGTGACAACAGCGCAATGAGCCAGGCGCCCGAGGCAGCGCCCAATCCGACATAAGGCAACGCAGGATCGGGCAACACGCCCCAATTGCCTGCCAGTGCACCAAGGAACACCCCCACCACGCCGGCCAGGCGCAGACGCATGGCGGCGGCAGCGGCCACACCAGCAGCCGGCCACAGCGCGGAGACTGCCCCATTGAACGTTGCGCTCAGGTAGAGTCCAACCCTGGCAGCGAGGTAATAAGCCACCAGGGTGATGAAAACTTGGAAAAGGAATCGCTTTGCCTGGGTTGCGGTAGGCAGCGCGGGCAGCTTCAAGGCCGGCATGTCAGCCATGAACGGGATGCTTGAAAAACATCATCTCAAGGTTAAAGAGCAGCCTGCGGATTTGTCTGCTGGCAATTCAAAATTGCGAGAACGCTCACGCGTCGGCGCGCATGTCCAACTCGGCCCTGACTGACTCCAGTGCGTCCTTGAGGGTCTCCTCGGAAAGACTGTTGAGTTGCTCGGCCAGCATTTCCGCTGCGTCGATCGTGTCCTCGTCATCCGGCAGCGCGTCGCTATCGAGATTGGCCACCAGCACGGCGGCCGCGCCGACCGTTTGCAACAAGCCCTGGCGCTCGTTCATGAGCAATTCGATCTCCTTGCGTAGCAGTTGAACCTCTTCGTCTTTCAGCGCATGAACCGTCATGATGTCTCCTCCTCTTCGTTTCGCAACAGCGTGCAGTGTACTCATAAATCCCGTGGCGGGCGATAATGCGGCGTTTCCCCATCCAGGCGATCCCATGTCTGAATCCTTCGCGTTATTCCCCGAAATCGCGCCCAACCGGCAGGGCTACATCGAGCCTGACGGCGTGCATCGCATTTACTGGGAAGAAAGCGGCAATCCCAAGGGCGTGCCGGTGCTGTTCCTGCATGGCGGGCCCGGATCGGGCACCTCGCCCCGGCAGCGGCGTTTTTTCGACCCGGCTTTTTATCGCATCATCCTGTTCGATCAGCGCGGATCCGGCCAATCCACCCCTTATGCCTGCATTACGGACAACACGACGACGCACTTGATACAGGATATCGAACTGCTAAGAACCCTGCTCGGCATCGAGAAATGGCTGGTTCTCGGCGGCTCGTGGGGATCGACACTGGCACTGGCCTATGGCGAGGCACATCCGGAAGCTTGTCTGGGTTTTGTGCTGCGCGGCATATTCCTGTGCCGTAAATCCGAGATAGACTGGTTCCTGTATGGCCTGAAGACGATTTTTCCGGAAGCCTGGCGCGCATTTGCCGCGCACATTCCTGAAGACGAGCGCGGTGATTTGCTGGCCGCCTATCACACCCGTCTGACCGACCCAGACCCTGTCATTCACCTGCCCGCCGCGCGCGCCTGGGCGCACTATGAGGCGACCTGCTCGACGCTGTTGCCCGACGCCTCGCTGGTCGCCAGCTTCGCGTCTGATCCGGTCGCCCTGTCGCTCGCCAGGATCGAGGCGCACTATTTTCTACATGACATTTTTCTGCCAGAAAACAGCCTGCTCGACAACCTGCACAAAATCCGCCATTTGCCCTGCGTGATCGTGCAGGGCCGCTATGACGCCGTTTGCCCGATCGTCACTGCGGACGAACTGGCGCGTGCCTGGCCGGAGGCCTTTTATGAAATCATTGCCGATGCCGGGCATTCGGCTTTCGAACCAGGCATCAGCCAGGCGCTGATCGAAGCCACCGAGGCGTTCAAGAACATGTTGGGCCCATCCATGACGACCGCAACGCTTGCAAGACCGTCTGCCCGAAAAAGAACCGGGCGACGCAAGGCGGTGGCATCATGACGCTCTCGCGTCACGTCTTCGATGCGACGGGGGAAAACTTCTCTCGCCTCGTTCTTGAAAATTCCCACCGCGGCCCCGTCCTGGTGCACTTCTGGACACCCAAGGCCGGCCCCTGCATGATCCTGATGCCGCGGCTGGTGAGGCTGGCGACCGAATATGGCGGCCGGTTCCTTCTGGTCATGCTCAACACCGACGATTGGCGAAGACTGGCCCGTGAATATGGCGTCAACAGCGTACCCACGGTGAAGTTCTTTTTGCGCGGCGAGGTCGTGCATACCATCCACGGCGCCGAATCCGACCGGACATTCCGCGAGGCGCTCGACCGCTATATCACCAAATCGGCCAGCACACTTCAATTCGACGCGCGCGTTGCGCTGGTTGAGGGGGATTTTGAAGGCGGGAAGAAATTGCTTGCTGCCGCAGCCGTGGAACAGCCAGACAATCCGCGCATTCCACTAGATCTGGCCAAGACACTCTGGATCAGCGGCGAACGAGAAACCGCGCTGACCCTGCTTGAAAGCGTCCCGCCCGGCCTGAAGAACAATCCTGGCATCCAGCGCCTGCGCGCGCATTTCTTGCTGTCCATGGCGGCGGAACAACCGGGCAACGCGGACAGTATTCCTGAAACCAGCGGCGAGTCACGTTTCAGGCAGGTGGCCCGACGGCTGGTGCAGGATGACTATGCCACCGCACTGGCCCTGCTTGCCGAACTGGCAACGGAACAGCCAGACTTTCGCAACGGCTTGCCTCGAGCGGCAATGGACGCCATTCTTGAATTGCTCGGGCCCGATCACGTGTTGACGCAACAATACCGGAACGGGCCTGATTCAAAGCGTTATTGAGGGGAAAGTCATGCACCTGGATTCCCCCTCAATAACCCGACCAGGTTTAATTGTTATTGATCCAAAACCTGGTGCGACTGCTGGCCATTTCGGGCAACCAATGTCCGAGGAAGTTTTTCAAGTTCATTCATTTCGGATCCATAAGTGAATGCAAAATATCAAGCTGGCAGATTTCTCGCATCCGGCTTTTGCACCTTACCGTGTGCTGCTCGGTACACTCGCCGACCTCAACACCTGCGCGTTCAACCGCTTGTCCGAACGACTGGATTTGCGCCATGCCAACGGCAGAGTTCTGCGCTTCTCGCCTTCGTCCAAACCCTGCTCGGCGGCCGCGTATGAAGCAGGCATTGCCGCCAGCGGCTGCGTGCCAACACGCGAGAACAATATGCATGATTTCCTCAACGCGCTGGTCTGGCTGCAATTCCCGCAACTGAAATCAGCCATCAACCTCGCCCATTGCCGGATGCTGGCGCACGCAACAGTCACGCAGCGTGGCAGGCTACGCGATCAACTCACTCTACTGGACGAAAGCGGGGTGCTGGTCGCATCCCCTCACGCCAATCTGTTTGATTTGTTGCACAAACACGAATGGGAAACGTTATTCTGGACGGAGCGCCACATGGTCGAATCCGGCATGACTTTTATCGTGGTGGGGCATGGCCTGCTGGAGAAATGCCTGCGGCCATTCGCCGGCATGACCGGTAAATGCCTGTTGCTGGAATCGGACGAAACTGCCCTGCCAGGTTTGGACAACCTGGCGGCACAGTGTGTCAGCCATGCGGATTCGCTGGAACTGAAGCCCCTGCCGGTACTTGGCATTCCAGGCTGGGATGAAAACTCCGCGCCGGAGTATTACCGCAATACCGATGTGTTCCGGCCACTTCAAAAACGCCCGCAAACGGTTTCATAAACCCGCATCTCCCATTCCGTGGCAGGCGACAGCCATTTGACCTTTTCGAGATGAAAAGCTTCGTAGCGCACCAGCGCATCTTGATCGGAAAACGCCGCGCGCGACAGCACCGCCAGCCTGCGCTTGCGGCAATCCGCCTGGCGCCGAACCTGGATTTCGGTGATCCGGCGCAAGGAGTCAGGATCGGTTTCACCCGCGGAGAAGCGATGCCGCTCACGGAATACAGTCAGGATTTTATTGCCGCGCAGGCTCGCCGCATCCACATCAACGCGCAAGGTGGCATTCTCGAAAACGGTGCGCCAGTTTTCTTCGCCCAACGCCACGCCAGAGAACCCGGCAAACGTCAGCCAGGCCGCCAGCAACCCCCAACGCATTTGCAGGCCGTCAGCCGGCATCCGGTACTGCCACGGTTTCGCTTACCCATGCTTCCGCCGCCGCCAGGTCATCAAACAGGCGAATGTCGGCATCGACAAACAACCGGTTGATCCAGGCGCTCCATGCAATCCACTCGTTGCTGGCGAGAATCGCAACCCGTTCGAAATCATTCGCGTGCGCGCGGGAGAACTTGATCTCTTCCCATGCCACATCGACGCTGAAGGAAAGCATGTCCCGCAGGTCGATGAGCAGGTTCACCACCCCCTGGAACTTGATGCCATACACGACAGCCTCCTCGAATTCCCGATAATCCTCCAGCGTGAACTGGCCCATCACCGTCATGCCGACCACGTTGTTGCGTACATTCACCGAGATCATCGTCGCGCCTCCATTCCATTTCTTGTTGCTCATACATTCGTAAATATAGTCTCATTCAACCGGCGTGGCTGTCCTGCCAAAACGGATACCGGCCACCCCCGCCAGCACGATCAACATCATGCCAATCCAGGCGCCCAGCGGCAGCCGGTCGCCAAACAGCAATACGCCATACAGGGCGGCAAAGCCCACGGTGGAATAAGCCAGGGCGCCCACGGTCATCGTGTTGCCCAGGCGATAGGCACGTGTCATGGCCAATTGTGCGGAAGTGGCGATCGCGCCGATCGCCAGCAACAAGGGCAGTTCGTTGAGAGCAGGCACGGTAAAACCAGCCAGCGCCATCCAGACCGCTGCCGCCAGCGTGGAAATCAAGGCAAAATAAAACACGATGCGCCATTCTGGCTCACCCGCGCGCCCCAACTCGCGCACGTTGAAATATGCCAGCGCCGCCAGGATGCCGGAGGCCAGACCAATCAACCCGTCCAGAAAATACGCTTCGCCCCAGACGGGCCGCAGCAGCAATACGATACCGGCAAAGCCCAGCAGCAACGCCGCCGACAAGGCACGCCCGTGCCGCTCCTTGAGCCACCAGGCCGTGATCGCGGCCAGAAACAGCGGCGAGGTGTAGTTGAGCGTGATGGCAGTCGGCAAGGGTAGATGGGCAATGGCATGAAAAAACATGACCAGTGCCGCAAATCCCGCAAGTCCGCGTTTGACGTGACCTTTGATCTGCGGCGTTTGCAGTGGGGTGAGCCATTGGCGTGAAGACAGCATGATCGCGAAATAGATGGAAACGAGGCCGAACAAGGAGCGATAAAAAACCAGTTCTGGCGCGCTGAAGCGTTCCGAAGCCAATTTGACCAGCACGCCCATGGCCGCAAACAAAAAGGACGCCACCAGCATCCAGGCAGATTTCATTTATAGAAAAAAGAATGGAACGCGGAGACGCAGAGACGCGGAGAAAGGCAAAACCATTTTTTGACAGGGGTAAGATAAATGAAGGGGAGCATAGATCAGGTTTTCACCCGCCCCTTCCTTAAGCTTCCTACAAAATGCTTTATTGGATTCTCTGCGTCTCCGCGTCTCTGCGTTCAAATTGTTTTCAAATGTGGCTCGATCTGCCGCCGCATGAATTCATGAAAATGCACCAGGCCATCTTCCATCGGCGACTGGTATGGACCTTCCTCACTGACACCCTGCCGGTGCAACGCGCGGCGGCCGTCGTGCATGCGTTGAGCGATTTCGTGATCTTCCACCGCTGTTTCCATGTAAGCAGCCTGTTCAGCCTCGACAAACTCACGCTCGAACAACACGATCTCTTCCGGATAATAGAACTCGACAATATTGACCATGGACTCAATGCCGGTTGGCCAAACGCTTGAAACCACCAGCACATGCGGGTACCACTCGACCATGACGTTGGGATAGTAAGTCAGCCAGATTGCCCCATGCCCTGGCTTCTTGCCTTCGCCGTAACGCAGCACCTGCTCTTGCCACTTCTGATATACCGGCGAGCCAAATTTCTTGCCGAATGCACTGGCCAGGCCGACGGTTTGCACCGAGTACCAGTCACCATACTGCCACTTGAGATCGTCACAGGTGACGAAATTGCCCAGGCCAGGATGGAAAGGCTCGACGTGGTAATCCTCCAGATAGACTTCGATGAAGGTCTTCCAGTTGTATGGCACATGATCAACTTGCACGCGGTCCAGCATGTAACCGGAGAAATCCAGATCCCTTGCCACGCCCATGCCAGCCAGATCAGTGCGCACGTCGCGCGGGCCGTTGAACAGCAGGCCGTTCCAGTTCTGCAGCGGCGAGCGCGACAGATTCATGCAGGGATTGCCCGGAAAATGCGGCGCTCCCAGCAATTGTCCGCTGGCATCATACGTCCAGCGATGGATCGGACAGACGATATTATTCGCCGGGAGTTTGCCGCGGCCATTCAGCATGACGGCCTGCCGATGGCGGCAAACATTGGACAGCATTTCGACGCCATTCTGGTTGTTCACCAGCACCCTGGCGCCATCAAAGCGCTCCAGCGCATGGTAATCACCAAGCTCTGGCACCATCAGCGCATGGCCGACATAGCCAGGACCGTTGTCGAACAACAGGTTCTTTTCAAGGTTATAAATTTCCGGGTCGAAATACCATGACACCGGCAGTTGAGGCGTTGTTTTTGACAGCGCCGAAACAGAATCAGCGAGATTGGACATCCCTACCCACCCTATTCCAGTACCGAGTTTGCATACGGCATAGAAAACAAAAACCCCCGACACCCGGCGGAGTCATAATTTCCGCCCAATGAACCGGAGGTTCCCTTTACTGACAAAAAGCCAGAGCGCTAACAATAGCACGGCTAACTCCGCAAGGCAAAACGTTTTTGCCGCATCTTGCCAACCCAACAGGAATTTACTTTTGCCGACAGGATTCCTTGACAATCTGCATTAAACAGACAGCAGGCAAATTGACGCGGCGGCCACCCGCGTAACGTTTTCAACACCCTGTTTAAAGACTCGCCGCCCGGCTTTTGTTAAAGTAACTGGTTTTAGCCAAGCTGCTTTACTCGACTCGAAAACTAATGGCCAAAGCCACATCCCCCAAGGATTTCGAATCCGCGCTCGCCGAGCTGGAAAAAATCGTCGCGCAGATGGAATCCGGCAAACTCAGCCTCGAAGACTCGCTGGCCGCCTATGAACGCGGCGCCGTCCTGCTGAATTTCTGCCGCGACGCGATCTCACGCGCGGAACAGCAGGTGCAGATGCTGGAAAACGGCGTGCTCAAGCCTTTTGTCGCCGGCAGCGATGAATGATTTTCAGGTTTGGGCCGCCGACAAACAGGCCCGCATCGAACAGGTGCTCACCGCCGAACTTCCCGATACCATGCATGCGCCCCGCCGGCTGCACGACGCCATGCGTTATGCCGTGCTCGATGGCGGCAAGCGTGTGCGCCCGCTATTGGCTTACGCAGCCGGCGAACTGACCGGGGCCAACCCGGCCAGCGTTGACCTGGCGGCTGCGGCAGTCGAGTGCATTCATGCCTATTCGCTGGTGCATGACGACTTGCCGGCAATGGATAATGACGTACTGCGGCGCGGCAAGCCCACCGTACATGTGGAATTCGACGAAGCCACCGCGCTCCTGGTGGGCGATGCGCTGCAAAGTCTGGCGTTCGAACTGCTCTCCCGTCCAAAACTGGCCAACAACGCAGCCGTGCAAGTTGAAATGTTGCGCCTGCTGGCCAATGCATCCGGCTCGCGCGGCATGGCGGGCGGACAGGCAATCGACCTGGACAGCGTGGGCAAGCCGCTCGATCTGGCTGAACTGGAATTCATGCACATTCTGAAAACCGGCGCGCTGATCCGCGCATCGGTCAATCTGGGCGCACGCTGCGGCAAGGCGCTTGACGAGGCGGCGCTAGCCCGGCTTGACCGTTACGCAAAATGCGTTGGCCTGGCTTTCCAGGTGGTGGATGACGTGCTGGATGCCGAGTCGTCAACTGCCACACTCGGCAAAACTGCCGGCAAGGATGCTGCCCACAACAAGCCCACCTACGTGAGCATTCTTGGGCTTGCCCGTTCTCGCGCGCGGACCGGCGAATTGCGCGAGGATGCCTTGGCCGCCCTCTCGCTTTTTGGCAACGAAGCGGACCGGCTGCGTCAATTGGCTGACTTTATCGTGCTGCGAAAGTTTTGACGGAATGCCTGAATCGATTCTGCTGGACACCCTCCACACTCCCTCCGACCTCCGTCGACTGGAAACGCGCCAACTGCCCGGGCTGGCCGACGAAGTGCGCGCCTTTCTCATCGAATCGGTTTCGCAAACCGGCGGGCACCTCGCTTCCAATCTTGGCGCGGTCGAACTCACCATCGCCCTGCATTACGTATTCGACACGCCGCATGTTCGCATCGTTTGGGATGTCGGCCACCAGACCTATGCCCACAAAATCCTGACCGGCCGCCGCGAAGCCATGCGCAACCTGCGACAGGGCGGCGGCATCGCCGGTTTTCCGCGCCGCGAGGAAAGCGAGTACGATGCCTTTGGCACCGGGCATTCCAGCACATCGATTTCTGCTGCGATGGGCATGGCCGAGGCCTTTCATCAGACTGGTTCCAGCCAGCGCGCCATTGCCGTCATCGGTGACGGTGCGATGACGGCCGGCATGGCTTTCGAGGCGTTGAATAACGCCGGTGCAACAGAATTGCCCTTGCTGGTGATCCTGAACGACAACGACATGTCGATCTCGCCGCCCGTGGGCGCGCTCAACAACTACCTGGCCAAGCTGATGTCGGGCCAGTTCTACGCCAAAGCCAAGAAAGCCGGCGATATCGTGCTGTCGAAAATGCCGCCGATCCGCGAACTGGCCAAACGGGCCGAAGAGCACGTCAAGGGCATGGTCACGCCCGGCACATTGTTCGAGGAGTTCGGCTTTAACTATATCGGCCCCATCGACGGCCACGATCTGGATGTACTGGTGGAAACACTCAACAACATCAAACAGCTTTCGGGACCGCAATTTCTGCATGTCGTCACCCAAAAGGGCAAGGGCTACAGCCCTGCAGAGGCCAACCCCTGCCTGTATCACGGCGTCAACCGCTTCGACCCGGCAGCCGGCATCGCCGAAAAATCCATTGGCAGCGCATCAAACCGCCCCAGTTACACGCATGTTTTCGGCGACTGGCTGTGCGACATGGCGGCGGCGGCGGAGAAACTTGTCGGCATCACCCCCGCCATGCGCGAAGGCTCCGGGCTGGTGAAGTTTTCCGGGCAGTTCCCTGCGCGCTATTTCGATGTCGGTATCGCCGAACAACACGCGCTGACCTTCGCCGCTGGTCTGGCCTGCGAAGGCATGAAGCCCGTGGTGGCGATTTATTCGACCTTTCTGCAGCGCGCCTACGACCAACTCATCCACGACATTGCCCTGCAAAATCTCGATGTCACGCTCGCCATCGACCGCGCCGGCCCGGTCGGTGCGGATGGCGCGACTCACGCCGGCAGCTTTGACCTGAGCTTTTTGCGCTGCGTGCCCAACATGGTAATCGCCGCGCCGTCCGATGAAAATGAATGCCGCAAATTACTGACGACGGCTTTTCTCCACCCCGGCCCCAGCGCCGTGCGTTATCCGCGCGGCACCGGCCCCGGCGCCGCAATCGAACCGGGTCTGGATGCCTTGCCCATTGGCAAGGGGATCATCCGGCGGCAAGGCCAGCGTGTGGCATTTCTCGCCTTTGGCACAGTACTCTCCGAATGCCTCGGCGCAGCGGATGTGCTCAATGCCACCGTTGCCGACATGCGCTTTGTCAAACCGCTGGATCGGGAGCTGATCCTGTCACTGGCCAATACGCACGAATGGCTGGTCACCGTGGAAGATAGCGCCATCATGGGCGGCGCCGGCTCGGCCGTTTCGGAACTGATTGCCAACCAGGGCGGCACTGTGCGTATCGTGCATTGCGGACTGCCCGATCAATTCTTCGAGCAAGACACTCAGGAAAACCAGAAAATAGCCGCCGGACTGGATGCGGACAGTCTGATTCGCCGGATACGGGAACTTATATCCGAGTAGTTTACTCAACTATTTGCAGCGTTTATACTGTGTCTAAATTGCCTGCACCGCGCAGGCAACCATCCGCTTTCAGGAAACCGCCATGAACAACTGCACCGACGCCGTCTGCATGCCAGACGTACAAAGCTCCGCCGATACCCGCCAGATCGCTATCAACAAGGTGGGCATCAAATCCATCCGGCACCCCGTGCGTGTGGCAGACAAGGCCGAGGGCGTGCAGCACACCATCGCCAACTTCAACATGTACGTGTACCTGCCCCACAATTTCAAGGGCACGCACATGTCGCGGTTCGTCGAAATCCTCAACACCCGCGAGCGCGAAATCTCCATCGAAAATTTCGAGGACATGTTGCGCCAGATGGTCGAGCGACTGGAAGCCGAATCCGGCTACATCGAAATGACCTTCCCGTATTTCATCAACAAAACCGCGCCCATGTCCGGCGTGCAAAGCCTGATGGATTACGAAGTCACGCTCATTGGCGAAATCAGCAAGGGCCTATACAAGCACACCACCAAAGTGGTTGTGCCCGTCACCAGCCTGTGCCCCTGCTCCAAGAAAATTTCCGACTACGGCGCCCACAACCAGCGCTCGCATGTCACCGTCACCGCCCGCACCAATGGCTTTTTATGGATCGAGGACCTGGTGAGAAAAATCGAGGAACAAGCCTCCTGTGAGTTATTCGGACTATTGAAACGCCCGGATGAAAAGTACGTCACTGAACGCGCCTACGACAACCCGAAATTTGTCGAAGACATCGTGCGCGACGTGGCCGCCGCCATGAATGCCGAACCGCTGATTGATGCATATGTGGTCGAAGCCGAAAACTTCGAGTCCATCCACAATCACAGCGCGTATGCTCTGATCGAACGGGACAAGACCAAGGCAGGCTAGCAGGGTGTTGAAAAACGTAGCGAGATGGCGTCAGGCAAGGAAAAAGCAGGCGAAAAAGCGGAGTGTATACATGATACATGTGCATTTTGAGCCGGTTTTTGACGCAGCATCACGCCCTCGCAGCAGTTTTTCAACACCCTGCTAGCAAGCTTTACTGTAAATTGCGCCTAACACGCGGCATGAACCCAGTCAGCATATTGCGCTTTTCGCCGATCGAAGGCCCCGGTTATCTGGGTGACTTCCTGTCACGGCAAGGGATTCTCTGGCGGCAAATCAATATCGACGGCGGGGAAGCCGTACCCGCCGGACTCAACAATCTATCGGGTCTGGTCCTGATGGGCGGGCCGATGAGCGTCAACGACGATCTGCCATGGATTCCCCATGTGCTCGGCCTGATTCGCCAAGCGGTTGAACACGACATCCCGGTACTTGGCCATTGTCTGGGCGGGCAGCTCATGAGCAAGGCACTGGGCGGCAGCGTTACCCGCAACCCGATCAAGGAAATCGGCTGGGGCGCGGTTTCCAAAGCAGCTCAAAACCCGGCCCCAGACTGGCTGGGAGAACTGCCTTCTTCGTTTGAAGTCTTCCACTGGCATGGCGAAACCTTTTCCCTCCCGGAAGGCGCAACGCGCATCCTTGAAAGCCCTTACTGCACGAACCAGGCCTGGCTGCTCGACAATCGGCACCTGGCCTTGCAATGTCATATCGAAATGACCGCACCGATGATTCGCGCCTGGTGCGAAAACGGCGCGGAGGAAATCACCCAGTCTGCCGATAGCCCCGCCGTACAAAGCCCGCAAATCATCCAGAAAGACATGCAGCCACGCCTGCAGACGCTGCAACACATTGCAGACACACTCTACACGCGCTGGACGCAAGGCTTGCGGCAAACATGAACCGGTCCATCACCGGCTTTCATCTGGACGAGGAGTACCACTGGGTGGCCGAGCTTGATTGCGGGCACAACCAGCATGTTCGCCATGACCCGCCATGGACAAGCCGACCCTGGGTCATCAGTGCGCCAGCGCGTGCGCAAAAAATCGGCGCGCAGATCAACTGCAAAGAATGCGATGCAGTCGCTCCGCCAGACCGAAAATAAAATTCATTTCCCCCTCTGGACAAATTTTCAGGCGGGGCGCACGATTCAGTCATAAGCAAAACAAGAAGCGCAATAAGCCTTTTCTAATCTGGTAGTGATGTTTGGAGACAACATGCAAGCAGTGGATTACAACAACTATGACTTCGGACACCGGCTGGACGAATTTGTCCACGAAGTGATGAACCTGGGCGGCAGCCTGCGCAAGGAGTCCGACCTGACCGAAGGGCAAAAGGTCTTTTTACGGGCGCTCAAACGCGAAAAAGTAAAATATGTCGATGCCCAGCGCCAGGGTTACCCTCACAACCTGCTGGAACAGGTGGAATCCTTTACCCGAACCGTTGGCGATTTGCATAACTCTTACTTTGACGCGGGACTGCACAAGATCAGCGACTGCCTGTACAACCGCTGGAAATTTCTCTTTGACGAGACAAAAAAACTGGCTGCCGCAGGCGGCGCCCACAAACCTTGCTGGGTCGATGTGATCGAGGTTGAGAAATCCGACATGCCCGCCTTCTTTGACGCCTGATTCAACATAGCAACCACGCGCAAGGCCCGGATTTTCCGGGCTTTTTTATTGCAGCTGCCGATTCCTAATTCAGACCGAAAAATCCCTTATCCTCGAATAAAAACAAACGATTTATCAGCATTCTCTGACATTGCTATCCTCGCACGCTCTTGCAGAAGACCGTTTTTGAGGAGAAAGCATGTCCAAGTTAGTCCGGCCCCATGGCGGCGGCGAATTAAAACCCCTGTTGCTGGAAGGCGCAGCCCGCGATGCCGAGCTGACCCGCGCAAAAAGCCTGCCACAATTAAAAATGTCCTCCCGCGAAACCGGCGACCTGATCATGATGGGCATCGGCGGCTTTACCCCGCTGGACGGCTTCATGACCCATTCCGACTGGCAAGGCATTTGCGACGGCTACAAGATGGCCAATGGCCTGTTCTGGCCGATTCCCGTAACGCTTTCCACCGACAGCGACACCATCAAGGCCGGTGACGAAATTGCGCTGATCAACAGCGATTCCGACGAAATCATGGGCACCATGAAGGTGACCGAGAAATACACCATCGACAAGGCCCACGAGTGCATGCAGGTGTACAAGACCACCGATGTCGCCCACCCCGGCGTAAAAATGGTCATGGATCAAGCCAAATACAACCTGGCCGGCCCGGTCAAGGTACTGTCCACTGGCGGCTTCAAGGAAGAATACGGCGAGCAGTTCATGACCCCCGCCGAAACCCGCGCCGCCTTCGAAAAAGCTGGCTGGTCCAAGGTTGCCGCGTTCCAGACCCGCAATCCCATGCACCGCAGCCACGAATATCTGGCCAAGATCGCCATCGAAACCATGGACGGCGTGCTGATCCATTCCCTGCTGGGCGCGCTGAAGCCAGGCGACATTCCCGCCGAAGTACGTTCGGAAGCGATCAGCACCCTGGTCGAAAACTACTTCGCCCCCAACACCGTGATCCAGGCCGGTTACCCGCTGGACATGCGCTATGCCGGTCCGCGCGAAGCCCTGCTGCACGCCCTGTTCCGCCAGAACTATGGCTGCTCGCACCTCATCGTCGGCCGCGATCATGCCGGCGTGGGCGACTATTACGGCCCCTTCGACGCGCAGAAGATTTTCGACGAAATCCCCAAGGGTTCGCTCGAAACCACCAACATGAACATCGACTGGACCTTCTGGTGCAACAAGTGCGGCGGCATGGCCTCGCAGCGTACCTGCCCGCACACCAAGGACGACCGCATCCTGTTGTCCGGCACCAAGGTCCGCGCCATGCTGTCCGAAGGGCAGGATTTGCCGGTCGAGTTCAGCCGCCCGGAAGTGGCCAAGGTGCTGCAAAAATATTACGCCGGCCTCACCGCCGAGCAGAACGTCAAGGTCGAGTTGAAGGGCCACTCCGCCGCCTGAAACAAGCCGGAGTTATCCGGCTTGCAAGTGGCTTTTTGAAGAATTTGGAATTTCTTGCCTGCCGGAAGCGGATTCGCGAACTGCCCCGGCCAAGGTCAGGTAGAGGTTCTGATACGGACCGCGACGATCGCGGAGTTAGCTAACTAGGAGATTGTGTAATGCCAACCTATGTTCGTACCGACAAGTGCGACGGCTGCAAGGGTCAGGACAAGACCGCCTGCATGTACA
>CAZVBY010000021.1:0-19362 GCA_964625895.1 uncultured Thiobacillus sp.
CTCGCAAAGTTTCTATGCACGCGATCTGATGAGTGCGCTCAAGAAGAAAGGCTGGCGCGGGGTGGTGCCGCATTTTCGTGGCTGTTCGGGCGAACCCAACCGCCTGCCGCGCGCTTACTTCGCCGGTGACACGGCGGAAATCGAGGCCATGCTGAGCCGCGTGAAATCCGCCTTTCCAGATGCGCCGGTGTATGCGGTGGGCGTTTCGCTGGGCGGAAACGCCATGCTCAAGTGGCTGGGCGATTCCGGAAACCAGGCAGCCACACTGGTCAAGGCTGCCGTCAGCGTATCCGCGCCGCTGGACATGAATGCGGCCGGCCATGCCCTGGACAGCGGTTTCAACCGCGCAAGCTATACCGTGCGCTTTCTCCACACGCTGAAGAAAAAGGCGCTGGAAAAGGCCGAACGCTTCCCCGGCCTGCTTGATCCGGCGGCGATCGAAGCCGCCACGACTTTTCAGGAATACGATACGTTGTTCACGGCAAGGCTGCATGGCTACCAGGATGCCGAGGATTACTGGACGCGCACGTCGAGCAAGCCCGGGTTGAGGAACATTGCCATCCCCACGCTGGTGATCAACGCGAAAAACGATCCCTTCCTGCCCGCTTCCGCCCTGCCCGGGCCAGGCGAGGTTTCATCCAGCGTCACGCTGGAACAGCCGGACGAAGGCGGCCATGTCGCGTTTCCCGGCGGACCCTTCCCCGGCAACATCGACTGGCTGCCAAGGCGCATCATGGACTTTATTGACTCGGTCAATATTAAATAAGATTCTTCAGGGTTTTGTGTGTGCATTGCATTCACTTCCATGATGCCTGCCTTGTTTCCCCTCTCCCAGCGGGAGAGGGGCTGGGGGCGAGACGGGGAATTCGCGGAACATGTTCCGCGCCCGTCGAGCGGTTCCGGCGTGCTCGCCGGAACGCGCCCTGCAAGGGAGGGAGAGATGGTTGTAATTCCAAATGTCAGCGTAATGCTCGCCATTTCTCCTTCACCCGGCTTCGCCACCCTCTCCCGCTGGGAGAGGGGTTCACTTACACAGGTTGCTTTCCGGCCCGCGCGAAAACCGGATGAAGCTTGAATAAAGGCCGATATAATCAAGCTGTCACTTGATTATTGATCGAGCCCGTAAAAAATGAACCTCGCCACACAAAATCTTCCCAGGGAAATCTTCAAGGCCTACGACATACGCGGCATCGTCGGCAAAACCCTGACGCCGGAAATCGTCGAAGCCATCGGCCAGGCCATCGGCTCGGAAGCCGTTGCACGCAAGCAGACCGCGATCTGCATCGGCCGCGATGGCCGCCTGTCCGGGCCGGCGCTTTCGCAGGCGCTCGCGCGCGGCATCCAGAAAGCGGGCATCGATGTGATCGACCTGGGCATGGTCGCCACGCCGATGACGTATTTCGCCGCATATGAACTGAAAACCAATTCCGCCGTGATGGTCACCGGCTCGCACAATCCGCCGGATTACAACGGCCTGAAAATGGTGCTGGGCGGCGAGACGCTGTCGGGCGACACCATTCAGCAGCTTCGCCTGCGTCTGGAGCAGAACAATCTCACAACCGGCAACGGCAGCTACAAAGCGCACGATATCGCGGCTGCGTATCTGAGCCGCATTGCTGGCGACGTCAAGCTCGCGCGGCCAATCAAGATCATCGTCGACTGCGGCAACGGCGTACCCGGCGCGTTCGCGCCCGAGTTGTATCGCCGCCTGGGCTGCACGGTGGAGGAAATGTATTGCGAGGTGGATGGCACCTTCCCCAACCACCATCCCGATCCTTCCGTGCCGCACAATCTGGAAGACCTCATCGCGCGCCTGAAAACCTCGGATGCCGAACTGGGTTTCGCCTTCGACGGCGACGGCGACCGGCTGGGCGTGGTCACCAAGGACGGCGCCATCATTTTCCCCGACCGGCAGTTGATGCTGTTCGCCGACGATGTGCTATCGCGCAACCCCGGCGCCGAGATCATTTTCGACGTGAAATCCACCCGCAACCTGTTCGACTGGATCAGCCAGCGCGGCGGCAGGCCAACATTGTGGAAAACGGGCCACAGTTTCATCAAGGCCAAGATGAAGGAGTCCGGCGCGCTGCTGGCGGGCGAAATGTCCGGCCACATCTTTTTCAAGGAACGCTGGTACGGCTTCGACGATGGTCTATACGCCGGCGCGCGCATGCTCGAATACCTGAGCAAGCAGGTCGATCCCAACGCCACGTTGAAGAATCTGCCCGACACCGTCAACACGCCCGAGCTGCAAATCAAGATGGCCGAGGGCGAGCATTACGCCCTGATGGAAAAGCTGCAAAAAACCGCGAAGTTTCCCGATGCAAAAGAAGTCATCACGCTCGATGGCCTGCGCGTCGAGTATGCCGACGGCTTCGGTCTCGCCCGCCCTTCCAACACCACGCCGGTCATCGTGTTGCGCTTCGAGGCGGACAACGAAGCCGCCATCCAACGCATCCAGGATGATTTCCGGCGGGTGATTCATGAACAGGCAAGCGGGCTGGCACTCCCGTTCTGATTGTAAAGGGCACTTCTATAAATTCGTCATGCCCGCGAAGGCGGGCATCCAGTGCTTTGATTTAACTGGGTTCCCGCTTTCGCGGGAACGACGGAAAGTGAATTTACAGAAGGGCTCTAAAAATCGGCCGGCCTGGCACGGCTTTTCCATGGTCTGGCGCCGCCGGTCGATATCTGCCTCGAATCCTCCCCTTTTCTGTCCTAAGATGGAAAACATAAAACACCACCTAATCATGGGAGACAGTCATGGATATCCAGATCGAGCACAAGCCCGCCAAGGAAAAGCTGGATGCCATGGGCGTTTTTGGCTGGCCCGTCTGGGAGAAGGAAGCTTCCACGTTTCCGTGGGTGTATTACGAGGAAGAGACCTGCTACATCCTGGAGGGCAAGGCAGTGGTGACCCCGGAAGGCGGCCCGCCCGTGGAAATTCAGGCGGGCGACCTGGTCACGTTCGGATCGGATCTGCGCTGCATGTGGCATATCTCGGAGACGTTGCGCAAGCACTACCGGATCGGCTGATCCGAAAATAAATTGGGGCTACCGCCTGCGATATTGCAGCGGAGGCGCATGGTTTTCACCCGAAGGCAAATGACCGCACCAGACAGCACCTTTCTTACCCATGCGCTTTCCGCCATGCATGCGGGCGCGTTCGAGTGGCACATCCAGGACCGCAGGATCAAGCTTTCCCCCAATCTGGAAACGCTGATCGGCTTTCCTCCAGGCAGTTTCGATGGCCGCATCGACAGTCTGCTGGACATTCTCAATCCCCACGACCGCGACCAGATCCTGGCCGCCGTCAAAACAGCCCCGCAGGATCAGCAGCAGATTGAAACCGAGATTCGCATCAACGGCGCCGCAGGCCAGACACGCTGGTTTTCCATTCGCGGCGAGTTGCTGCGCGGGGATGACGGATTCCCATCCGCCGTCATCGGCATCGCGCAGGAAGTTCCGTCTGCGGTCATCTCGGAGCGGCGCATGCGCGCCCAGCAATCGGCGCTGTTCGACCTGCTGGCCGAGGAGCGCATCGATCTCATGCCGCTGGAAGAGGCGTTCCAGCGCATTAATGAAAGGGCAGCCCACACGCTGGATGTGGAACGCACCAGCATCTGGCTGTTCAACAAGGACCACAGCGTCCTGGAATGCCAGGATCTCTATTTAAAAAGCCGCGGCGAACATTTGCCTTTCATCAACCTCAAGGCCGGCGATTACCCGAGATATTTCGACGCACTGTCCAAAAGCCGCGCGCTGGCGGTGGCTTACGCACCGACTGATCACCGGACATCGGAACTCCACGAGAAATATCTCAAATTTCTCGGCATTTCCTCGATGCTGGAAGCCACGATCCGTCGCAAGGGAGAAGTCATCGGCGTCGTTTGTCACGAGCAGGTCGGGCCCTCACGCACCTGGGCGCTGGACGAGCAGCATTTCGCCGCTTCGGTGGCCGATCTGGTCACGCTCATGCTGGAAGGCCACGAGCGCGAGAAATTGCTGAAGCATATCGAATATCAGGCCACGCATGACCGGCTGACCGGCCTGCCCAACCGCCTGTGGTTCCGCAACCTGCTGGATGAACGCATCCAGCAATCGCCAAAGCCCTTTGCCCTGATCCTGGCCGACCTCGACCAGTTCAAGGAAATCAATGACACGCTGGGCCACGAGCTGGGCGATCAGTTACTGACCGAACTGGGTCAACGCCTGAGCGAGCACTTGCCGATTGGCAGCGCACTCGCCCGGCTGGGCGGCGACGAATTCGCCCTGCTCGTTGAAAACCCCGGCAGTGCTGGCGATCTGGCAAATTTTTCCGCCAGCCTGCGGCACTCGCTTTCGCGCCCGGTCGAATGCGGAGGCGTGCGGCTCGCTGTTCAGGTCAGCCTTGGCGCCAGTCTCTTCCCGGAACACGGGGCGGATGCCTCCAGCCTGCTGCGCCGCGCGGACGTGGCGCTCTACCACGCCAAGACCAGCGAGCATTTTCGCCTCTACGATCCCGCCAAGGATCGCCACACGCCACGACGGTTGACGCTGATTCACGACCTGATCCGGGCTGTGGAGAAAGGCGACATCCGGGCGGTCTACCAACCCAAGCTGCGGATCGAGGATGACAGCCTGATCGGCGTGGAAGCGCTGGCGCGCTGGGAACATCCGGAGTTTGGCAGTATCGCGCCGGAAGAATTCATCCCGCTTGCGGAATTGTCGGACCTGATTCGTCCACTGACACTGCACATGGTGGCACTGGCCTGTGAGCAATGGCAACGCTGGAAAAACGAGGGCTACGATCTGGAAATCGGCGTGAACCTCTCGCCAGGCATGTTGATGCATGATGACTGGACGCAGGGTTTGCTCGATCTACTGCAACGCCATCAAATGCCTCCCCACCGGCTGGAACTGGAAGTCACCGAAACCGCCTTCATCCACGATCCGGAAACCGCCCTGGCCACCATGAACGCACTGGCCGCGCACGGCATCCGTTTCAGTCTGGATGATTTTGGCGTGGGGTTTTCCTCCCTCACACATTTGAGCCGCATGCCGATTGATGCGCTGAAAATCGACAAGAGTTTCGTGCGCAACATGGTTAACGACCCGCGTCTGGCCGCCATCGTGCACTCCACCATCCAGCTTGGCGAAAATCTCGGGCTACAGGTCGTTGCCGAAGGCGTCGAGGATGCCGCAATGCTTGACGCGCTGCGCCACATGCAATGTCATGTCGCGCAAGGCTTTCTGTTCAACCCACCGCTTGATCCCGATACCATGACCAAGAAATTTCCTGACCGCCGTTCCTGATCCAGTCTGCATATAATCCGGGATAATTCCAGTTGCCTGCGTATTTGTGACGCTTGTGCCGTTTGTTGTCCATGTCATTCCCTGAAAGGAAGGCCTGTTGACTCTGGGAAGCGTTCAGACAGACTTTCCTGACAAAATCTCCGGGCGCCGGATCCATCATTACTGTTTTTATGCTCGCCCCTCGTTCCCTTCACATCATTGGCGGCGTCGCGCTTGGCGGCGCCGAACGCTTTTTTATCCGGCTGGTCAACGCCTTGCATCGTCATGGCGCGCCGGTTGCCGCCATCACCACCGCCGGCGGCGAAATCGCCGCGGCAGTCGATCCCGGTATTCCGCACTACCATGCGCCGCAATGGGCAACCTGGGATTTCTATTCCCGCTGGAAGATCCGCCGTGCGATTCGCGCATTCGATCCAGACATCGTGCAAACCTACATGGGTCGCGCCACACGTATCGTTCATCTTCGTCCCGGCATCCGTCCCGTTCATGTCGCCAGGCTTGGCGGATACTACAACCTCAAGGGCTACCGTCATGCCCACGCCTGGGTGGGCAATACAAAAGGCATCGAGAATTATCTCCTTCAGGCAGGCTTGCCGGCTGAGCAGGTTTGCCATATCGGAAATTTCGCCGGAGAGGCCAATCCGGTTTCCCAGAAGGCTTTTGCCACGTTGCGCAACCAGTTCGGGATTCCGCACAACGCCCGCTGTCTTGTCGGTATCGGCCGGCTGCATGTCAACAAGGGTTGGGCGGATCTGCTCGATGCTTTTTCCAGACTCCCCGCCGAACTCGATTCGCGCCCGCTCTGGCTGGTCATGGTAGGCGATGGTCCGCTAAACGGCATATTGCGTGCCCAGGCAGAACGGCTGGGCATTGCATCAAGGCTTTGCTGGGCTGGGTGGCAAAAAAATCCGGATCCCTGGTATCAGCTGGCTGACATTCTGGTCTGCGCGTCCCGACACGAGCCTTTGGGTAATGTCATTCTGGAGGCTTGGGCCAATCATGCGCTGATCGTGTCCACGCGATCCGACGGCCCTTCCGAACTAATCACCGACGGCATTGAAGGGCTATTGACCCAGGTTGGGGATGCTTCCGCAATGCAACAAAACCTGCTAAAAGCGCTCCAGTTGCCCGCATCACAACGTCAAGCCATAATCGACGCCGGACAGCGCAAATTGAATCTTTACTTCAGCGAGGAAGCCATCGTCCGGCAATATCTCAATTGGTATCGCACCCTGTTGTCCAGACTACCATGACCAACGCAACCTGCCTGCTGTTTCGCGAGAAAAAACCACCAGAAGAAATTCCGCTGGCCGATGTCAGCGAATACATTCACGATCCCGCGTCATTCATCTGGATCGAGCTGCGCGCCCCGGAAGCCCGCCAACTCTATCAGCTTGGCGAGGAGCTCGGGCTGCACGAACTCGCGCTCGAAGATGCGGTGACCACGCACCAGCGGCCCAAGCTGGAGGAATACGGCGACCATCTTTTCATCAGCGCGAAAACCGCCGAACTTTGGGATAACCAGATCCGCATGGGCGAGGCGCATTTTTTTGCCGGGCGCAATTTCGTTACCGTCATCCGGCACGGGGGTGGATTGTCCTTCTCACGGGTGCGTGAACGGTTGTCGCGTGCCATGCCGCTTCCCGCCAACGCACCGATGGCGCTTTATGCCGTTCTCGATCTCATCACCGACCATTTCCAGACCGCGATCAACTCGCTGCATGATCGTTTCCGCACGCTGGAAAGCGTACTGCTGGGTGATCAACTGGATCGCACCGACCTGGAAAAACTCTATCGCGTCAAGCAGGAACTCAGCCAGCTGCGTGACGCCGCCGAACCCATGCAGGCCATCGTGCAGGATTTGATCCGGCTGCATCCGGCTTTCAGCGGCAAGGAATTCAAGGCGTATTACCGGGATGTGCTTGATCACGCCACCCGCGTCACCAATGCCATTGATGTCTTGCGCAATTCCGCATCTGACGCCATGCAGTTCCATCTCGCCTCGCTCACCTTGCAGCAAAGCGAGGCGGTGCAGAAACTGGCTGGCTGGGGCGCCATACTGGCCATCCCTACCGTCATTTTTTCCCTTTACGGCATGAACTTTGAATACATGCCTGAACTGGGCTGGCGCTGGTCCTATCCTGTGCTGCTCGCCGCGACAGGCGTTGTGGTTGTCTGGCTGTATCGGCATCTGAAAAGGCGCGGCTGGATATGACAGGACATTTGTCTGCTACGTGACAGCCGGACAAACCCGGATAAAATCCAGTTTATCCATTCACCACATAAAAGAAAAAACCATGCGTCAATTTGATCCCGTCCGCGTTGGGCTGGTTTCCATCTCCGACCGCGCCTCCAGCGGTGAATACGAAGACAAGGGCATTCCAGCGCTGAAAGAGTGGCTGGAACGGGTGCTGGCCAATCCGGCAACACTCGTCGAGCGGTTGATTCCCGACGAGCGCGACCTGATCGAATCCACGTTGAAGGAACTGGCGGACACGGAACAGTGCGCGCTCATTCTCACGACTGGCGGCACGGGGCCTGCGCCTCGCGACGTCACGCCCGACGCGACGCTGGCGATCGCCGACCGGGAAATGCCCGGCTTTGGCGAAGCCATGCGCCTGGTATCGTTGAAATATGTGCCGACTGCGATTCTCTCCCGGCAGGTCGCCGTCATCCGCGGCAAAAGCCTGATCATCAACCTGCCCGGCCAACCCAAGGCCATTGGCGAAACCCTGGATGGTATTTTCCCCGCCGTGCCTTATTGCATTGACCTCATCGGCGGGCCGTATCTGGAAACCAACCCTGGCCGCGTGGAAGCCTTCAGGCCAAAGTCAGCCATCCGCCCACGCGCGGGACAGTAAACCTGCAAGCCTTGCGGCTGCCTATTGAGGGGAAATTCAAGTTCTTGAATTTCCCCTCAATAAGTGCCGGGGTTTAATTGTTATTGATCCAAAACGTAGGGTGGCTTTCAGACCATTTAGCGATTGGTGCCACTTGTGATTCTTTCAAGTTCGGATCAATAACTCTCGCGGCCGCCTCAGCGCAGGAACTGGCTGGTGAAAGCGCCGCTGAAGTTGATCTCGTGCGCGGTGTCCGGGCCAATCACGCATTGATCCAGGTTCTTTGGCATCTCCGCATGCTCCGCCGTTTTGGCAACCCGCCCGGCCATGATTTCCGCCTCGTATTGCGGGTGCAGGGGCTGTTTGCCGGGTTCCGCGTAGCCAATGGGATGAATGGGCAGATTGGTCGCCGGATCGTATTTGTCCGTCGCGCCCAGCGTATGCAACAACTCGTGCGCGATCACGACATTGTTCTGCGCCGCCTGCTCGTCGCTGGCGAAAACATGCACCACGCCCACCAGCCCCTTTTGCAGGCCCAGGGAATGGTCCAGCGCCTTGTTCGTTTCTGCCGAGTGATAGATCAGGAAAATTCTCACTTTTGCCGGATGTGGCAGAAACCCGGTTTTCTCCTGGCGCCAGGCCCATATTCTCAGTTTCAGGCTCCACCAGGCGACCCGCAGGCCATTGCCGCCATAAGGGGGCGCGGGTGGCAACTCATGCGCTTCAGGCGCCAGCCTCATGTCCAGCGCATTCGACAGTTTCAATCCATAGCGGCCGGCCTGTTTTTCCAGGAATGCGTTGATCTCGGCAAACTTTTCTTTATCCAACTGGCTGACATAGTCAGCCACTGCCTCGCTGCCATCGCCATTGATCGGCACGATGGCGACCTGCAGCGGCGCGCGCCAGCTGCGTACCATAAACTGCTCGCCGAAATGAACCAGCGCCACCATTGCAAGCAGGCCGAGCAAAACAAGTATGCGGATTCGACGGAAGGACATGCGTACGGCAGACAAGAGGGATTTGAAGTTATCGGCACAACGCCGTCAGGCTTGAATCGACCTGACAGGTCGCGAACAAAATGGAAAAACAGTCAGGGAGAAACGGGAACCGCGGGCGCAGGCGCGTTCGGCAACTCCGGTTTTGGCGATTCAGCCGCGGGTTTCTTGCCAACGCCCAGGCTCATCTTGCTGCCCACTTGTTTATCCTTGGCTTCCTGCACAACTGGATTTCCGCTGCTCAAACGTCCTGCATCCAGGCCACGCTTGACGAGCTCCTCGCGCATTGTCCGACCACGCGCCTGCGCCAGCTTGTTCAATTCATTGTCATCGATGGCGATTTTTTGCGTCAACCGCTCCACCAGTTCCGCATGAAAGGCTGAAGCCGGGCCGGGATCGCGCGTCTTGAAACGGCGGGCGAGCCGTTCGACGGTTTCACTTTCCATCACGCGCGTGGCGGCGCCGGCATTCTTGTCCTGGAAACTGGCACGCAGCTTTTTGTAGTCTTCCTTGCCGGAAAGTGCGATGTAGCGGTCTTCCAGCCAGGTCTGGATTTTGTAGTGGTTGACATCGACCGGCCCCGGCGCTTCGCTTGGCGCAAGCTTGGTTCCCGCCACGGCTGCCGCTTCGCGGCGCATGGCCTGTTCCTGCAAGGCGCGGCGATCCGCGACCGGATCGAAACCCGGTTCAAGCGTAAGCGTCAGCGCGGGACGCTTGGCCATGGCCTCGGCGAGCATTTTCAGTTTTTCCTGTTCCGGCGGCAGAAGCTTGCTGCTGCCGGGATCAAAGGTCACGGCTTCCAGTTTCTCCGAGTTCACGCCCAGCAGCTTGCCCAATGCGCGGAAGGGCGCGGTCACCAGCTTGGTCAGCACGTTGACGATGGCTTTCCAGATGATTTTGCCGTAGCTGAATTTCGGATCGTCGAGACTGCCGGAAATCGGCAGGTCCAGATCGATGACGCCGTTGCTGTCCTCCAGCAGAGCGATGGCGAGATCAAGCGGCAGCTTCAATGCATCCTTGCTGTCCACGCGTTCGCCCAGTTTCAGCTTGTTGATGACAAACTTGTTTTCGCCGGCAAGCTGGCGGTTCTTGATCTTGTATTCGAGATCGACCGAAAGCCGGCCAGAATCGATACGCCGCCCGGCGAACTTGCCCGAGTAGGGCGTGAGATTGGCCATTTCCAGATTGCGGAAAGTCAGTTTCAGGTCGGTGAAATCGGTGGCCTTGAACGGCTGAACCGAACCGCGCACCCGTGCCGAGCCAAATTCATCCACCTTGCCATCCAGTTCCACTTGCGCGGTGGTTTCGGGATCGGTCGACAAGCCGGTCACCACGCCAGTAAGAGAATGCATGCGCGTGCCGAATTGCGGCGTCAGCGACAAGTCGGCGAATTCGGCATTGGCTTCCTCGATGCGCAGACGTTCAATGGCCAGCGGGAATGAGGGCTTGTCACTTGCCGCTGGCGCGGATGGCGTTGCTGCCGGCGCGAGAGGCGCGGCGTCTGCTTCGGGCTCTTCCGCTGCCTTGTTCTCATTTGCAGCCTGCTCGGGTTTGGGCGGCTCCGATGAACGCAGGATGCGTTTCAGGTTGATGCTCTTGTCCTCGAAAATGATGACCTTGCCGAAAGGCTTGACCGCCACCAGTTCGCTCATGCGCAGGCTGTTGGGTCCAAGATTGAATTCAAGGCTATCGGACGACAGTTTTTCCCAGCCGAGGAATGCTTCATCCGTGTCCTCCTCGGTAATGGCAAGCGAGTCCACCGCAAAGCCGCCATCGTAGTCCAGCTTCATCGCCTCCCTGCCCTTGGCAAAATTCAGTCTGCCGCTGGAAGACAAGGCGCCGGATTGCAATTTCAGCCGGGCAAACTGATTGACGTAAGGCGCAAATGGTTTGAATGACAGGCCCGCCAGTTTGAGATTGAGCTTGCCGCTGGCCTTGCCCGGTATGACGTTGCCGCTGGCCTTGAATGCACCGCCCTGCTTGATGGAAAGACCCGCCTCGACCGGCAGCGGCTTGTTCAAATCCAGGCTGATGTCGCGCACCTGCGCGCGTCCATTGACGATATCCAGCTTGACCGGCGTGGGTGCTGATTCATCCGTCACCGCCACTTCCACGCCATCGATGCTCAACTTGCCAAGATTCAAATTTAATCCCGCGCCCGTGGCGCTGGCAGATGCGGAAGCTGGCTGTGCGGCAGGCGCGTTGGGATGTTTTGCCAGGATGGCGTTCCAGTTGATCTGCTTGTCCTTGTCCAGCGTGACAGCGGTTTTGGCGCCAGACAATTCGATCGCCTCTATCCCGAGTTTATTGTCTGCCAGGGCAAAGTTCGCGTTGATCAAACGCGCCTGATCGAGTTGCGCGGCATTTTCCGTCCCGGAGAAAATTTTCACCGGCCCCAGGCCAGCATTGACCGGGCCGACGACGATGACCGGTTTCTCGCCCGCCTCGCCTTCGAGCCTGGCATTGAGCTCAAATCCGGATGCCTCGACGCGCAAGGGTGTTGCAAAACCCTTGTCGGTGAAACGCGCGGACCAGTCACCAAGATGGATGCTGTTCACCGCGATTTTCCAGGGTTGTGCGGATGCCACTGGCGGCTTCGGTTTGGTTTCGGTTTTGGCGGGAGGCGGCGTCTCATCCCCGGCGACTGCAAACAGCGTCTGCCAGTCGAGCTTGCCGTTGACCTCGCGCGTCGCGGCCAGCCTGCCGCCAGACAGATTAACAGCCGCCACGCTGACGCTGCGTTTGAACAAATCAAGATTGGCGTTTTCTATTTTCGCTTCGGCGAGTTCGAACACCCGCTCGCCGCCGCGCGGCGCCAGCGCTAAATTCTGCACAACCAGATTCGCGCCATTGATCTGAACCCAGGGCTGGTCAGGTCTGGGCTTGCCGGATTTGTCCGGGCCGCTCTTGTCCTTCACCAAGGCAAAGCGGTATCGCGTGCCTGCCGCCAGCGTGCCGGACGGCAATTCGAAATTGCGCGGGGTCTTGATCACGCGCAGCAGATTGGGCAGGCTGACGCCTTCCAGCGCGACCTCGCCATCGGACTTGACCGGATTGAGCGACACATCACCCTTCCACTTGAGCGTGCCGCCCTGCTCGGGCAGCTTGGCGGCGATCAGATAATTGCCGCGATCTTCCGGCAGGGTGGAAAGCCCGTCCAGTTCGATTCCCAAGGGTGTGAGACTGACCTTGAACGGCTCGCCCGCGCGATTGGCATCGGCGTAATCGATGTCGCCTTTTTCGATCTTGATGCGCTCGATCAGCACCCGTGGCAGGGTGTCCTTGGGCGGCTCCTTGTCCTCATTCAGCTTGTCGATCAATGCCTGCCAGTTGAGCCTGCCGCCCGGATGCACGACAAAATTGGCGCGCGGCCCGCTTAGCTGAACATCCTGAATGCGCCAGGCGAATCGGAACAGGCCAGAGGTTTCGAGATTGACATACAGCCGGTCGAATCCGGCCAACGGCTTGCCGGATTTTTCGGCAAGTTTCAAACCTTGAACCGTGGCTTCCAGTGTCAGCGGGTTGAACGCGACTTTCTGCGCGCTCAACTGGCTGGCAAGTTTCTTCTCGCCGATCCATGGCAAAAGCTTTTTCGCGACCGGGTCAACCAGAAAGAAGCCAAAAATCAGATAAAAACCGAATACGCCCGCCGCGATCAGAAACGGCAGGCTCAGCAGAATTTTTACCAGTCGTGCAAGCACGATGTCCCCCTTGTTATTTTCGTTTATCGCAAAAAATTTGGTTCATCCGGCTTTTTGTGGGTTGGCCCCAGCCAATGACCTCAAACCCCTCTCCCAGCCGGAGAGGATGGCGAAGCCGGGTGAGGGAGAAATGTCTGGTATCCCATCGGCATTTGGAATATCAACCTGCCCTCCCTCACCCCCAGCCCCTCTCCCGCTGGGAGAGGGGAAGTGCGGCAGGGGTTATCAGAATAAACGCATGACCCACACTAAACCCAGAAGGACCAAATCTATTCCCAGCTTAGCCATTAAAAGGCGGCGGCGAAATCGGGTTTTTGTTAATTTTCCTGCTGGGGGCCTGGTTCCAGGACTTCCCGGATCAACCTGAACAGCGCCCGGCTGGATTTTGGCGGCTTGTTCTGAGCTGCCTCGTGGCGGGCATTGCGGATCAGCTGTCTCAACTGTGTGGCATCCGCATCCGGATGGTCGCGCAGAAAATCTGTCAGCGCATCGCCGTGTTCGATCAGCCGGTCGCGCCAGCGTTCGATGCGATGTAGCAGCGCTTTTTCCTCGTCTGATTCGCCCCGGAACGCTGCGAGCTGTTTTTCAATGGGGGCTGGATCCACACTGCGCATCAAGCGGCCAATGTATTGGAGTTGACGGCGGATGGCTTCGTTTTTGCTGAAGCGGCGATAGTCCAGGACAGCTTGCCGCAAATCATCAGGCAGATGCATCTTGTCCAATTTGCTCTCGGGCAGTTTAACCAGTTCCTTGCCAATGTCCTGCAAGGCAATCATGTCGCGCTTGCGCTGGCTCTTGGACGGTGGCAGCGGCAGACTGTCCTCGTCCATATCCGGGTATTGGCTTGTCGGCTGGTTTTCGCGCATGTCGGGCAAAGGGCAAGTAAAATAAAAGCCATTTTACTTGTCCCGCCACGCCATGTCCGAATCCAATTTCACTTACAGCCAAGACGACTTCAAACGCATTGCCCAGCAGGTGCTCGATTACGCCCAGAAGTCTGGCGCCACGGCCGCCGATACGGAAGTCTCCGAGGGCTTTGGCCAGACCGTGACGGTACGCAAGAACGAGATTGAAACCGTCGAATACAACAAGGACAAGGGTGTGGGCGTAACGGTCTACATGGGCCTTCGAAAGGGCCACGCCAGCACGTCGGATTTATCCGATGCCGCGCTGAAAGCCACGGTGGAAAAGGCCGCCACCATCGCCCGCCACACCGCGGAAGACGAAGCTGCCGGGCTGCCGGATCGCGAGTGTCTGGCTGCCGAGCAACCCGATCTTGACCTTTTTCACCCCTGGGCGCTTAGTGTGGAAGAAGCCGCCGAGCTGGCGAAAACTTGCGAGGCCGCCGCATTCGCTGTCGACAAGCGCATTGAAAATTCCGAAGGCGCCAGCGTTTCGACCCAGGCCTCGCACTTCATCTACGCCAACTCGCTCGGCTTCATGGGCGGCTATGCCGGTTCGCGCCACGGCATTTCCGCCGCCGTGATTGCCGCCGAGAAAGGCGCCATGCAGCGCGACTACTGGTACAGCAGCGCGCGCGATGCGAGCGATCTGGAACCGGCGGAAAAAATCGGCCGCATGGCGGGCGAACGTACCGTACGGCGGTTGAACGGCCGCAAGCTGGATACGCGCACCTGCCCCGTTGTGTTCGAAGCGCCGGTTGCGATCAGCCTGCTGAACAGCTTCGTCGGCGCCGTATCCGGCGGCAGCCTGTATCGCAAATCGTCTTTTCTGCTCGACAGTCTGGGGCAAACGATCTTCTCGCCCATTGTGAACCTGCGCGAAGACCCGTTCGTGAACAAGGGGCTGGGCTCCTGCCCGTTCGACAATGAAGGCGTGAAGGTGACAGCCCGCGATGTGGTGAAGGATGGCGTGGTGCAAGGTTATTTCCTTTCCACCTACTCCGCGCGCAAGCTGGGCATGGCCAGCACCGGCAACGCCGGCGGCAGCCATAACCTGCTGCTGCAACCGGGCGAACTCGACCTGCCGGAACTGCTGAAAAAAATGGGCACGGGCCTGCTGATCACCGAGATGCTGGGCCAGGGCGCCAACATGGTGACCGGCGACTACTCGCGCGGTGCGGCGGGCTTCTGGGTGGAAAACGGCGAGATTCAATATCCGGTGGAAGAAATCACCATCGCCGGAAATCTGAAGGACATGTACCAAGGCATCCTCGCCATCGGCAAGGATGTGGACCGGCGCGGCAGCAAGCAGACTGGCTCCATCCTCATCGACCAAATGACGGTGGCGGGCAACTAATACTCGTGAAGCGTGAGGCTGCCACTATATTCCCCCTCTCCCTTGAGGGGGCGAGACGGGGAATTCGTGGAGCATGCTCCGCGCCCGTCGAGCGGCTCTGGCATGCAGGCCAGAGCGCGCCCTGCAAGGGAGGGTTGGGGTGAGGGTGAAAGCTTGAAGTACCCGTACTGGAAATATTTGCTCATACTGGTCTGGACTTCGCTACTCCTTACCACCGCCTGCGACCGCCCGCCGCAGCTGCCCCGATTGAGTGCTGGCGACACCATTGTCGCCTTTGGTGACAGCCTCACTCACGGTACCGGCACATCGCTTGAAAATTCCTATCCGGCCGTGCTTTCCCGCCTGACCAATCGAACCGTCATCAATGCCGGCGTGCCCGGCGAAACCACATCGGAAGGACTGCAACGCCTGCCCGAAATTCTCGACGAACACCAACCCAAACTCGTGCTGCTTTGCCTGGGCGGCAATGACATGCTCAAGCGTCAGGGCAACGGGCAAACCGAAGCCAACCTGCGCGCCATGATCCAGTCCATTCGTGCAAAAGGCGCAAACGTCGTGCTCATCGGCGTGCCCGAACCCAAACTTTTTTCCGGCCCGCCCGAACTCTATGAAAAACTCGCCGATGAATTCGGCCTGCCTTACGAAGGCGAAATCTTCAACGATGTGTTGAAGGACAACAGTCTGAAATCCGATCCCATCCACGCGAATGCAGCGGGGTATAAAGTCGTCGCCGAACGGCTGGCGGAACTCTTGAAAAAATCCGGAGCGATCTGAATGCCAACGTCACGCACACACATCGCCCGCAAGCTTAGACGCGACATGACTGATGCAGAGTTTTTGCTATGGCAGCAACTGCGAAAACAACAAACCGGGTTCAAGTTCCGTCGACAGTTTCCTCTTGGCCCCTATATTCTGGATTTTGCAAGCCTTGACGTTCGTTTGTGCCTGGAAATAGACGGTGGGCAGCATGCCGATAATCGAGATGACGTTGCTCGTGACCATTTTGTTCATTCTCAGGGTTTCAAGGTTCTTCGATTCTGGAACAACGAAATATTGGGCAATATCGAGGGAGTCATGCAGGTCATTGAACAGCATTTACCCCCTCCCAACCTCCCCCGGCAAGCGGGGGAGGAGCGAGGGCCACGCTGCTCCAGTTTACCCACCCCTCCCAACCGTCCAGTGGCTGGCTTGCACGCCAGTCCCGTTCCGGCGGGGCAAAGCCAAGCAGTTGGCTTTGCCTTTTCCGCCTCCACCCCCCGGCAAGCGGGGGAGGAGCAGGCGCCACGGTTCCCTCCCAAACATCCCATGCAAACGGAAGGGGAGCAAGTGCCACCGTTCCCTCCCCGCTTGCCGGGGAGGGCTGGGGAGGGGTAAGAAGTGAAATCACTTTTCCATCCCCGAATGCGCCAGGGAACCCGGCACGCAGAAGAATGGAGTCTCCAATGAAAGCTTTGCTTAGCCTCAGCCGACTGATCGACGCGCTGAATGATCGCGCGGGCAAGCTGGTGATGTGGTTGGTGCTCATCACCACGCTAATCGCCACCGGCAACGCGCTGGCCAAGTATCTGCTGGGCGAAGGCTCCAACGCCTGGCTGGAAGCGCAGTGGTATGGTTTCGGCGCCATGTTCCTGCTGGGCGCGGGCTACACGCTGCAGCACAACAGCCATGTGCGTATTGACATCGTGTATCAGCGGTTTTCAGACAAAGGCCGGGCCTGGATCGACCTGCTGGGCGGTGTGCTGTTTTTGCTGCCGGTGGCCGGCCTGCTCGCCTGGCTGTCGTGGCCATTGTTCGCCGAATCCTGGCGCATTCAGGAAATGTCGCCGGATGCGGGCGGGCTCATCCGCTGGCCGGCCAAGCTGCTGCTGCCGCTGGGTTTTGGTCTTCTGCTGCTGCAAGGCATTTCAGAAATCATCAAGCGCATCGGCGTGCTGACTGGGGACTACGCATTGCCCACTGAAAAACCGGCGGAGGAAATGTAATGGATCTCCTCGCGCCAATCATGTTCCTGTCGCTGGTTGTATTTTTGCTTCTTGGCTATCCCGTGGCATTTTCACTTGCGGCCAACGGTCTCGTGTTCGCCACGCTCAGCATTTATCTCGGCCTGTTTGATTTCAGTTTCCTGCAGGCGCTGCCTGAGCGCATATACGGCATCGCCACCAACCAGACCCTGCTGGCGATTCCCTTCTTCACCTTCATGGGGCTGATCCTGGAACGTTCAGGCATGGCGGAAGACTTGCTCGACACGCTGGGGCAGTTGTTCGGCCGCGTGCGCGGCGGGTTGGCCTATTCGGTGATCCTGGTCGGCGCGCTGCTGGCAGCCACCACCGGCGTCGTGGCGGCTTCCGTCATTGCCATGGGCCTGATTTCGCTGCCCATCATGCTGCGCTACGGCTATGACAAGAAGCTCGCATCCGGCGTCATCGCCGCATCCGGCACGCTGGCGCAGATCATTCCGCCTTCTCTGGTTTTGATCGTGCTCGCGGACCAGCTCGGCGCATCGGTCGGCGACATGTACACCGGCGCGCTGCTGCCCGGCCTGATTCTGGTCGGCCTGTTCATGCTGTTGATATTCATCATCTCCCTGATCAAGCCCGAAGCCACCCCTGCCCTGCCCGCCTCGGCGCGCACGCTCACCTCGGCGCAACTCACCACAAAAATCTTCACCTCGCTGGTGCCGCCGCTGGTGCTGATCTTCCTGGTGCTGGGCACCATCTTCCTTGGCATCGCCACCCCCACCGAAGGCGGCGCGATGGGCGCCACCGGCGCGCTGGCGCTGGCGGCCATCAAGGGACGGCTCAAGCTGAACATCCTCAACCAGTCGATGGACACGACGCTCAAGCTCACCAGCTTCGTCATCTTCATCCTGATCGGCTCCACCGTATTCTCGCTCACCTTCCGTGGACTCGATGGCGACCTGTGGGTGGAAGGCCTGTTCGATCACCTGCCCGGCGGGGTCATCGGCTTCCTCATCGCGGTCAACATTCTCGTTTTTCTGCTGGCGTTCTTTCTCGACTTTTTCGAAATCGCCTTCATCATCGTACCGCTGCTGCTGCCTGTTGCCTTGAAACTTGGCATCGATCCGGTGTGGTTCGGCGTCATGCTCGCGGTCAACATGCAGACCTCGTTCATGCACCCGCCATTCGGCTTCGCGCTGTTCTATCTGAAGAGCGTCGCTCCGCCCGAAATCAAGACCACCGACATTTACTGGGGCGCCGTGCCTTTCCTGGTTATTCAGCTGATCGTCGTGGGACTGGTGATCGGTTTCCCGGAACTGGTCGGTCACCACGCCCAGGCGGTTTCCAGTGGGGTCATCGACATCCCGATGGAGTCCGACGCCTACGGAGATTACTTCCTGCCCAAGGAGTGGCGGTAAGGTTTGCACTGCGAGACAAGTACCTGCACAGCGAGGATGGTCTTTTCAAATGCGCTAGATTGAAAATGCGTTGTGGCCAGGAAACCAGGTTTCCTGGCCGTGTTCGATGCTCCACCAAAGGAGGTGCATGATGAACAAACATTTTTCGTGGACGCTGGTCGTGGCGTCCCTGCTGATGGTTGGCGCGGTTGATGCGCGCACGCCTGCTCCCGCTGGTGCGGGTGTTTATTTCATTTCTCCCGCAAGCGGCGAAGTGGTGAAAAGCCCGGTGACTGTGAAGTTCGGACTGAAAGGCATGGGAGTCGCCCCTGCGGGGATCGACAGGCCGAATACCGGACACCATCATCTGTTGATCAATGTAACCAAGCTGCCGACCATGGAAAGTCCCATTCCCGCGGATGCCAACCACAAGCACTTCGGCGGAGGCCAAACCGAAACTTCCGTTGAACTTGCGCCGGGGACACACACCCTGCAGTTGCTGCTGGGGGACATGAACCACATCCCGCATGATCCCCCGCTCCTGTCGGACAGGATCACGATCACGGTGGAATAAGCGGCAGTTTTTTGCTAACTGCTGGTTCGGGCAAACAATCCCGCCAGCTTTTCTCCCCGCCGCGGTGCGGCCATCATATCTGCTACGGTGTCGCGCCAGGCTGCGTAATGTGACATAAGTTTGTGCGCGGCGGCATCGTCTGCCGTGCAATAGGCTTCGTAGAAAATGAAGCGCGTGGGGTCGTCCGGATCCTGCAACAAATCAAAGCGCAGGTTGCCGGGTTCCTGAATGGAAGCTTGATGGTTAACCCGGATATTTCACCAGGTCGCGGGATGGTGGCGAGGCAAGTTGCGAGCAGATTTGCGCATCCCGCGCCAAGCCAATAGCCGAGCCTATTGGCGCG